>WJIO01000319.1 GCA_014730235.1 Candidatus Poribacteria bacterium
GGTAGTTGCTGGAAGCAGATTGCGCCTTTAACCCAGTTTCAGAATGACTTAATTCAGGTTTTGGGTTTGCCACATCCTGATGTTTATCTGGAACCTGTAAAACTTGAATAGGATTTAAAGGGGTGTTGAAAACAGGCTTAGAAAACTGGTTATATTCCAATTATATTTCAAAAGTTAACCTTATATTTTATGGTATTATGGGACGCGGTCGTATATAAAAAAGAGGAAGCAAGATTACTTCCTCTTTTTCCTGGTCTATAGAGATTTTACTAAATACTTATGGTTTTGATAGTGGAACATATTATTAGAGCCTGAATCCGCTGGTGATGCCGATACTACGGCCGACACCGTCAGTACCAGTTCCGGGTTCGCGGTAGGTTTTGTCGGCTATATTTTCGATGAAAAAGCCGATATGGTGATTACCTTCGTCGCTTCGCCAGCCGCACATGACATCAAACACAATGTAACCGGGCATACTGCCGTCCGGATTGCCAGCTACAGTTAAACGGATGTCATCAGCGTCGGCATCGCTGGGATGAGTAGAGACTTTGTTATAGTCGTCGTGCCATCGGAACTGCGTAAGCCACCACCAATTGCGATCCTGCTCATACTTAAGCCCGATCCGACCATACATTCGGTTGGCGCGTGAAATATTGTCTTCTATAGTGTTTCCTGCTTCGATGGGGATTTTTTTGGTGGCGTCAACCAATGATGCAGCACCAACCAGCGCTAAGCGGTGTATTTCGCCCAACTCTACACCGTAATCCCAAACGGACTCCAAGCCGCTGATGTCTGCGCCTTCCACATTGGTGAATTCGGGTTCGGCCAGGGAGAAATCCCGCTGAATAAGGTCCACAATGTCGGTTTTGAATGCAGTGAAGGCGATGGAATTACGATCTTTTTGCCATTTCCAGCCGGCTTCGTAAGTGTAGCTGATTTCCGGCTCCAGATCTGGATTGCCGGTAGCAGGTTGTCCACTGGAACCACGGTCAACGGCACCAGCCAGATTATTCAGGTTGGGAGCACGAAGGCCTTTTGAAACTCCTGCGAAGATGTGATGGTAGTCAGTCATGTCCCAGATTCCCCTCAGGCTGCCGGTGACGTCATCGGCACCACCGTCCACATCGCCGAATGACCAGTCGTACCGGCTGTATCGAGCACCTGCGAGCAGGCTGATTACTGAAGTGATCTGCCAGTCATCCTGGGCAAAAAATCCAAGACTCATGTAGATGCTACCGTCAGGTACAGATGTTTTGTTGGGCCAATCTTCTGGGTTGTGTGGACTCAACAGCGACGGATCTATAATACCAGACGGTGTGCGGAACTCGCTGTAGTTGTTGTCGGTCATCTCATATATAAATGTTCCACCCCATGTCAACTCATGCTGTTCCTCTGATCCTAACAGGGTAGTAACCTGCATGTCCGCTCCATAGGCATTCAGGGTGTCGTTATACTCACGACGGCGTATCCGTTCCGAATCCGTACCACTATCGCGGATCGAAGAGCGGAACTGTTTTTCTCCGAACTGGTGCCACCAGAAGGTGGTCTGGAGTTGATCGACAATGAGGCCGCGCATACGCCACTGATCGCGCAGGTGTAAATAACTGAATTCTTGCGGATCGAAGTATCGATAAAGGCGGTCGGTTTTTCCGGAATTCTCCGCATAACCGCCCGGACGCGGTGCATCGAGCTGGCGCGTATGTCCTGCATCCATTTCCAATAGGTGTTTATCCAATCCAAAATAGGCCAGACGAAGACCACCCGCAAGCTCATCGTAGGCTGTATTGGGGATTTCATTGTAGGCATCCTTATTCTCGGCGAATACGCGGTTACGGAAGTCCTCGCCACCTACGCGGTCGTGGAACATGCTCCCGGAGAACTCGATTGAATGTGCCCAATCGTCCATCATACCGTCGATCCCAAGCCGTAGGGTACCACCGTTTCCAGAATCAACGCGGGACTCGACCCAGGGTAAGGCAATGCTGGTAACGCCGCGACCGGCAGGAGCGAGTTGGTAATCGAGAGCACCAGTCAAGCCATCCGAGCCGTTGACGGTTGAGGATGAACCCAGAATAGCATCCAGAGCATGGACACTGACACCGGGAATCAGTGCTGAATATTGATTCGGACCCGGGCGCATCATTGCGTGGCTGAAGCGGATCCCGTCGATCATCAACAGCGTCTGCTCTCCTGTAAGCCCGCGGATGAATGGGCTGGCCTGGTTCGGCGCAGTGCGCTGAACGAAGATGCCCGGACCGTAGTTGAGACGATCGAGCACAGTGCGACCTATGCGTTCTCCAAGTTCTTTATCCGTTGTACGGTAAAAGGCATATGGCTGGTAGATAGGCTCTTTCGTAATTCGTGTTCCAGTAACCAATATAGTTGGTAATTCTTCGGTTGCTGTTTCCGATTCGTCTGTGACTTCTGCTCGCAGGGAACCACACAATGCCAGTACTGCAAAGAGAACTATAACTAAATACTGACCTGACCCCGAACGAAAAATCAGACTGTTTAATCTTATCTTTTGCATATAGTAACTCCTTCTGTTCCAAAATAAACCCCAATAGATTTCCACGTTCAAGTTGGAAGAACCGAAAAAATTAAATGTCCAGATTCTTTTCTGAAAGTTGCATAGCAAAACATACATTACAGCAAATTGCGTGCCTGCTGTCCGCTTATCTATTCAACACCTGTGTTTACAAACATATATGCTTTTTATGGGAGTTAAAAATTTCTCACCGTATCAAACCGTCTGTATACTTTCTGTACATGCCCTGTATATCATATGGATATCTGGGTTTATATCAAACGATGAATTTCGGTAGGACGAAGCTCTTTCTGATTTATTGTGCATAAAAATTTCAACCGATTAAGTTGGGACAGATAGATATAATATACCAAGTATAAAATTTATGTCCGTGGAAACTCTGGCTCTTCCGGGTTTAGCATGGTAAAGATAAGAAATTTCTTTATGCTGTTATTCCTGCGAAAGCAGGAATCTAGTCTTTATGGGGATCTACTGGATTCCTGCTTTCGCAAGAATGGCAAGCTGAGGGAATTTTCAATTATAACCACGCTAAACCCGGAAGAAACAAACTTTATTTGTTACTTCGTTATTCGCAATAACACAGGGATGTAAAATTTATGCTTGGTATAATATATTTGTTTTGGCTAAAACATTAGTGGTATGATATAATTAACCTGAGAATTCTAAAAATCTTTAAAACCAATATTGATAAGATTTCAGCATGAAGAAACGGATAAAAATGTTTAAAAAATATATTCTTATGTCATTCCTGCTTCAAGATTTTTTTAAAAATCTTGAAGCAGGAATGACAGTTTGGTAGCATTTTCATTTGTTAACGCTCTTTAATCAAGGTAATATCTGGTTTTAGTTAATTTTGAGAAATATCAGTTAACTATGATTATAAATAGTATTTTCATGAAATCACCTGAAATGAGGTTAAAATCAAATCAAATGCCTAAAAGAATATTTATTTACGGGTGGGATGGTGCAGACCCGGATTATATATCAGAATTTCTGGATAAAGGACTTTTACCAAACTTAAAAAATTTATACGACAACTACTTCAGCGGTATATTACATTCTGTAAATCCCCCTATCAGTCCAGCAGCATGGTCATCCTTTCTTACAGGTCTGAATCCAGGTAAGCACAGCATTTTTGATTGGAATAGATTTAATAGAAAAACCGGTGAATATACCTTGAATAACTTCAGCAATATTCATGGATTGACTATGCCCGAAATTCTAGAAAAATATGAAAAAACAACATGCCTTATAGGTCTCCCACTAATGCACCCGGTGCAAAAGATCAATGGTTTCTGGATGCCGGGTTTTTATACACCTTCTGAAATACCCGATAGAGATAAATTTTATCCAATGGATATAGTTGATGAACTTGAGAGAGCCGACATTAAAATACAAATGCAAAGACCATCAATTCAGTTAAGACAAACTGATTTTGATAAATACATTGACGGATATATAGAGGTAGACCGGCAACAAGCCAGGGCGGCTTGTTATTGCTACAGCAAACATAATGTTGATTTTACATTTATCCGTAATGGGTCTGTAGACCTGATAAATCATGAAGCTGATGATTTCGCATTTCTGGAAAAAGTTTATATAGAAGCAGATAAAGACCTGGGTGAAATATTAAACTCTTTGGATTCGGAAACCCTCTTTATACTTATGTCAGATCATGGAAATATGCGTATAGAAAAGGCTTTCTACATAAATGAACTTCTTTATCAAAATGGTTTTATCTATTTCCCTATAAAAATATCAGATAAACTTAATAAAAGAAATAGGGAATTAATAGAAAAAAATTATGGACAAACAGCAGCTTTACTATGGAATTTAATACCCAGAGGTGCTAAAGGTCTGTTAAAAAGACTGAGATTCCATGATGATAATATTGACTTCCAGAATTCAAGGGCCTATAATCCGGTACGCCTGGGACAGATATATATACTTGGCGATGATTTAGAAAATACCAGGGATGAGGTTGTTAAAGTGTTAATGGAATGTGAAATAATAAACAGTAATAGTATATACCTGGATGAGGATATTTATAATGGGCCTTTCAAAGATGAAGGACCCGATATATTGTTTACATTGAATGATCCACATACATACATTATGAGCACAATAAACGGAAGAGGTATATATACTGAACCATTATCAGGCGGTGGACATAATAGCAGGGGGGTTATTTACAGCAACTTAGAGAAAGATAAAGTTAAGCGAAGAGACAAATATTCCATAATGGATATTTTTCCCTCAGTCCTGAATGCCCTGAATATACCTGTTCCCAGTGTTGTTGACGGTCTAAATTTCCTTGACGCAGAGGAATCATACGAAGATTTTGATGAAGAAACATACCTTAAAGCACGAAACCTTGAAACTTACAATAGTGAAGAATCCGAGAAAATAAAAGAACGCCTGAAAGATTTAGGTTATTTGTAGTAATAGTTAAAAACGAAAGTTATATTTATAAAAATCGCTTTATTGTATGTTTAACTACAGAATTTGTCATTCCTCCAAAGCAGGAATGACAAGCTGAGAAAATTTTCAATTATAGCCACACTAAAGGCGGGAGAACTTATCCTGCAATCCGGTTCACCAGGAGACTACATAGCGGTAACGGAAAATGACAGTTGGTATGATTACATAATTGAAACAAAAATTAAAATCCCTGAATCCAACGGTAGATTTGCTGGTATTACATTCCGCGTCTTAGGTTCAGGAACTTATACCGTTGTCCTTACTCAAGGAGGACAATTGGTGAGTTATTGCTTTCTATATCTACGGGTTTTTCTCATTCCATTTACTGAATATTCCTGCAATATCCCAAAATAATACAACCGGTAATTAACAGGTTTCCCGACTATAGTTACGACTGTGGGAACTGGAATCTTATATTACCGTAATAATTTTACACATAAGGTGATTTCTTGATGGAACATAAAAGCACCATTCTTATTGTAGATGATGAACCTGCTGTGCTTAATGTATTGGAATCCCTTTTATCAAGTCAAGGTTACAATCTAATTTCAGCAACCACCGGAAAAGAGGCTCTGGAAAAAGCAGAAGAAAAATCACCTGATTTAATACTTCTGGATGTTATGATGCCAGATGTTAATGGTTTTGAAGTTTGCCGTTCCCTTCGGGCTAACCCGATTATTGCTGAAATACCGGTCATTATCCTTACTGGTCTGGGTGATCGGGAATCCAAACTCAAGGGTATTGAGTCAGGAGCTGATGATTTTTTAACTAAACCCTTTGACAGGACTGAACTTATAGCCAGAGTTCGTATAATAACAAGGCTATATCGTTACCGGCAATTAGAAAACAAAATAAGCCGGCTGTCTTCTGTATACGATATTTCCAGTACTATGAATTCTACTGTTGATATAGATGCCCTGCTGGAATTTATAATTTTACAGACAAAGGAACTCATTAATGTAGAAGGAGCATCTATACTTTTCTACGATAATGAAAAAGAAGAATTGTATTTCCCCACTGTAGCTGTAGAGCATAAGGGAGTAAAAAACTGTCTACGGGAAAGTAGATTTTCCATCTATTCCGGTATCGCGGGATGGGTAGCCAGGGAAGAAAAATCCGCATTAGTTTTGGATGCAGAAAAAGATGAACGCTTTTGTAAAGATATTGATAAAAATACAGGTTTTATCACAAAATCGGTGCTTTGCGTACCCCTTCATGGTGAAAATGGTATTATTGGTGTCCTTGAGCTGGTAAATAAGAAAAACGGAAATTTCACTGAAGATGATCAAATACTCCTGGAAGCTATGTCTACAAATATTTCTGCATCAATAGAAAAAGCTATACTACACAGGGATTTACAGCGTGCAGAGGCCTTATTAAGACGTCACAACTTAAAAATGAAGAAGCAGGATCGCAGGAACTACTGCTTTGAAAACATAGTGGGAAACAGCCCGGCCATTATAGAGCTAATCAGGAACTCAGAGGAAGTATCTCTCACTGATACAAATGTATTAATACATGGGGAAACCGGCACAGGTAAGGAACTCCTGGCCCAGGCCATACATAATTCAAGTCTGCGAGCGGAAAATAACTTTGTGCCTATAAATTGTGGGGCAATACCGGAAAATTTGCTGGAAAGCGAACTGTTTGGTCATGAAAAAGGTGCTTTTACCAGCGCCACATCCCGAAAAATAGGAAGATTTGAAGAAGCCGATGGAGGTACATTATTTCTGGATGAAATAGGCGATATGCCTTTAAACCTTCAGGTTAAACTCCTGAGAGTTTTGGAAGAGGGAATTATACGCCCACTGGGAAGTAACCAGGATGTAATTGTGGATGTAAGGGTTATAGCCGCTACTCATCAGGACCTGGCAAAGCTGGTATCAAAAAAAGAATTTCGGCATGATCTATATTATCGGCTTAAAGTCTTTGAATTGGAATTACCGCCGCTTAAAGACCGTAAAGAGGATATACCTCTTCTTATAAAACATTTTATAGCTGATTATAACGAAAAAATGGGTAAACAAATTATCGGTGTGGAAGATGATGCTCTTGATGCTTTATATGCTTATGATTATCCCGGCAATATAAGGGAACTCAGAAATATAATAGAGAGCACCATGATTCTCTGTAAATCTAATATGATTAATTGCGAAATACTCCCGGAAGAGATAAGAAACGCGGGCCTGGTTAATTCTGATAAAATTCTGATTGCAAAAAAAACAAAAGTTGTTCCCAGAAATAATGAAGAGCTTAAATACATAAAGGCCAAAGCCCGAAAACGAGCAGAAGAACAGGTAGAGCGAATATTCCTGGCTGAACTCCTGTCCGAAACACAGGGAAATATATCAGAAGCAGCCAGAGAAGCCGGGATGAATAGATCATGGTTAGCCCAGTTGGTAAGCAAGCACCAACTGGATTTAAGTCGTTTCAGAGAAAATACTGGATCATAAAAGATTTGCTCTTCTGAATTAAACCGCTAAAATATCTTCCTTTTGCCTTTGTTTGTCAAAAAATCAGAAGCTTCTTTTACATTTTCAGTAGGCGCGACTAGGAAA
>WJIO01000320.1 GCA_014730235.1 Candidatus Poribacteria bacterium
AGGAGTGGAATGCGATGGACCACAGAAGGTGCTCAATACACCACTTTATTGAGGCTGAAGTGGAAGAACGACAAATGGAAAGAATATTGGGGAAGGTATAGAAAAGGGTTGGCGGCATAAATACAATTTTAAATCGCACTCGACTACCAGAAGTCTTCACGGACATAAATTCTATACTTGGTCAAGCAGAAAAATATCTTGAAAAGGTTTGATTTGTCTGTTAATCTTATCAGTAATATTATTATGGAAATATCAGGTTAGACCTGTTTTTTAAATCATATAAAGTTTAAAAGGAGACGATAGCTTGAAAACTTTAGGTATTCATACAAAATACTTTCGCTTTGAAGGTAGAGAAAAAGCCATGGAAGGTGCAGAGGTATTAAAAGCCGATCATGGTGAGATGTCTATTGACCATGAATGTATAGTGATTTTTATCGGTGTGGAAAAAGGGGATTCAGAATCACCATCATCTGTCGCTTCACAACTGGCCTCAGACACTGTCAAGAGAGCGTCAGCTTTAAATGTCGAAACAGTGGTAATTTATCCTTATGTCCATCTAACGGAGAACCCCAGCACCCCAAGAATTGCCTTGCAGGTAATGGATGATCTGGAACAACGCCTGAGCCAATATCTGAGTGTAGTCAGAGCACCTTTTGGGTGGTATAAGGCCTTTGATCTGTCATGTCTTGGACATCCCCTGTCGGAATGGAGCGGTCGTTATATTCCCGGTGAGGAAGCGGAAGAAGCCAAAGCTGAGGAAAAAGAAGAAGGACGTAAACCCAGCGAATTTGTCCGCTTTGTTGTGGTTGATCTTGAGGGAGAAGACTACGAGGTTAATTCAGAAGATTTTTCCCAATGTCCTGTTTTCAAAAAGAAACAACCTGTTTATAAAATGCTAAAACAGTTTGTATCAAATGAACTTGGAAGGGCCGAGGATACAGGAAAACGACCAAAACATATCGAATACATGCAGACTCATGAACTGGTTGACTACTGTGATGCTTCGGAAAAAGGCCATTACAAATGGTATCCAAAGGGACTGCTTATCCAGAAACTTATCTTGGATTACGCCGCTCAACTGGCCCATGAATGGGGTGCATTTGAAATGAAAAATCCTATCATTATCCGTGGGGATCATAACGTAGTCGGAGAGTTAATGGGAGAATTCCACGAAAGGGATTATCAGGTAGATGGCGGAAGAGGTGTATGCTATCTGCGTTACGCATCGGATCCCCTGGCATTTCCCTTTATGCAGAACACCATATTTACCCACAAGCAGACACCCCTTAAAGTATACGAAGAGGCCACATGTTTTCGCAATGAGCAGGAAGGTGAAGTAAGTGGACTTAAAAGGGTGCGAAATTTTATGATGACTGATATGCACGCCGCCTGCGCCAGTAATGAAGAAGCCCGTAAAGAATATGAAATCCTGTGCCTGAAATTCGCAGAATTAATGAATAATATTATCGCCAGAGGTCGCTGGGTTCTGGGATGGGAAGGTACTGTGGGATTTTTTGAAGAAAATAAGGACTGGCTTATAAGCATCGGCAAGCGTATGCAGGTTCCCGCATTCTTTAAACTTATGCCGGAGATGAGCCATTATTTTGCCATAAAGAACGAGTATCAGGCCATAACCGATGATAAAGCCAATGTCCAGGTTAGTACAGTACAGTGGGATGTAAAGGACGGTGAACGCTTTAATATTGGCTATATTGATGAAAATGGTCATAAACACCCATGCCCGGTAATTATCCACGCCTCAAGCTTTGGAAGCATAGAAAGAACCCTCTGCGCTATATTGGAAAACATTGCTATTGATGCAAAACGTGGCATAGCCCCTATGT
Source organism: Candidatus Poribacteria bacterium (assembly GCA_014730235.1). GTDB lineage: Bacteria > Poribacteria > DTPJ01 > DTPJ01 > WJIO01 > WJIO01. The sequence goes on from WJIO01000320.1 coordinate 1,845, forward strand.
TCCCCCTGTGGCTGTCACCGACACAAGCCCGGATTATAACCGTGTCTGACACATTTATTCCCTTTGCCGAAGAACTATGCAACACCATCTCTCGTTACAATATCCGGGTTGATATAGATGATCGGGATGACACAGTGGGCAAAAAAATCAGGAACGGTGAAAAGGAATGGATACCTTACCTGCTGGTGGTTGGTGAAAAGGAAAAAGATTCGGGAAATCTCAGTGTTCGTTCTAGGGAAGATAGAAGACAAAAAGAGATGACGGTTGATGAATTCATCGGAATGATAAACGAAAAGACTGAAGGTATGCCTTTCCGTCCCCTGCCTCTGCCGCGATTGGTAAGCAAACACCCCATATTTTACGGTTAAATGGAGTATACATATGATGACCCCTGAAGAAAGAATAGAAGTTTTTCTGGATGGTGAATGTCCAGACCAGATACCTTATACTATATATTACAACGAATTTCGACATACAAAGGATGATCCTGCATGGTTGCCTATGTTTGAGGATGGGCTGAGAGTTACATATTTATACTGCCCGGTGGGGAGTAAGGCCAACAATCTGGAAGTATCCCATGATACCTACAACGAAAATGGACACAGAATAGACCGCACCACCATGAAAACTCCTGTAGGTGAGATCTACAGCACCCGGAAAGATGGTTGGCATGATCAATATCTGCTGAAAACCGCCGAAGACTACAGAGTTATGACATACATTACAGAACATACGGATATATGGGCTGGCGATTACAGCAGGTATGAGGAGTATAAAAAGGAAGTCGCAGGACATGGGGTTGTGCATATCTCCCTTGGCTCCCGGACTCCATATCAGCGTATCCTTGTGGATTATGCAGGGCTTGAAAACATGGCCTATCACCTTATAGATTTTGAAGATGCGGTGATGGAGTTTTATAAAGCTTTGCTGAAGAATTTCAAGAAAAATGTTGAGATCGTGGCAGAAGGCCCCGGAAAGTATGTGTCAGTTCTGGAAAATTTCACAGCCGAAACCACAGGACCAGACCGTTTTAATGATTTCCATATGTCTGTTTATAAAGACTGTTATCCTATACTCCACGAATCAGGCAAAATTATTGGTAATCATTACGACGGTAAGCTGTCGTGCTGCAAAGAACTGATAGCCGAATCTCCTATAGACCTGATAGAATCCCTTACACCACCGCCAGAGGGAGACATGCCTCTGGATGAATGTAGACAGGCCTGGCCTGATAAGCTCTTCTGGTCAAATATACAGACAACAACGTATTTTTTTGAGCCGGAAAAGATCAGGAAGATCGTTCTTGACAGCGCGCAGCAGGCGTCACCTGATGGTAAAAGACTGGCCTTTGAAGTGTCAGAATTAATTCCACCTAACTGGAAGAAATCCATGCCAGTGGTTATTGAAGCGTTAAAAGAAACGCGTAGAATAAATTAATTAATAATTCTCTCAATTGGATGCTTATGGGGCATACAAAAGTATGCCCCATAAGCATCCAATTATTAAACCGGAACTACAGCTTCTCTATTTGACGGATCAATACTATAGTCAATATCAAACAAACCGTCGCCGCTTTCGTCGCATATAAGGGCAGTGAAACCGAAGCCTTTTTCACCTTTTTCAGTATAAACAACCAGTTGATTTACACCTTGTTTTAGCTCTATGTCAACCATGTATTCGGCGAAGATGTGTCCTGTAGATGTGTTTTTTTCGACCACTTTCTGACCGTTAAGCTCTATATACATAACCCCATCGGCTGAAGCCCAGAGTTTTCCTGCCTGTTTACGGGCCGAATTTATATCCACCCATGCTGTGGCTGATGTGGTGTCATCATGACAGAAATGGATTGTCAGGTCAATGTAACGCTCTTCACTTTCAAACATCCTGGGTTCAGTGTCTTTACCACCTTTTACCATCCATATTCTATTACCCCTGGTGCAAAAACCAATACCCTTGCGTCCTACCGCCCTTTGAAATTTGCGTCTTACTTCTTTGATTGTTTTACCGACAACATTTATATGACGCAGATCATATACTCCGAAACCTTTTCGGGCGGCGTATCTTATGTAATCCATATCCATAGGATTAAAACCCATAACGGCAGAACCTACAGCGTCGGCAGCTACCGGATCGGCAGTTGCTATGACTACATTATGCCTGATATTCTCACCCCATTGGGGACCGTTCCCCTCGGTTGACCAGAAACCCTGAATTATGCTGTAGTCGGCTGGATGATAAGACGCCAGGTCCACAAATCCCTTTTGCACATCACCATGATGTATGTCATGCTTACGTACTACACCGGAGGGGTGATTGGGTAATATACCTATATAATTTTTTAAAACCAGGGTAGTTCCACAAAGATGAGTTTTCATTGTCGGCACAGAAATAAATTTATCACAGTTTAATATAGTTTCGGGTATATAGTAGCCTTTCCGGAGAGTTCCAGTGCCGGGAACATAATCTTCCCGACCATATTCTTCAGGAGATCTCCTGTCTGCACCTACGCGTTGAAATGCTCCAATACCTGAATTGTTAGGATCGGGAACAGCAACAAACTTAATATCATCATAATTCAGGTCAATAATATCCACTAGACCGGGATAACCTTTATTAAAATCATCTACCATATCCACATAGGAAAGATTTTCGAACTCTGGCCAGTGAACAGTCCAGCCATCTTCTGTCTGTTCTGGTGGAGTTCCTGGTTCGTCGTTTTTTTTCCATTCAGCGCCGCCTTCGGCAATAGTTATGCGACGGGGGTTACAATTTTCTATGATATAATTAATAATGCTTTTGATTACCCTTAAATCAGTAACCTGTCCCGGGTGTGGTATTCCCTTATACCAATAGGAACAATTGGGATTGCTCCTGCTGGTCACCATGTTGGGTTTTATCACAACCCAATCATCAGGCTTTATGATATTTTTCAGGGATTTGTCCGATGTGTCCACTTCCAGGGCGCGCCGGACTATGGCATCAATTTGCTTATAATTAACCTCCGCATCTACAGGAGCTTTCAAATATCCCAATTTCTCATCGTTTGATGATGCTATAGCCACGATGGGAAATTTATCTATATCTTTCATGCTTCATTCTCCAGAATTATAAAATTGCATAATCAAGATTTAACAAAAAATCAATTAGTTTTTACTATATAATTAGTATTCACTGATTTTCTATTGTTGACTATAGAATTCGTCATTCCTGCTTTTGCAGGAATGACATGCTTAGAAAGTTTTTAAATTATTTCCACACTCAATTCGGAAGAGCCAGAAAACTTTAAAAAGAGGAAAATAGCATTACATATATATAAACCCTACATTCCGCAGTCATCCGTCGCGGATGTAACAAT
>WJIO01000321.1 GCA_014730235.1 Candidatus Poribacteria bacterium
ACCATATAAACTTCGGTACCAACAAATGTTCTAAAGTCTTTTCTGTCCTTGAATATACCTATAACCTGCATAAGATGATCCATATCTTGAGAACTGTCTTTTACACCTGCGATATTATCAATTTTACTGATTTCATCCAATGCTTCAACCTCAATATCTGGTTGTTGGTTTATAGGAAGATTGTAAATAAATATTGGTATGCTGGACTTTTGAGCAATTTTTGTATAGTGAGATATTAGTTCTTTAGAAGTGTAGCCGGGAAGAAAATATGATGGAGTTACAACAAAGGCATCAATCCCTTCTTTTTCCATCTTTTGCATTTTTTCTATAGTTCTTTGTGTGCCAAAATCGCTGCATCCCACGAGTAAAACAGCACGACCAGCCAGATAATTAATAGTTATCTGGATCGCTCTTTCACATTCTTTATCGGTTATCCTCATACCTTCTCCTGTAGTTCCCAGTATAAATATACCGTGAACACCACCGGAGATCGCATGATCTATAAGTTTGCGCAGGGATTTTTCATCTATTTTTTCATCCGGGGTTAAAGGTGCAGCCAGGGGTGGAATAACACCTTTAAATTTGCTATTATTTATGAACATTACTTTTCCTCCATTCAGCCAAGTATAAAATTTATGTCCCTGTGTTTATTGCGATAAAGTTTGGTTCTTCCTGGTTCAGCGTGTTAAAGATAAGGAACTTCTATATGCTGTCATTCCTGCGAAAGCAGGAATGACAGGCTGAGAAAATTTTCAAATTATTACCATACTCAAACCGGAAGAGCCAAAGTTTTCACGGACATAAATTTTATGCTTGGTCCATTCAGCGTTGATTTTATTCGTAAATAGTTTTATTATAATCTATCATAGTACAAAGATAGAATCAATGGATAATATGACGTGCTTAATTTAGACTCAACTTAAATCATGGTATTTCAGTCAAATAAAAGTGGAATTTACTTTTGTTATTTCTATTTTGACTAATTAAAAAGCGAGGGTTACAATGAAGAAAAGTTTTATAGTGATAACTATTATAATGATAATAGCTGTTTTGGGTATAATAGTTTTTCAGGATTCCAGCGAAGCTCAAAGACCTGATAGAGGAAATCGTCAAAGACGAAATTTTCCTGGTGGGTTTGTAAGGCAAAATCCATTGGAATCTTCATGGGCTTATGTATCATTTGATTTAAAGATTTCTGACGATGCTTTGTTGAAAGCCAGAAAAGTTTATCAGGAAGCATGGATAGATCAAGCAAAAGCAACCAAAAAAATGCAGGAATCTGATGGAGATATGACAGCCATGCAGAACCTGCGTTCGGAAATGGATAGGATCGAGAAGGTTCTTGCGGAGAAATTGTCTGATATACTTACCCCTGAACAGATGCAGAAGCTGAATAAATGGAAAGAGGAAAATCAAGAACAACAGCAGCAGATGAGAAGGCCTCCTTCACCTCCGGGCATGTAAAAAAAAGAAAAACTTAATTTGCTTGTCATTCCTGCAAAAGCAGGAATGACGGCTTATAGAAGGAGTTTCTTATTATTATCAAACTATACCCGGAAGAAACAAAAATTCAATAATTTTTTAATAAAAGGCAGATATTGAAAGGTAAAAATATGTGGAAATCCATTCTTTCTGTTTCGCTGGTAATTACAATCATATGGGTAAATTATTCCTGGTCGGCAGATGAGGATAACGTTACAGCGTATGACCTTTCAGAACCCCTTTCCCTGGAAGACTGTATAAATATTGCTCTACAGCAATCCTCAAATATTAAAAATTCAGAGCTGGATTTGGAATCAGCAAAGCTGGATATTCAGGATGCTTTTTCCAACTATTTACCCCAGGTTGATATTAACGGGGAGTATCGTTTTACCGATATGATAGATTTTGGCTGGGAAGAACAAAATTATAATGCTTCCCTTGGTGCAAGCTATATAATATGGGATCATGGGCGTCGGGAAGCGGAAATAGCTCAATCAAGAGCGAGTGAAAGATCCGTTGAGAGTTCATATAAAGAAACTAAGCAGGACTTAATATTTAACATAACACAAGCCTATTACAACGTCCTGGAAGCGGAGAGATTAATAGATGTAAATGAAGATTTACTTGAAATATCAAAAAGCAATGTAAAAAAGACCAAGGCCTTTGAAGAGACAGGACGATCTATTCCGGCTGATGTAGCAGCTGCTAGGGTTCAACAGGCCAACGATGAATTATCACTGATTAACGCACAGCATAACTTCGAATTGGCCAGAGCCCAGCTTGCATCTATAATGGGTTTGGATCCTGATTCTAGATTGAAAATAGTGGATGAAGAGGAAATATCCTCACCCCTTCTGGGAGATAACCTGGATAATTCCATCTATATGAAAACAGTTGACCCAACTCTTAAAATGTCCTTGGAAAACTCTATTTTAACAGCCAGTGAAAACCGTCCTGAGATAATCAGCACAAAATCCAGAATAACATCATTGGAATGGTCTCTTAGAATTGCCAGAATGGAAAGATGGCCTGTTCTGACAGCCGAATGTAACTTTAACGTAGACCTTGACGATTACCTGCGTGATACAGACAACTTCAGTAACTACAGGGATTGGTCAGCAGTTGCGAGATTAACATTTCCTATTTTCGATAATGGAATCAATAAACGCCGTGAGAGAAATGCTGAGATAAGGATTCAAAAAGCTCAACAGGATTTTGAAGAGCTTGGGCGATCTATAGCCCTGGATGTTCAGCAAGCATACCTGGACTTAGTCCGGGCAAGAAAAAGCATGGAAATAGCCTCTGAACAGGTTGTTGATGCAACTAACAGTATGAATGTAACCCAGGGACGATATGAGCGAAATATGATTATATTTCTGGAACTGCTGTCAGCTCAGGCCAGATACGCCCAGGCTTTAGTAAATCAGGTCAGGGCTTTTTATGATTACAAGATAGCCGAAAAAGCTCTGAAGAAGGCTATGGGTATTCTAGGTGTTGAAGGTTAAAAGAAGGAGCAGTCTTATGAAGAAGTGGATTATTATCGCATTTGTAGCTATTGTTATAATGGCGGGTGGAGCAATAGTTGTCAGGAGTATTTTATCTGAAAAAGAAGCTGACAGTGCTGCTAATCAAATGCGTACTGCCACAGTCAAAAGAGGTGACATTACTGTAGCTGTTGACGCAACAGGAACTATTGAACCGCTTGTTGTTGTAGAGGTAAGATCAAAAGCCAGTGGGGCAATTACAAAACTCGCTGTTGAAGAGGGAAATAGGTTAAAAGTTGGCGATCTAATAGCTGAGATAGAGAAAACCTATACCCAGGCAGACGTTGATCAGGAAGAAGCCAATCTCAAAACCGCAAAAGCCCGGTTAACCCAGGCAAAACAAAACATAGATTTACAGAAAAAACAAACAGAAATACAGATAAAACAAGCCAAGGAAGCTTTGAAAGACGCAGAAATAAGGCTGGATAAATTAATAGAAGAGATCGAACTGGAAAAAGAGGCAAATGCCCGAGCTGTAAAAGAAGCGGAAAACGATCTGGAAATGGCAAAACTCAGATTAAAGCAGGCGGAAATCTCACGTCCTGAATCAGTTAAAAGGGCGGAAGCTTCTGTAACTCAAGCCAAATCTAGCCTTGATCTGGCCCAACAAGAATATGAAAGGTATCAGACTTTATTTAAACAGCAGTTTGTTTCCAAAGCCGAGGTGGAATCTTCGAAGGCAAAGTTGGATTCGGCAAAGGCATCATACGATTCTGCTGTAGAGCAGTTGAAGATTGTGGAAAAACCATCCAGCGCGGAAGAAATTAAACTGGCAAGACTCAGTGTTACCAAATCCGAACTGGCCCTGGAATCGGCAAAACATAGAGTAAAACAGGAAACAACAAGGGAAAAAGAGCTTAAGCTTACTGAATCACAGGTCGAGGATGCCAAATCTACTCTTGAATTGGTAAAGGCAAATGCTGTGCAGGTAGAGCTAAAAGAAAAAGACCTGGAAGCGGCTCAAGCGTCTGTCACCAAATCCGAAGTTGCCCTTAAAGCCGCCAAAGACAGGCTGGCTGATACAGTTGTTAAAGCTCCTATTGCCGGTACAATACTCCAGAAGGAAGTAGAAGAGGGGCAGGTTATTACTTCCAGTATGTCATCTATGGCATCGGCTGGAACACTTCTGGTTACAATGGCAAATCTGGATAATGTATATGTAAAGACTGACGTTGACGAAACGGATATTGGTAAAGTCCAATCTGGTCAATTCGTTGTAATTACGGTGGATGCTTTTCCGGATCAGACTTTTGATGGAACAGTGTTAAAGATAGCACCCCAGGGGCATGTAGTCCAAAATGTAACATCCTTTGAAGTTACAACAGAGATAAGCAATCCCACAAGAATATTGAAACCCGGTATGAACGTTTCAGTAAAAATTATGGTAGCTGACAGACGCGGTATATTGGTGCTGGATAACGAAGCCGTAATGGATATTCGAGGGCGTAAGATGGCCGTACCGGTGGTTGATGGTAAACCAGATAGACCTATACCTATAGAAACCGGAGTCCGGGGATGGGATATTACAGAAATTATATCCGGATTACAGGAAGGTGATGTGGTAATGATCGCAACACCCGGTCAAAATGCTGGTGGGCTTCCCCCCTGGATGTCTGAGCGTATGAAAAACCCTATGTCCAACTTTCAAAGAATGTCTCGTGGCGGCAGAAGACCAGGCGGCCCTCCTCCGCGTTAATATAAATCTGCTCATGGAAGGAAAAATATAAGCATGATTGTTATGAATGATGTGCATAAAGTATATACCATGGGACAAGTGAAAGTTGCAGCCCTTCGAGGGGTATCCTTAATGGTTAGGAAAGGTGATTTTGTGTCTATCATGGGACCTTCTGGATCGGGTAAATCCACACTTATGAATATAATAGGTTGCCTTGATGTGCCATCTGAGGGAACATATGAGCTTGACGATGTTTCTATAAGCGGTCTTAATGATAATCAGTTAGCTGAAATAAGAAATAAAAAGATCGGATTTGTGTTTCAGACTTTTAACCTGTTGGCCCGGGAAGAGGCCATTCATAACGTGGAACTACCCACAGTATACGGTGATATGCCTGAAAAAGAGCGCAGGGAAAAGGCTCAACAGGTTTTGGAAGCTGTTGGTCTTGGTCACAGGGCAAATCACCGACCGGCTGAGATGTCCGGTGGAGAGCGTCAACGCGTCGCAATTGCCAGAGCTTTAGTGAATGATCCATCTATTTTACTGGCTGATGAACCAACCGGAAACCTGGATTCCCGAACAGGAGAAGAAATTATGAGTATATTTCAGCGACTTCATGAGGATGGTATTACAATAGTTCTTGTTACCCATGAAAGAGACATTGCCGAATACAGTCAGCGGGTTATACATCTGCGGGATGGGGCTGTGGAAAGAGAGGAAATGCTGTGAGAATTAAAGAAAGCATCCGAATTGCGCGCAGAAGCCTTATGGGTAATAAAATGCGCTCTATTCTCACCATGTTAGGCGTTATCATAGGTGTGGGTGCAGTCATCACTATGATTTCCATAGGTAGGGGCGCAAAAGCAGATATATCGGACAGGATACAGCAAATGGGCTCCAACGTATTATCAATAAGACCCGGCTCCCAGAGGTTTGGACTTCGTAGATTTGGTGCTGGCAGTACCCTCAAATATGAAGATGCTGAAATACTGGAAGAAAAGTCAACTCTTGTAAACTACGTTTCACCGGAAATATCAAATCGTGCCCAAGTCAAATACGGAAACAAAAACGATAATATAGAAATTCTGGGTGTTACACCTTCATATCAGAGGGTAGAAAATTCCTATGTGGAAAAAGGTTCGTTTTTTACTGAAATGGACGTTAAATATAAAGAAAAAGTATGCGTAATAGGAAAAACCGTATTAGAAAATATTTTTGAAAATAGAGAAGCTATAGGTAAGGAAATTCGTATAAATAATATCAGCTTCCGGGTTCTGGGAATAATGGAAGAAAAAGGTGCTATGGGGCCCTGGGATATGGACAACCGGGTTTATATACCCTTAACAACTGCTCAGAAGAGGCTTTTTGGTCAAGACCATCTGCGGAGTATAAGCGTAGAAGTAAAAAGTAAAGATGATATGGAAGCAGCAAATGCAGAAATTGAGAAGCTATTAAGAAGACAGCATAAACTGGCAGCAAATAAAGAATCGGATTTCAATATAAGCGAACAAACTGAGTTCCTGCAAATGCTTGAACAGACGGGTCAGAGCTTTACATACCTTCTGGCCGGCATCGCTGCTGTATCTTTGATTGTTGGTGGAATTGGCATTATGAATATTATGTTAGTTTCAGTTACCGAACGCACAAGGGAAATTGGAACAAGAAAAGCTGTAGGAGCCAAAAGCCGCGATATAATGTTACAGTTCCTTGTAGAATCCCTTGTCCTCAGTTTGTTTGGTGGAATAGCCGGAATACTTATGGGTATGGGAGGGGCTAGATTGATTTCGAATCTGGCTGGATGGAAAACTGAAGTGTCTATTGACGCCATACTTATTGCATTCTTGTTTGCTGCCTCTGTTGGCATATTCTTCGGTATATATCCTGCCAGAAAAGCAGCGCATCTTAATCCTATTGAAGCGTTGCGATACGAGTAAACATAACGGAAAAAAAACTTGAAATTGAAAATGAAGTGTGCTATCCTTACATGGTGAAGCTGAAACCTGAATCTGCTTTTTAAATTAAGATTTGGTTGCTTGAAATATACGTCAGTGACATCGGGGCGTGGCGCAGTCCGGCTAGCGCGCATGCTTTGGGAGCATGAAGTCGGAGGTTCAAATCCTCTCGCCCCGACTCCAGAAATTGTTTCAAGCAGACAGCTTCTTGTTAATATGAGGTTGTTTGCCCCCGTAGCCTAGTGGATAGGCACCGGACTTCTAATCCGTTTAACGTAGGTTCGAATCCTGCCGGGGGTACTAATTTGTGGTGAGTGTAGCTCAACGGTAGAGCATCAGATTGTGGATCTGGTGGTTGGGGGTTCGAGACCCCTCACTCACCCCATATTTTTATATGTATATGCGCCCGTAGCTCAGATGGATAGAGCGACGGACTTCGAATCCGTAGGCCGGAGGTTCGAGCCCTCCCGGGCGTGTTTGAATATATTCATAGAGAATCCCACTGATTGTCTCTGTGATTTTTTTGGATGGGCCGTTAGCTCAATTGGCAGAGCAACTGACTCTTAATCAGTAGGTTGGAGGTTCGATTCCTCCACGGCTCACCAGTTATTATTTATGTTTTTACCGCTCCCAGATTCCACATTAAACCCTGATCAGGTAAATGTTTATCTTGTTTACCTGAGTGAGTATTAAATCAATTCCCGGAGACTTTCGCTTTCTTAGCTCAGACAAAAATTCTGGAATCTGGATTAGAAAGTGGGCGTGTGTTGGAACTGGTAGACAAGGCAGATTTAGGATCTGTTGGGTTCTTGCCCGTGCGGGTTCAACTCCCGCCATGCCCACCATAATATGAAATTGACTGAATACAAAAAATAGCCTTAGATGAATGGGGTAAAGGGCAATTTTGATGCCTTTTGCCTTTTATTATAAATCATATCAAAAGGAAAAGTGGTAAAGAGTGAGAATGTTTTATTTTCATTCTTGTCCTTCCTGGGGGAACTTGATCAAATTAGATTATCTGATCAAGCGTAAATTAAATTGCAGAGGGGGTTCCCTTGAAAGTAGAAATCCAGGATATAAGCTCCTGTAAAAAGAAAATCAAGATTGAAATCCCAAAAGAAGATGTCAAAGCCGAAATAGATAAGGTCTATGATGAGGTAAGAAAAGAAGCTTTGGTTCCGGGCTTTCGTAAAGGTCGCGCTCCAAGGCATATACTCAAAATGCGCTTTGGGGAATATATTAAAACTGATGTTATAGAGAGTCTAATACCAAAGGCCTTTGAAGAAGCTATTACAAATTCTGATCTGGGCATAGTCCGACCTATGGAAATGTCGGATATTGAACCATCTTACGATGAAATTAATGTAAACGAAAATGAACCCATACATATAGCTATTAACGTTGATGTTAAACCTGATATAGAATTACCCGATTTATCAACCCTGGAAGTTGATAAAAGTGAAGTCAATGTAACCCAGGAAGAGGTTGATAAAGTTCTGGAGAAAATGAGAATAGAACGAAGCGACTATATACCTGTCGAAGATAGACCAGTCCAATATGATGATTTTATTACTATAGATTTATCTGCCAATTTAATAGATGATGTAAATCTGCAAGAATTGGAGACGGAGGAAGAAGTCGTACAAGTTAATGAAGCCTCTTTAATACCAGGAATGGCTGAAAATTTTGTAGGAATGAATCAGGGCGAAGAAAAAAGCTTTACTATCTCTTTGCCTGAGGATTATAAAAGTGAAGATGAAGAAGGCTGGTTGCATAAAAATCTTGCCGGTAAAACCGTTGATTTCCAGGTCAAGGTAAAAAAGATCACAATAAGACAGATGCCAGAGCTTAACGACGAATTCGCCAAAGATTTGGGTGAAGAAGATATAGAGCATTTAAGAGCCAGAGTCTGGAACCAGATGGTTTTAACAAAACAGGAATCAAAGAGAAATGAGCAGGAAGAAGAACTGGTGGAACAACTTCTGGATAAATGCCAGTTTGAAGTACCTGAATTTCTTGTAGAAAAAAATGCTGAAACAATGATGAAAATTGATGAAAGCAGATATGGTGAATCTGAATCAAAAGAAGAAGATGTTTCTAAATATCGTGAGTTAGCAACGAAAATAATAAAGAGAAACTGGATTTATGAAGAAATAGGGGAACAGGAAGATTTCACTGTAACCGAAGCGGAACTGGATTCGGTAATTCGAAATGCTGCCCAACAACGGGGAATAGATGAAATTAAGTATAGAAGTATGCTGGAAGACACAAATAGGTTAGAAAGTATGAAATCATCAATTTTTGAGGATAAAGTTGTCGATTTTCTGCTTGAAAATGCTTCGGCTAAAAGTAAATTAATAATATAATATATTCTATTTAATCATTCAACTGGTTAAAATTATTTGGAGGATAAATATATGGGCTTAGTCCCGATGGTTGTAGAACAAACTCCGCGTGGAGAGCGCGCTTATGATATATATTCAAGATTACTGAAAAACCGTATTATCATTATTGGTTCTGAAATAAACGATATAATGGCAAATCTTGTTATTGCTCAGATGCTTTATCTTGAACAGGACGATTCTGATTCTGAAATAAGTCTGTATATAAATAGTCCCGGAGGTGTTGTTTCGGCTGGGTTGGCGATTTATGATACTATGCAATTTGTAAGACCGGAAGTCTCTACCTGGTGTATGGGTATGTCTGCAAGTATGGCTGCTATTTTACTTGCTGGCGGAACAAAGGGTAAAAGATATGCTCTTCCTCATTCCAAGATGCTGGTTCATCAACCCTCTGGTGGTGCTTATGGTCAGGCTACAGATATTAATATACATGCTCAGGAAATACTGAGAACCAGGGAAGAACTGAATAAAATCCTGGCCAATCATACCGGTCAACCTATTGATAGGATTAAGGTAGATACTGAGCGAGATTTCTTTATGTCTGCTTATGAGGCGAAAGAATATGGACTTATAGATGAAGTCGTTTCCAATAGAACTGTTGATGAAAAGGAATAATTTTAATTTATTTAAATACTGGAGAGGATAAATCTTATGCGGTATAACAAACCTCCTGGTAACGAAGATCCATTCCGTTGTTCATTCTGTGGAAGCACTCAGGATGAAATTCGTCGTTTAGTTGCTGGACAGGATCCAGGTGTATTTATATGTAATGATTGTGTTGAGTTATGTAGTGAATTATTAAAAGAAGAAGAAGAAATTGACGATCTGAATAATGTTAATATAAAAGTGCCGCTTCCATCAGAAATAAAGGCGGCCCTTGATGAATATGTTATTGGTCAGGAAAAAACCAAAAAGACCCTTTCAGTTGCAGTCTATAACCATTATAAAAGAATACAGCTAGGAAAAGATGATGATGGAGTAGAACTGGAAAAAAGTAATATACTTCTGATTGGTCCCACAGGAACAGGAAAAACTCTTCTGGCCCAAACCCTTTCCAGGGTATTGGAAGTTCCATTTACAATAGTTGACGCTACTACCCTTACAGAAGCGGGATATGTAGGTGAAGATGTAGAAAATATTATACTGAAGCTTATACAAACCGCTGACTATGATATAGCCAAGACAGAGCGAGGCATAGTATATATTGACGAGATAGATAAAGTTGCCCGGAAGAGTGAAAATCCTTCTATAACCAGGGATGTATCTGGTGAAGGAGTACAACAGGCTCTTTTGAAAATATTAGAAGGCACTATCGCAAATGTACCACCACAAGGGGGTCGTAAGCATCCTCAGCAGGAATTCATACCCATTAATACTACAAATATACTATTTATCTGTGGCGGAACATTTGTAGGGCTTGATAAAATCATAGAAAACAGAACAGGTAGAAAAAACCTCGGTTTTGGCGCGGAAATCAAGAGTGATCGTGGTAAAAAACTTGGTGAAGTATTAGCTGAGGTGCAACCGGATGACCTTTTGAAATTTGGTTTTATCCCAGAGTTTGTAGGCCGGCTTCCTGTTACAGCAACACTGCACGAGCTTGACAAATCGGCTTTAGTAACTATACTCACAGAACCTAAAAATGCCCTGGTTAAACAGTATAAGAAGCTTTTTGAAATTGAAGATGTTAAGCTTAAGTTCAATGAGGATTCTCTGGATGCCATTGCAGAATTGGCTATGCAGCGTAAGACCGGTGCTCGTGGATTAAGAGCTATTGTTGAGGAAATCATGCTGGATATAATGTATCAACTACCTACACTTTCTGAATCAGGTGTTGCTGGTTGCGTTATAACCAGAGATGTGATAAATAAAAAGGAAGAACCCCTCTGGGTTTATGATAAAGAAGTTCAATCTGAAAAACGATCTGCATTATAATTTTTCTTATTCAGGATTTTGAGTATGAAACGTAAATGGTCAATAGTAAATCAGGATTCATCTGACAATATATATCCCGTTGAAACTAATTCTACGCCATTACCAGTGTTACCTTCAAAGGAAGTAATGTTCCCTGATATGACTATACCTTATTACTTTTCCAGGGAACAGGAAGTTGCAGCTATAAGATATGCTATTGAAACTGGTGGGCATTTGCTTATATTAGCTACCGATGAAGACCTTGGTCATCTTGAATCGGAAGATTTATATGAAATAGGTACTTTTAGTGAAGTATTGGAATGGGTTGATTCAGGTGATGGAGCTATTAAAGCCTTTATAACGGGTATATCCAGAGCAAAGGTTGTTGATTATATTTACGATGACGTATTTCTTAAGGCAAACGTTGAGATAATTCCTGAGGATACTAGCTGGGATGTAGAAATACAGGCTCTTGTGAAAAATCTAATATCTAACTTAAGGAAGTTTCTAAAGGTAGTTAAAGACCTTCCGGATGAATCTCATGAAGGATTAAAGGAAATCTCATCCAAACTCAGCCCGGAAGAACTTACAAATACAATATCTCGCCATTTATCTTCATTTCTTGATCCCGGTCTTCAGCAGGAAGTACTCGAAGCTATTGATATAAAAGAACGGCTGGAAAAACTTATACAGATATTTGTTTCACAAATACAAATTTTCAGTATAGAAAAGGAAATTGAGGGCAGAATACACCATCAGGTTGGCAAACAACAAAGGGAATTTTACCTGAATGAGCGTATGAAAGCCATACAGCAGGAGCTGGGTCGGGATCCCAGTAAATTATCTGATGAAGAAGACCTGAAAAAACGCATTCTTGATGCCAAAATGTCAGAAGAAGCCGAAGAAAAAGCCCTTTCAGAGCTTGAACGTTTAAAGCAAATCCCATCCATGTCCGCTGAAGTAGGGGTTATAAGAAATTATATTGACTGGCTGGTGTCGATGCCCTGGGCAGTTTCAACAGATAATAAAATAGATATAGATGAAGCAGAAAAAATACTTGAAGAAGACCACTACGCTCTGGAAAAACCAAAAGAGCGTATTCTTGAATATCTTGCAGTTCTAAAGCTGGTTGAAAAGCTGAAAGGTCCTATACTATGTTTTGTAGGCCCTCCGGGAGTTGGAAAAACATCTCTGGCTAAATCCATTGCCAGGGCTACCGGTCGTAATTTTGTGCGTATGTCTCTGGGTGGAGTCCGGGACGAAGCTGAAATTCGCGGGCATCGTCGAACATATATAGGTTCTATGCCCGGTAGAATTATACAGGGTCTTCGCAAGGCAAAATCCAGAAACCCACTCTTTTTGCTGGATGAAGTAGACAAAATGAGTATGGATTTCAGGGGAGATCCTTCAGCGGCTTTACTGGAAGTCCTTGATCCTGAGCAGAACAATACATTTAACGATCATTATCTGGAAGTAGATTTTGATTTATCTGATGTATTATTTATCACAACTGGCAATTTCCTTAAGTCCATACCCATTCCCCTCAGAGATCGTATGGAGATAATAAACATTCCGGGTTATACGGAATACGAAAAGGAAAAAATAGCCCAGCTTTTCCTTATTCCCAAACAGCTTAAAGCCAATGGTCTGGATGTAGAAAATACAAACTTTTCCCGTTCTGCTATTTTGACAGTTATTCGCGAATATACGAGAGAAGCTGGCGTAAGAAATCTGGAACGGGAAATAGCTTCTATATGCCGAAAAGTAGCCAGAAAAGTCGTAAAACAAAAGGAAACCGAGTCTCCAAAGAGAAGCATAAACCTTAATGCCCGAAGCGTAAGAAGCTATCTGGGTATTCCTAAATTTAAACATGGTAAGGCCGAAGAAGAAGATCAGGTTGGCGTGGCAACAGGTTTGGCTTATACGGAACTTGGTGGTGATGTTTTATCCATAGAAGCTACAACAATGGAAGGAGAAGGTAGACTTGAACTCACCGGCAAACTTGGTGATGTTATGCAGGAATCGGCAAAAGCTGCTCTTAGTTATATCAGATCAAAAAGCAAAGTTTTACCACAGATAGATCTTCCTTCTGAAACCTATACAAAGCTGGATATTCATATCCATGTTCCTGAAGGTGCTGTGCCAAAAGATGGCCCATCCGCAGGGATTACAATGGCAACAGCTATGGTCTCAGCACTTACCCAAAAGCCCGTAAGAAAAGATATGGCTATGACCGGTGAGATAACTCTCCGAGGGCGGGTTCTTCCCATTGGCGGAGTAAAAGAAAAAATACTGGCTGCTGTCAGGGCTGATATACCAAATATAATCATTCCTCAAGATAACGAAAAAGACCTCAGTGATATTCCTCCTGAAATAAGAAAAAAATTGTCGTTTCACCTGGTGGATAACATGGATAAGGTGTTGGAACTGGCAATTATTAGTGAACAGTAAATTTTGATACAAGGCCGAGATAATAAGGTTTATTTAAGTTAATATGAGATTGGACAAATTCCTTAAAATAAGTAGAATTATCAAACGTAGACCTGTAGCCAAAGCTGTTTGCGATTCAAATCATGTTTTGGTAAATGATCAATTAGCCAAAGCGGGAAAGGAAGTAAAAGAAGGAGATACACTGCGTATAGATCTAAAATCCAAGATACTCACCTGTCGGATTCTTTCAATTCCAACGGGCAATGTCCGTGCCGCTGACGCTTCCTCCCTTTACGAAATTATATCAGAAGAAGTCAAAGAGTAGGATTATATATCCATTTAGCTCTCAGAACTTTTGATGAATTCTGACTGTAATATACCACTATATTTTGCAGAATAACTATCTTGGAATTTCGGAGTTTATAATGTCTGGTTATATTCATACCTTTATTTTATTTGTTATTACTACATTTTGTTTTATATTATTTTTACCCTGTATTGCTTTGTCTCAGGATGTTGAAATTCTTGAGACATCAGACCAAAATCTTGTCATAAGCTATACTACTCCCACCCTTGAATCTGCTTCCAGAGAAGCAAATGGGCATAATTACCGGATTTTATCTTACCAGGGATGTTCCTTTACTCAGGATACTGGCAAACCCATGATCCCCTTCAGTGTTTATTCTGTCGGTGTACCTGAATCTTCTGTTCCCCGGGCATCTGTTATATCTTCTGAGATTGTCACCCTTAATAGGCAAAAGATCTATCCTGTGGAGAGATCCATAATCCGCCGGGAAGATAATAAAGGAATACCCGACGCCGAAACAGGAAATTTTGGAGAAACATACACTTCTGAGACCCAATTTGTCATAGATAACCAATTCTACAGCCGCAGTATCGATTACCCCAAAATTATCGTTGAAATAGACTCCTCGGGCTACCTGAGAGAGCAGTATATAGCAAGTCTCAGAATATATCCTCTCCAATATAACCCCGGCACAGAACAGGTTACCCTGTATAAGAACCTGATTATTAACATTGATTTTCAGTCTTCCAAAGCTCAGTCTTCTGTGTTCAGGAATTATAGATCCAGTCCTTTTGAACAGGTCTATGAGGATACTCTGATAAACTATCACCAGGCCAGAAAATGGAGAAAAGTCAGGGAAAAAACACCACGACTTGCCCCATCTCCCGTCACTGAAACACGTTACAAGCTTAGTATAGAAAAAGACGGAGTTTATAGACTGACTTATAGCTATCTTAAATCAAAAGGTATAGATACTGATAACATTGACCCAAGGAAGATTCAATTAACTTCATGGGGTGATAGTGTGCCAATATATGTGGAAGGTTATCAGGATGGTCAATTTGACCCGGGGGATTACATAGAATTTTACGCGGTAAAAATGGACAGCCAGTATACTAACACAAATGTCTACTGGCTTAGCTGGAGCAGTCTGGGCAGTACTGGCACAAAATCCTGGATGATGGCCATAAAGGACGGAAAGCCAAAAACACCTGATTTAAAACCGCCTTTGGCCTTTTATGATACAAAACACTGGGAGTTGGAAAGCGGCGCAAATATTATATACGACCCCCTCAGCAAAGTTACATCCGAAACCGCTGACCACTTTTTCTGGTCAGCTATGAGAGGTGGAGACCCAAGTAACGACTCCATAACCGATATGCCTGTTCACTTACCTTATCGGATTTATGATCTAAGTCTTGAGGTAATCCTGCGGGTTGGATTTCAGGGGGTGACTTTTGCCAGAGGCGCAAATCAGCATTTAGTTGAAATAGATTTCAATGGTAATATAGTTGGTAATGCCCAGTGGGAAGGACAGGAGGAATACATAAGTGAAATTATACTTTCTCAGCGGGATTTATACAGATACAACTGGCTTACCCTCAACTGCCTTGATTGGAATGGAACTACCAGCGCAACGGACCCAAAGTGGGATGTTTACCTTAACTGGGTTGAAATAGATTACTGGCGTGAATTCAGAGCCGATAAAAACCGACTTATGTTCTCCACCGAAACTTACCCTAAAGTAACAAAAAATGTTCAATATCTTGTGGAGGATTTCACCAATTCCAACATAGAGATATTTCAGATTGATGGTTCAAGCGCCATAGCAAAGATTATCAATGCTGAAGTAACAAAAGTTGAACCGAATGAGGAAGATGACCAGGGTTTTACTACATACCAGGTTTTGTTTGAGGATCAGGTTTCCCAGCCTACAAAATATTATGTAACTACAAGGTCAGCCCTTCTTACCCCTGAAAGTATGGTTAAGGATGATAATTCAACGCTCCATGATCCTGCAAACAGGGCCGATTATATAGTGATAACACACAATAAGTTTCGGGAATCTGCTGAAAAACTTGCTGAATTCAGAAGACAGCAGGGCCTGGATGTGATCGTTGTAGATGTGGAAAACATATATGACGAGTTCAGCTATGGTATATTTGACCCTAAAGCAATACAGCGTTTTTTAAGATATGCCTATTTTAACTGGGATAAGATACCCTCGTATGTATTATTGGTAGGTGATGCCCATTGGGATTACAAATACGTCTATGATGTATACTACCAGCGATATGATAATTACCCCAGAATTTACGTACCAACCTACCACGCTGCCAGCGCTCCATTTGGTCAGACAGCTATGGATCACAGGTTTGTTACCGTCAGCGGGGATGATATTCTCCCGGATATGATGCTGGGAAGGCTTCCGGTGGAAAATGAAACAGAGGCTGAAGTCGTAGTGGATAAAATCATCCAGTATGAAGAAAATCCCTACCGGGGGATATGGCAGTCAAGGGTTTTACTTATAGCCGATGATGAAAAAAGCAAAAGCGGCGATGAGGTTTTCGAGGACAGCCGACGGGAATTGGCCAAGGACTATATACCAATTGGCTATGATCCTGTTCCGTTGTATTTAAGAGTTATTAAAGAGCCTTATCTGGTGCGTAAAGCTATAAGCGCGGAGATAAACAGAGGCGTTATTATGCTTGAATATTCCGGGCATGGAGGGGCCCATTCATGGGCTGATGAATATATCTTTGCATCAGATGACATTGGCAAGCTTCAAAATTCCAAGCGTTATCCCTTTGTAATAACAACAACATGTCAGAATGGATACTTTGATAATCCTACCGGCGGCAATAAAACCATAATGGAAGTCTTTTTACTTGAACCTAACGCCGGAGCCATAGCATGTCTCAGCGCAACGCGTTTAACCTACGGTCAAGGAAATGCTACCTTTGATAAAATACTGTATCCCAAAGTATTCAGTAAAAAACCCCCTATTTTAGGTCAGATAATACATGAGGCAAAGACTGAATTTATTAATCTGGGTATCGCCACATGGATTCCATCGGCGGAACAATATACACTCTTTGGAGATCCCGCAACAAAGCTTAATCTTCCTGAACTGGAAATTGAATGTGAATTAACTAAATCTTCTGTGGATTCATCCAGTGAGCTGGAGTTAAAATCCGGATTGGTAAAGCGTATGAAAACTGATCCTGTTACCGGTAAGACGAATATGGTCACAGATACCAGCTTCAACGCTCAAATGCAGATTTCTGTAGTTTATCCCAATAATCTGGATGATGATAAATCCAACGATCTACCCGAACAAAACCATGCTGTCAGAATCTGGTCTGGCGAATATGAGGGTATAAAGCTTAACATACCCAGAGGTGTTATGCCAGGTGAAGGAAAATTAAGGTGTTACGCAAATGGTGGAAGCTTATCAGCTATTGGTGGAGTGACTTTTAGTGTTTTAAAACCTGTGATAGAGTATTATGACGGCAGAATAGTCAATGATGAAAGCGTAGAAGTATACACTGCGATTGTTGATAACAGGGGGAAATCAGGAATTAAGACAGTAGAATGTATATGGCATGATACTGAAAACTGGAAATGGTATACTTACCCGATGGTGTCCAGCAGCGCGCCGTCTGGTACTCCGAATATATCGGGAAACTGGTATATTATAAATAACAATATTCCCCTATCCAGACCCGGAAGTTCAATTGAATATAAGATCAGGGTGGTGGATTCAGAAGGTAATGAGGTTCTCACAAGTCTGAAAAAAATTGAAGTGCCTATAGGCGTTAATCTGGCGATTTCAAAAATAGCGGTGGCTAATTATGGTATATCTTACGGCTATTCCCAGGAAAGAAAATCCTGGATTTTATCCGCTCCTGTTGAGAACAACGGTGGCAAAGAGGTTAAAGAGCCTATAGACGTTATGTTCTTTGAAGGTAATCCAGATAGAAACAGGGATGGGGTTGTAGATTCAGAAGCGGAATTACTGGGTAGCACAGTTATAGATTATGAACAATGGGAGCATAATGGCGAGGTAATACAATCCACAAAAGCTGTCGTAACTTTGGATAATCCCCTTGTATCTGGTGTCCATCAGATATTTGCGTGGATTAACCCGAAAGTCCATCTGGGACACGGCCAGTATAAAAACTGGGTGGAGGATGCCGATTTAAACGATAACAAAGCTTCAGCCAGGTTCCCCATAAACGATTTTCTGGTGGGTAATGGTTATGCCAAAACAATAGCTTCAAGCCTTGATAACAGCCTTATTATAGATTTGCCTGCCGGTGCTGTGGATGAAACGGTTATGTCCATAACCCGGATACAATCTCCTCAGCCTTTATGGAAGCAGCCGGAAATTACCGCCGGGCCTGTTCCTAAAGCTGATGTTGACAATGGTGCTTTTAGTATCCAGCTTGCTTCCGGTGTTAATGCACTGAATAAAGAAGCTGAAGTGGAGATTAAATTTAACGCTGCAGATATATGGAATATGGCAAAAAAGAGGCGGGGATTGAGTAACAGGGAAGATAAGTATCTTACCCGAACTGAGAGGGAATGGGTAGAAGCAGCGTGTATTCAAGAAGCCAATAAACTTGGTATTTACGAATGGCTTGAGGATACGGGTATATGGCGTTATATCGAAACATCACTTGTGATGGAGGGTGAGGATGGTTTGAGTCCAAAAACCGGTAAGTTTATTCAGGAACCATACGTTACCATGCCCACAAAGGAAAATGTATCGGATTTTCTTTTTGAAACAAAACATATATCGGTGGATGAGATTACTACTCCCATTGGTGATTGGGTTATATTCTTTTTAAATCCCAACAGGTATAAGCTGTATTTGCGAAGGCAGGGGATGGATTACTACGAAACCCTTGATGATGGAAAACCGGACAAGGTTTACGAAAACCGGGATGTTGGTATAAGGTTGATTATGCAGAAAGGCGAAAAGGAATACTCTTATGGTGATACCTATAAGTTTGAAACCTTTCAGGATCTGGATGGAACTATTAAACTTCAAAGCCTGAAAAATTATATATCCGGTGATGGTACATCAAGAATCACCCTTATGACTGAAGAGGATGCGAGTAATTTTACATATATTAAGGGTGATTGGTCAATATTTTTCATTAATTCAATGGAATATGAAATTATTTCCAGTTATGGAAATGTAGTCAGAAATTCCGTTGGTTATCCCATTAAAGGCAAAGTTGGCAAGGAACTGGTTGTACCTTCAATTGGTATAAATATTGAGGTGTATGAAGGTAGATGGCCCTTTGAATTTGGTGATAGATTTGTATTTAATACCCTTTACACTGGTTTGGTTAAAGCTAAAATAAATTCCCTTAATACCCTGGCCCTTATGCACAGTGAAGACCGGATATCCCCTGAAATACAGTTATGGATTAACCGGGAATCTCCCCAGAGTGGAATAGTAATTCCTCCAAAGCCTGATATTTCAATATTGCTTTCGGATAATAACGGTATAGATGTGGAATCCCTCTCTTTTATGGTCAGCGTAAATGACAGGGATTTCTATCCTGTTACAAAAGATGACTATGTTTTTTCCGATAGAGCCAGTAATGTAAACACATTGACAAACATACCTGTATTTTACTCACCTACTTTGAATATAGGCAAATACAGATACAGGATATCCGTTAAAGATTTAAACGGCAATAAGAGTAATGTTGATGATGCTGATTATATAGAGTTTATGTTTCTGGTGGAAGAAAAGCCTGATGAAACTCCACCTGTTATAACTGTAAACCTTGATGGTGAAACTCTGGTAGATGGTATGATGTTAGATAAATCTCCAGAAATACGCGTTAAAATTGATGATGATCACGCTCTTGAACCATCCACAATAGCTTTTTCTATGGGTCAAAAAGACCAGGAATTGGTTGTTCTAACTGAAAGGGATTATGATATTACTATATCAGACGACGGAAAAACTGCGGAAATATTATATTTACCAAATCTTATGAATGATCTATATTCAATACAGGTGCAGGCTGGGGATACAAGCGAAAATTTTTCGTCCCTTGGATTTCCATATCCCATAAGTTTTCGGGTTAATGAACAGGTGGAGCTTGGTGAGGTAATTAACGCCCCGAATCCATTTTCCTACTCGACAGATTTTACGTTTTCCCTGAATCAACCTGCCGAAAGGGTTGCTATTAAGATATACAGCCTTCGCGGTAAGTTATTAAAAACTTTAAACCATGAATCGCTATCATGGCATTACAATGAAATATACTGGGATGGAAGGGATGAAGAAGGTAACAGGTTATCCAACGGGGTATATTTTTATAAATTTACTCTGTATGATAATGAAAGAAAAATTGTCCGAACAGGCAAAATTGCTGTAGTTCGATGAAAGATAAAATTTAAACCCTCGACCGATATAACCGTCTAATTGCTACAAAAGGAATAAAGACTGTCATTTTTTTGTTATCATTTTAGAAAGTTATATTAAAAAATATGATATTACATTTTTTATCATACTTAATCCTGAAGGATCATAAATAATCAGTCAAATGATTGGTATGGATTACAAAGGAATATAATTTACACCGTTAATTAATAAGCGGCGGATAAATCAGGATTATCTAGACCGCTTTTGTTGTTATATAGAGCGGTCAGAATTTAACTAAATTCTGACCGCTTTTGCTATTAGTATTTACTAAGGAGAGGTATTTTATGAAGTTGTTTACATATATCTGGACAGGTATATTAATAACAATTCTACTCAGTTCCTGTGTAACCCTATCACCTCCAAATCAAGAACTCAATAAAAATGAGTCGCAGAAAGAAATTGAAACTTACCAGATAGAAAATAAAAAAGAAAAAACACTGGATTCAGAATTCTTTAGAACTCTTACAAGCAATTCCATTAATGATATAGCTGCTGATGATAATACAGTATGGATAGCCACTAATAGAGGTGTTTGTATGCTTGATCGGGCAAAGGATGAGTGGTCTTACTATACTAAAGAGCAAGGTCTGGGATCGGATAATGTTAGTGCTGTGGCAATAGATGGACAATGGGTTTGGTTTGGGACTGATGACGGGGTTAGCCGCTATGATACCGATGAAAAGAAATGGAAAACTTTTAAGGATAAGGATGGCCTTAAAGGTCAGAAAGTTTATACTATAACCGTTGATGTTGATTATGTCTGGTTCGGTACGGATGGGGGGCTTAACAGGTATGACAAGAATATAGACAGTTGGGCTGCCCGTACAAAACAGGATGGTCTCAGTGATAACAATGTAACTGCCATTGCTTTAACTGGTGACTATATGTGGGTCGGAACTCTTTGGGAAGGTGTAAATAGATACGATAAGACAACGGACTCATGGAATACCTATGACAAAACAGCAGGACTTATAGACAGCGAGATTACCACTATATCGGCTGTGGAAAATTTTATATGGTTCGGTACTCAGGAATCAGGCATAAGCCTTTATGATAAAACAAATCAGACCTTTGTAAAAAATTATACAAAAACTGATGTCCTCTCCAGTAACGACATAAGGGATATAGTTGCCGACGGAAACCATATATGGATCGGAACAGCCAACGGCGGCGTTCATAGATATATCGAAGCTGTGGATACATGGGTCAGATACACCAATAACGATGGTTTGGCCAGCAACAATATAACCTGCATCGATGTTCATAAAAACGAAGTCTGGTTTGGTACCTATGATACTGGTATAAGCTTATATAATAAAGTAGATAATAAATGGACTCAGTTTGTCAGGGCTGATACACTACCAAATAATGATATTAACCAGGTAGCTTGCGATAAGATTGGTAATTTGTGGGTAGCTACAAAAGGTGGCGCTGCAATGTATTCTCTATCTGATAAAGAATGGACCAGATATGGAAAACATTCAGGTCTTACTACTGATCTTACTACATCAGTTGTAGCTAATGGTAATAAGATATGGTTAGGTACAGCAAGAGGGCTAGCTGCATTTGATGTTGATAAAAATAAGTGGCAATATTACACTAACAGCAATGGGCTTTCACATGATTTTATTACCGCTCTGGATGTTACAGATCATACTGTGTGGATAGGAACTAACAGAGGTCTTTTTCATATGAATACAGAGAGCGAGGGAGATTTTGGTAGAATAGAAGATCTGGCTGATGAGACTATAACCTCTGTAACTCCTGATGGGAATTCTATATGGATTGGAACTAAAAATGGTTTGTGGCATCATAAATTTGATGGAAATAATGGTTCTGTAACTAAAATTGAAGATGTGCCTGATGTCTATATAAACTGCATATTGGTATGGGGTAAAGGAAATATCTGGGCAGGTACTCGCGATGGAATATATTATTTCAATCCCTCCAATAAAAAGTTTAGTGCTTTGAATTGGGATATAGAAATATCCGATCCTGATGCTAATCAGGAAAGTTGCAATGTGGTCACTATGGAATTTGATGAGACAAGACAGAAAATATGGGTGGGCAAGCCCGACGGTTTGATAAGCTATAACACAAAAACAAAAAATTGGGCCCTTGAAGGTAAAGAAAACATTTTGAATAGAAATGTCCGATCAGTTCTGGCCATCAATGGTTATCTATGGGTAGGAACTTCCAGCGGATTAGTTGAATATAACGGAAATGATGATAAATGGCATGAACATAAAGCTTTAATGACTCGTGAACCCCTGAGGGAAGATAGTATTTCAAACATTGTTTTTGATGGTGATTACGTCTGGTTTAGCAATTGGAGGAGATCCCGAAACGGTGCTATTGTCCGTTATGATAGACAAACTGACACATGGCAGTGGTTCAGCAGAGAAACTATACTTAAAGATACTGAATCTGAAAGCATGACCCAGATAAGACGTATTATTGTGGATGATGACGCAGTATGGTTTGCAACCGATTATGGCTTGTTGAGATATGACAAATCAGGTGATTTCTGGGAGCATTTTACCAGAGAAGATGGACTATGCGATAACAGTATAAATTATGTTGAGTGTGGTGATAATGTCGTATGGGTTAGCTATTCCAATATGACCCGTTTAACCGGTGCTGAAATAAGCAAGTATGATAAGGAAAAGCGTGAATGGGAAACTGTGGAAATTAGTCAACTGGTTTCCGAAAGGGAATTCGTCAGAGCTATGGCTGCCGCCGGTGATGATGTATGGATCGGCTTAAGCTCTTCCGGTGTGCGAAAAATCAGCAAAGATGGTAAACAACGTCGTTATACCAGGGAAGATGGTCTGAATCAGAATTCTGTGGATTGTATAACTGCTGATAACGGTGAAATATGGTTCGCCCACAGCGGTTGGGATGATGAAGCTTCTGTAACAAGGTATAATACAAATACAGAAAAATGGAAAGTCTACTCCACAAAGGATGTCCTTACTGATGAGAGGATAAATACAATAATTGCCACTGACAGATATGTCTGGATAATTTATCGCTGGAGCAGAAGCGGTGTAACTGCCTATGATAAAAAAATGGATGAATGGAGCAATTTCCAGCCCAGAGGAGACGGTAACCACTGGCGAAGCAGTATTGAAGATATTGCCGAAGATGGTGATTATCTATGGATAGGTACAGATGGCGATGGGGTTAAGCGTTTCCACATGGCTTCCGGTACATGGACTAGTTATGACTCCTCAACTGGATTGTTAATGGACGACGTTAATGATTTTGGTCTTAACGTGGATAAGCGATATGTTTGGGTTGGCACCCGAAGAGGCCTGAGCAGATACGACAAGCTGACCGAATCATGGACTAATTTTACCAAGCGAAGTGCTCTGGCTGATGACGAAGTTCTCTCAGTAGCTGTAGATGATAAATATGTCTGGTGCGGTACCCCCGATGGATTATCACGATATGACAAAAGATATGGTGGATGGAAAACTTACATTGAAGGTGGGGGATTATATGATATGTGGCGGAATGATATGGACAGGGATGAAAGAAGACGTCTTCATGATGCTATAGAGAAAACCCTGATAAATGACACTATTAATGCCATTGCCGTTGATGAAAGATACCTCTGGGTAGGTACTAAGGATGGCGCAAATCGATATGATAAAGTTACGGATAAATGGGACAGGTTTGAGACGGAAAACGGCCTTCCGGGTATTGATGTCAACTCAATTGTAGTCGATGGTTATGACGTATGGATGGGTACAAACAACGGTCTCGGTAAATTCCCCCGAATGTCCGATAACATTAACGCATGGGTAAGTTATACATCCGGTATAGAGATAAGACAGACAGCTATGACCAAAGAATATGCCAATGCCCTTGTCTCAAATGAAGTATGGTGTGTTGATGCTGATGAAGATTACATCTGGATTGGAACTATGCGGGGTGTTAGTAGATATGATAAGGGAAAGGACATGTGGGTCACATTGACTGTCGAGGACGGACTTCCCACCAACGAAATAGGAAGCGTAAAGGTTGACGGCCAGAATGTATGGTTCGGCAGTAATGATGGCATAACTGTATACAACAAAGAATCCGGTGAATGGATGTCCTTCTCTACCGATAATGGCTTAAACAGTAACAGAATTACCTGTATTACCAGTGATGATAAATACGTTTGGTTTGGAACATTTGATGCAGGTATAATTAAGTATGATAAATCAAAAAAAAGCTGGACTTCTTACTCTAAAAAGCACGGCTTGGTACATAACTCCGTATTTTCCATCAGCGTTGATGGTGATTATCTATGGATTGGAACTCATCGCGGGCTTTGTAGATATGACAAAAATATGAATACATGGACTGCCTATACTGAATACGGTGACTCTGAAGATTTGTAATATGTGATCGTTAAAAAATGAAAATGTTTAGAATTTATACTTTCGCACTTTTTAAAAAACATAGTATTTATGCGCTTGTAGGGACACGGCATGCCGTGTCCCTACAAGCCGAGAACCCTTATGAAATCTGTATTTACCGTTTTGATATATAAAAAGTGCGAAAGTATAGTAGAATAATGCTTTTATTATAATGGTAAGTTACATAATTGTCATTTTTAAAGATTACATTAAATACCTTTCTTCTGGCAATTTAGGCATTTGCTACCATCTTTGGTTCAATTTTAGCCGCCGCATACTGAACCCCCCGACGATACCTGGATCTTACTGCCTCATAATTCATGTCAAGTTCTGAAGCTATCTCACCAAACGACAGGTTATGAAAAAATTTCAAAAATAGCACTTTGCGATAAGGTTTTGGCAATTTCATAAGTATATCTGCAGCTTCCAGATCGCTGTTGGCCTCTTCTGATATTTCATACTCAAAGCCTTCGTCCTCCGGCACAAAACGTTTTTTATACCTGAACATCTTTCTATGATAATCAGCCACCCTGTTAAATATAATCCTGTTAAACCATGTGGAAAATGCCGATTTTCCCTTAAAAGAATCAATAGAGGATACCAGGTTCATAAATATATCCTGAGTAACATCCTCTGCGTCTTCTAGAGGAACCATTCTGCGAACTCGTCGGTAAGTTAAAGGAAAATATAATTCTATTAATTCGTCCATGGATTCCATATTACCTGATTGTATTTGTGATATTAATTTTTTATCTCTTGATGCCGTTCTTCCCACTTTAATCACCTCTGTTAAATTTTATATATGATCCAGCTACTATTAATAATTGAATTTATTTTTACAATTACCTTTGCTCTATAATAATACAAAATGCCAGTGACACCCTCGCGTCACCGTTATATTTTATTTGGTTCTTCCGGGTTTAGTGTGGTAAAGACAAGACTTCTTTATGCTGTCATTCCTGATTTTGCAGGAATGACAGGCTGAGGGAATTTTCAATTATAACCACACTAAATCCGGAAAAGCCTTTTATTTTTGAACCTTTATCGGTAATTTGCGTTGGTAAATATGAAGATAGTTTTTTAACTGATATTTCTAAAATTAACTAAAACCATATGTTGCAGTGCTTAAAGAGACACTAGCAAATGAAAATGCTATCAGGCTGTCATTCCTGCTTTCGTAGGAATGACATAGAACTATATTCTTTGAGCATTTTCATCTGTTTGTTCATGCTGAATTCTTATAAACATTGGTTTTAGAGATTTTTTAGAATTCTCAGTTTAATAGTTTTGCAAATATATTCCATTATATCGGGAGGGTTCTATGAAAAAACAATTTAAATACGACCATGACAACAACACTGATATATACGGCAGATTTATTCTGGAATCTATGGAGGAAGGTTCTGGACATATCTTAGGCAATGCCCTCAGGCGTATCCTGTTATCAAAAATTCCCGGAGCGGCTGTTACTTCTGTTAAAATTGATGGTGTTGCCCATGAATTTGACCTAATACCTGAAGCGGTTGAGGATACATATGAGATTATAAAGAACATATCAGATTTAAAATTCAATATGCTGCACCCGGGTAAAGATCGAATAAGAATCAGTATTCATAATAGGAAAAAAGTCAGGGCCAGTGATTTCTCATCGGATGATAACATAATTATTTTAAATCCTGATTCCCATATTGTAACTTTAGAATCCGGTGCCGCTTTCGTTGCCGAAGCTGTGATTGAAAAAGGTCTTGGTTTTAGTAAAGCCTGCTCCGGCGACTTTAAATCGGGTGTTATACCGGTAAATGCTGATTTTTCTCCCGTTGAACAGGTGGCTTTTTCAGTATCAAAAAAACAAAATGGGAGTGAAAATCTGAATATAGAGATAAAGACTAATGGAGGAATATCGCCTATCAATGCCCTTGTTACTGCCGTTGGGATTTTGCTGGAGAATCTGGTAGGTGATAACATAATAAGTGGAAAATTCGGCAGTGAAAAGGGAACTTTTGTTCTTGAAACCAATGGCAATCAACATTCAATCGGCAGTCTTCTATGCTGGTATTTGATGACGCAAAATTCACAGGACGGTTCCGAAGATGTTAAATTCGCCGAATATAAGATTAACCGTCAGGATGAATTGGTAATTAATATATATACTCATGGCTCAATTAATCCCAGACAGGCGTTGGATAAAGCATTTAAAAATCTTGAGCATATTCTCAGGGAACTTTTATCTGAACCAGTAGCTCAGAGAGGAACCTCAAGCGATGAATGTCTGATTAATATGCAGGATAATAAGGAATCACCTGTTACTGGCAAGGTTAGTTTCGGTGATACTTCCTCTGTTTGGGAAGCTTCGGATTTACTTCAGATGCAAACCCGGTCTTATAAACGTTTTTTACAAACCCATGTTCCTCATAAACAAAGACATAATACAGGGCTGAAAAAGATTCTGGATGAAATATTCCCTATAGAAAGTGAAAGCTTAACTCTGGAATGTCTTGGTTATTCATGCGGCAAAATATCTGTTGATCCCCTGGAGTGTATAGAAATCGGATTAACCTATTCAATACCTGTAAATTTGCAGATGAGGCTTTCATCAAAAGAATCAGGTGGAATCATAAGGGAAGAAGAAGTTTTGTTGACCCATGTTCCACTTATGACAGAAGAGGGTGTATTTATTATTAGAGGCCAAAAAAGGGTTGTTATTGGTCAACTTGTCGGTCTGGATCTTGATCAGTTTAATGATGTTGCGGAAAAACATGTTAAGCTGGTTAATGAAATGTTATGTGAATCTCTTTCTGAATCCCTTGCCGGATTGACATCAGCCGTATCAGATCGGATGTCTGTGGAATTGTCCAATGGATGTAAATTAACCCCTTCCAGTCTTCTTTGTACAGAAGATGAAGATGGAAAACTCCAAATCCAGCAGGCTAAATCTGCTGTTAATAGATTCTTTCTCAGTAATCGCTTCTCTCAGATACTTCAGGAAATTAATCCCCTGGATATACTAACTCATTGCCGCCGAATAAGTCTTTACCAAAATAGTCTCGGGGCCGACGATGTATCAGGGGAACCCCGAATGTTGCATCATTCTATATATGGAAGGTTAGACCCAATGGAATCGCCGGAGGGACCAAATGTTGGTATGATTAACACTGTTGCCATGTATGCTCAAATTGATGATGAAGGCAATATTCTTGCGCCATATCGTAAGATGGCAGATGGAGAAAAAAATGACAATTTAATATACATATCGGCTAAACAGGAAAAGGGTGAAATAATAGCGCCAGCTAAATATATATCAAAAGATGGTAAAATACCCGCCCGAATTGATAATGATGTAGTTATGGTGGGAGAGGGGAAAGCAAAATATGCCGATGCCTTTATACAGCAAACCCTGGGGCCTTCCACATCCCTTATCCCCCTGCTGGAACACGATGACTCTAACCGCGCTTTAATGGGGGCAAATATGCAGCGTCAGGCCGTACCCTTACTCTTTCCCCAGCAGCCTGTGGTTCAGACCGGAGCAGAAAACAAAATCGCTCTGGATTCAAAAACTATGGTTACTGCTAAGCGCGGGGGAGTGGTAAAGTATATCACATCTCAGGAAATACATATAGTATCAGACGATGGTGAAATTGATGTCTACAGGCTTCTGAAAAACCGTCCTGCACATTCCTCCAGAAACTGGCTTAATCAAAAGCCTGTAGTCGCTAGTAATCAAAGAGTTTCGGAAGGGCAGGTTATAGCCGATTGTTCATCATCACATAATGGTAAATTAGCTTTGGGTACTAATATTCGGGTGGCCTACATGCCGCTTGATGGATATAACTTTGAGGATGCCATCCTTGTCAGTGAAAGGGTGATTAAGGATGACATATTAACCTCTATTCATATCAGCACTCTGGAAATAGAGGTAAGGGATACAAAGTTTGGTCGGGAAAAGATAACCAGTCAACCCCCGGGAGCTGATAACAATCAGATATCCATGCTGGGTAATAATGGTATAGTAAAACCCGGTTCATGGGTTAATGAAGATGATGTTCTTGTGGGTAAGATTACACCTAAACCATCTGACGAAAATCCCGAGGATAAGCTTCTAAATATAATCACTGGACCAGAACGCAGGATACTTAACTATCATGATTCATCCCTCACTGTTCCACCGGGAAAAAGCGGCATAGTTATGGATGTAAAACGATTATCCCGAAATGAAAATCCATCTTTGCCAAGAGGTGTATATGAGGTGATTAAAGTTGATATAATCCATAAGAGATCTCTGGAGGTAGGCGATAAGCTCTCTAACCGACATGGCAGCAAAGGAACTATAGCAGCAATTATTCCCGAAGAGGATATGCCTTTCCTGGAGGATGGAGCTCCCGTTGATATGGTTCTGAATCCTCTGGGTGTGCCCACAAGGCTTAATCCGGGGCAAATTCTGGAAACTCATCTGGCCTGGGCTGCTAAAGCTTCAAAATCTATTATTTACTGCCCTCCATACGACGGCCCCAGTTTAGATCAGATAAGGGATTTGTTGACAAAGTCAGGACTTCCCGCCAGCGGCATGGTTCCAATTCGCGATGGCCGTAATGGGCGCGTTACAGATCGGGAAGTTACTGTGGGATACCAGTATACCATGAAGCTCATTCACATGGTAGATGATAAAATTCACGCCCGGTCTACAGGTCCCTACTCCCTGTTTAACCAGCAGCCCACTGGAGGCAAGATGCAGTTTGGCGGTCAGCGCTTTGGTGAGATGGAAACCTGGGCCCTGGAAGCCTACGGTGCAGCATATTCCCTTAGAGAACTTCTGACCGTTAAATCCGATGATATAGATGCTCGAAAAGAGATGTATTTAAATATCCTGGAAGGTAAAGATTCATCACCAAAACCGGGTATTCCCAGGACTTTAAATAATCTGATCATGTGCCTGCGGGGAGTTTGCTTTGATCTCAGTTTGCTGGGTAAGACAGATAAAAATGTATTCAGTGTAGATACTGTAGATTCAGTTATTATATCTCTGGCCTCACCGGATCAAATAAGCCGGGAGTGGTCTCATGGTCTGGTATACAGCGACTCTATGGATTGGGATAACGATCACCCGCCGCAAGGTAGCATATTCTGCGAAAAAATATTTGGTCCCTTAAGGGATTTGCAATGTCAATGCGGAAAAATATCAGGTATGCAGTATAAGGGAAAGGTGTGCGGTATTTGCGGTGTGGAAGTTGCACCTTCCAGTATGCGGAGCGAAAGGCTGGGTCATATAGAACTGGCTGTACCTGTATGTCATAATTGGCTGTTAAACGCCAGACCAAGCCCTATAGCTATCCTGCTTCAGATGGATATCGAAAATATAAGATCGGTAATCTATTACGAAAGCTACATAGTCACAGAGCCAGGTGAAACCACTCTGGAATTTAAACAAATTCTTAGCAAAGACGAATACCGGCAGAAATGCGAAGAATTTGGAGAAAAGTCTTTCGGTGTATTAATAGGGGCAAAAGCTGTTAGGGAATTACTGAAAGATATAAACCTTCAGGAACTACTCTCATCTCTGGAAGATCCACATGAAAAACGTCTGGTTGATACATTTATCAACTCAGGTATAAAGCCCGAATGGATGATCCTGGAGTGCATACCTGTAATCCCCCCGGGCATCAGGCCCATGCATGAATTAGAGGGAGGAGTATTTGCCACTCTTGATCTTAACGAACTTTATGCCAGGGTCATATCAAGAAATAAAACATGCAGGGAATTTTCTGCTATAGGTGATGAACAGGCCCATGAAGCTGCCCGGATGGTACAGGAAGCTGTTGATTCTCTGTTTGGCAATGGTCGGCGCAGGGAGGGTCAATCCGGAGATCTTAAATCCCTGAGTGACCTTCTAAAAGGAAAAACCGGAATGCTTCGAGGAAATCTCCTGGGTAAACGTGTGGATTACTCAGGCAGATCGGTGATCGTCGCAGGGCCTGAACTTAATCTGGATGAATGTGCTTTGCCAGAAGATATGGCCCTGGAATTGTTTAAGCCTTTTATCATTCATAAACTTGTCAGTTCCGATGAAGCTAACAGCATTATCAGTGCCCGTAAGATGATAGAATCCAAATCACCGGAAACCTTAAAAGCTCTTCAGGAGGTGATACAGGATCGATATATTGTTCTGAATAGAGCACCTACTCTCCATCGCCTTGGTATACAAGCCTTCAAGCCAAGACTGACCAAAGATAAAGCCATACACCTGCATCCTCTGGTATGTGTAGGGTTCAACGCTGACTTTGACGGCGATCAGATGGCTGTGCATATACCCCTGAGTCATGAAGCCCAGAAGGAAGCAGGGGATTTAATGCTTGCAACAAAAAACGTGCTATCTCCTTCTCACGGTGGCACAATAGCCCAGCCAAATCAGGAGATGATAGCTGGATGTTATTATATGACAATGGAGACAGGTAAATCTTCCGATCCCGGTAAGGAATTCACTGATATACTGGATTTAAAGAAATCATATGAATTGGGAAGGATAAATATACACGATTATATTAACTACCACTATCAGGATGATTTTATAAATACAACCGTCGGGCGTATCTTGTTTAACGAAATTGTTCCCGAAGGATTAGGACGATTTATCAACCGAAAGGTTGATAAATCAACCCTGTTTAGTCTTATCGAAGAATGTCATGCAAAATTAGGTGAGGATGAAGCCGTAAGATTCCTTAATCATGTGGATGATCTGGGTTTCAAATATGCAACCCGCTACGGTTGTTCCCTGAGCATTGATAATCTTAAACCCACAACTTCCGGAGATGAATTATTAAATCAGGAACTGATGTCACCCATATCAATAATGGTTATATCCGGTGCTCGAGGTAGTAGAAACCGTTTAAGAAATCTAGTAGGAGTTATTGGAAATATAACTAAAGCCAGCGGAGAGTTATACAGCCTGCCTGTTTCTAACAATTTTATGAATGGATTATCAACTTTAGAGCATTTCATGATGACATCCGGCGCTCGAAATAGTCTTATTGATGTATCTGTAAGAGTCGGTCGGGCTGGACACCTGATGCGGAAAATGGTATCAGCCTGCCAGAGTGTTGTCGTAAAAGAGCATGACTGCGGGACAGAGCATGGAATAAAAGTCGATAATTTGACCTTTGGTGATGACATCCTGCGCTCCTTACATCATCGTATTGTTGGTAGAGTTTTGTCCTGTGAGGTAATAAATCCTGAAAATGGTGAATCTATAGCCAGAGCTGGAACTTTGATTGATGATGATATTGCTTGGAGAATTGAGCATGCCGGTGTAAAAGAGGTAAGTATTCGAAGTCCTTTTACATGCCAGACTGAGAATGGTTTATGTTCCATGTGTTATGGTATTGATCTCGCATCAGGTTCTCTGGCAGAAACGGGAACACCTGCTGGTGTTATAGCCGCCGCTGCTACTGGTGAACCTGTGGTTCAGCTTAATTTCCGGGTCTTTTATGGCAATGGAAAAGAGATTATCGAAGCCGGTATACCAAGGCTGGATAATCTTCTTGAAGCCAGGGAGGATGTTAAAATTACAGTTGGCGAGGATTCTGTGGAATTGTGCCAGACCTTAAGAAAAAATGGGCAGGAAAAGTTCCAGATACTTCTGAAGGATGAAATTATGCGCCTGTATGGTATATATGGGCTTAATGTAAACGATAAGCACTTTGAAATCCTTGTCAGCCGCATACTATGGCAGGTTCGGGTTAAAAAGCCGGGAGATACAAATTTATATGCTGGAGAGGTGGTAAACAGGCAAAGAATTATCATGGAATCCCGGGATCTTCCAGATACAGCAAAACACCCGGAAGTAGAGCCTGTTCTTACAGGCCTATGGGATGCTGTTCTCACTAACGAAAGCTTCTTGGCTGCAGCGGCTTTTGGTGATACTTTAAACGTTCTTACCCAGGCTGCTGTAAGACGTCAGCAGGATAAACTCAATGGAATGACTGAAAATTTGATCCTCGGCAAACTTATACCTGCCGGAACAGGATTTAGTTCTTAACTTACTTTGCCTGTTATTCATATTCATTTTATCTGTAATTCCCGTTTGTTTTACTTTTGTTATTGCGAAGAACGGGGTAACAAATAAAGTTTGGTTCCTTCGGGTTCAATGTGTTAAAAATAAGAAACTTCTATATGCTGTCATTGCTGCGAAACTCTTATTCCTTTTTGCTCAAGCTTTTTCAAAAAGCTTGAAGCAGGATG
This sequence comes from Candidatus Poribacteria bacterium, assembly GCA_014730235.1. Classification (GTDB taxonomy): domain Bacteria; phylum Poribacteria; class DTPJ01; order DTPJ01; family WJIO01; genus WJIO01. The sequence continues at coordinate 32,802 of WJIO01000321.1, forward strand.
ACAAGCTGAGAAAATTTTCAAATTATAACCATACTCAAACCGGAAGAGCCAAAGTTTTCACGGACATAAATTTTATGCTTGGGGATGATTCCATCTTTGTCCTTGACATCGTTATATATAGAAAGTAAAATTATATTTTGCTGAAAAATTCGGCAACTTTTTTATTATAATAAATTGGATAATCAGAAGGAGCTTCTTGAGATGCCAACCTACGAATATGAGTGTGAAAAATGTGGTCACAACTTTGAAAAATTCCAGAGCATTACCGCAGAACCAATAAAAAAATGCCCCAAATGTGGGGGTAAAGTAAAGAGGTTAATAGGTGCTGGCGCTGGAGTGATCTTCAAAGGACCGGGTTTCTACGCGACGGATTATCGCAGCGACGGTTACAGACAAAAGGCAAAGCAGGAAAATAGCACTAAAAAAATACCGGATACCAAGTCTTCTGATAAAAAATCATCAGATAGCAAAGACAAATCATAATTTTTTATATTTCAATATTTTAAGGCTAAGGACTGGTACCAGTCCTTAGCCTTTTTTATATTTGGCTATACTCGAACCTGTCCCATGTTAATCGGTTAATTTTGAAGTAAAGTATTGACGTAACATTCCAGGATATGTTAATAATATGTCACACTGTTTTCCAAAAATTATTGTGAATGTAATCGTTAAAAAATGTATATAATTTAGTTGTCATTCCTGCTTCAAGCTTTTTGAAAAAGCTTGAGCAAAAAGGAATAAGAGTTTCGCAGGAATGACAGCATAAGGAAGTTCCTTATATTTACCACACTAAACCTGGAAGAACCTCATTTTTTAACGATTACTGAATTAAAAATATACTAAAATCCGTATTGCCGCAATATATTGCGGCAATACCAAACCAAAAACAGTGAAATTATAAATTACCCTTTATGTGATCAAAACTACGGAGACATATTAAAATGGCTGTTCTATATGGAAAAGAATATTCTAAAAAAGAGTTAATGGCTAAGATTGGCGATATATCTCAGATAGCGGGGGTCAGACTCTATCAATTATCTGATGGAAATCAAAAGGGAACCGATGCAGTGGATTTCAGAACAGGTTCAGGTTTTGCCTTTACTGTTTTACCTGGGCGGGGACTGGATATATCCTATGCGGAATTTAACGGGCAACCTCTATGCTGGCGTTCTCATACAGGTGAAATAGGTCCAGCGTTCTATGAACCTGCTGGATTAGGATGGCTGAGAGGCTTCTACGGCGGTCTTTTGGTAACATGTGGCATGACAAATGCGGGTTCACCATGCGTTGATGAAGGTAAAGAGCTTGGGCTTCATGGTCGTATGTCCTATATCCCGGCTAAAAACGTCTGGGCCGACGGTGAATGGCAGGAAGATGACTATATTATGTGGGTTCAGGGTAAGGTCCATGAGGCCGTTATGTTCGGTGATAATGTTATACTTACCCGGAAGATATTGGCAAAGATGGGAGAGTCGAAGCTTTATATTCATGACATGGTTGAAAATAGAGGTTACGAGAGCATTCCCCACATGTATTTGTATCATATAAACGGTGGTTTTCCTGTGGTGGATGAAAACTCCGTCATGCTTTCTCCGACGAAAACAGCCATTCCCAGGGATGCCGATGCGGAAGTGGATTCCGAAAATTACTTCAAATTTCAGACTCCAACGCCGGAATTCAGTGAAAGGGTTTACTATCACGATATGGTTCCGGATTCTGAAGGATATGTTTACTCCGCTTTAGTAAACAAACAGTTTCGACAGGGCCAGGGGTTCGGTTTTTACGTGAAATACTTAAAAAGCCAGCTTCCCAAATTCGTCCAGTGGAAGATGAATGGTGTTGGCACATATGTTATAGGGATGGAGCCTTCTAACTGCTGGGTGGAGGGTAGAGACAAGGAAAGGGATCGAGGAACACTTCAGTTCCTTGAAGCTGGTGAAAAGCGGGAATATAATCTGGAGATAGGGGTGCTGGAGTCGAACGAAATGATTGATGACCTTGAATCGAAAATTAAAGAACAGCTGAAATGAATTTTATAGGAGGGGTTACCCCTCCTATAAAATTTATATTTAATCTCTACATTATAGCCTGAAGCTCTTTATAACCTCTTGCATCGGCGAATTTTTTAAGCTCATCGGGTTTTGTTATACCGTCTTTGGTATAGGCCTCCAGAGCTTGATACATAGCTACAGAGCCAGATTTGGGATCCATAGGATGATCCAGTATGTTTGATCCGGCCAGAGGTGCTACATCAGGGCCAAAAGCTTGGATATTTACACCTAAATTCGCCGCTCCTAAACCTCCGGCTGTGACTGGTAATGTGTCCTTAATATTTCCCAAAGGCTCTTTGAATACTTCATCCAATCTCAACAGAAGCCCGGGATCTCTTGATGCTACGTGGACGTTAAGCTGTCCCATTACACCTATTTGGAAGTAATCACCGCCGCATAATCTGGTCAATTTGGCCGTAACCACGTCATCGATGCGTCTTGGGCCTGTGGATAAAGCCGATCTGCCACCGCTGTGAACGTATATAGGAACATTGATATCCGGATCTTCAGCCAGGATCTCCACTGTGCCAAGATTATTGGCCAATATTGCATTAAACATAACTCCGGTTGCACCATATTCAATAGCCCTTTTGGCCATGTCTTTTATCTTGTCGGGCCTTGCTGTAAGATGCGGAGCATAAATAACTTTTTTACCTGTTTTGTCCTCCGCCTTCCGCAGAGCTTCTGAAACAAGTCTTACTTTCTTTTCAAAGGGGCAGTATTTGGGATTCATCATTTTTTCGTCATCTTTTATAAGTACAGCACCGCCTAGAGCCGCCTGATAGCATTTTTCCGCTGATTCTTCTGGTGTAAGGCCGCAGCATGGCTTGATTATTGTTCCCATGACCGGCATGTTTTCATCAAGACCGATAATTTCTCTGGTGCCTTTGGCCCCAAACTTAGGGCCGGGAAATTTTTCCAGGGCTTTCTCCGGAAGCTGGAAATCCAGGTACGCCACATTTTCGTAATACACGAATTCCAATATAGGGCCGCCTACCGAAAGCATGGAGATCTGGTAAAACAGGTCTGACTCCATATCCAGATTACCAAGAGGTGAACGGACATATATTACACCTTCCCCATCTCCGTATTTTTCGATCTTGCTAACATCAGCCCTGGCACTATAAAAAGTATCTGTTGGTGTTTTATTACCTATCCATCTTCCTGTTGTTTCTTCTTCAGCGATCTTCTTTGCTGTCTCCACCAGATCCGATTCAGTTTTGATATAATAGGTGAATAATACAGAATCATCCGGATCGTGTTGGGAATCCATTTCTATAACTCTCAAAGGTTCACGACCCCTTATTTCCACTGGAACATATTTTTCCATGATATTGTCTCCATAATTTGCATGGTTGATCTTGCTTTAGGGCAGGTTTATATATGAAAGTAAATTAACCCGGTTAGTTAAAAACACCGGCTTTTCCGACTTGAGTGTAGAAATGTAAAAAACATTATCTAATTACTAT
>WJIO01000002.1 GCA_014730235.1 Candidatus Poribacteria bacterium
GGAATACCTCCTATCTAATTACTTATATTCCATAAAAATCCTTAACGGATTTAACAACCTCAATAAGACCTTCTTCTAAACCCACTTTAGGGTGATAATCCAGCATTTCCGCCGCTTTTGATATATCGGGATAAGTGTGTCTCGCCTCTCCCTTAAGGGCTGGAACATGCCTTGTTATGGCTTTTTTTCCGATAATTTTTTCCAGAATTTCTATTATTTCCTTTACAGTAGCTGTTACACCTCCGCCTATATTGAAAATTTCTCCTTTAATGTCCTTTTCAATTGCGCTCATTGTAGCATCAACAATGTCGGATACATATGTAAAACCTCTTGATTGTTCACCATCACCGTAAATTTGTATTTCCCTGCCTGTTAATATCGCTCTGGAGAATATAGTATGGGCCATATCGGGTCTTGGTTTGGGGCCAAAAACGGTGAAATGACGAAGTATAATAACTGGAACACCGAAGCTTTTGTAATATACATTACATAGATGTTCACAGGCAAGCTTGGTTACACCATAAGGAGAAAGAGGTTTAGTAGATGCATTTTCTGTGGTTGGCATCTCTTCAGCATTGCCATAAACCGATGAAGATGAAGCAAATATAAATTTCCTTATGCCTGTATCTCTTGACATATTTAAGAGTCTCTGGGTGGCCTCGATATTATTTCTGCTATAACCTTCAAAATCGCTGTTCCATCCTGTGCGAACTCCGGGTTGAGCTGCTTCATGAATAACAAAATCCACGTCTTTCAAAATTTTGCTTAGATCTGCTTTCAATAAGTTACCTTCTATAAATTCCAATTTATTATATTTCAACAGAGATTTCAGCCTGTATTCTTTCAATGCACGGGGATAATAATCCAAAAAACAATCTATACCTATTACTTTATCACCCCGATCCAGCAGCCTTTGGGCTATATGAGAACCAATGAATCCGGCTGCTCCAGTCACCAAATATTTCATAAACTCTAAATCCTCCAGAATATCGGCATTTTCATTAATTAATATTACTCAGTCATAAAACGTCTATAGAAATCTATCATAATAATAAAATAAAGTCAATCATGATGTTTTATAGGTGTTTATCTTCATAGAATATGCTTGACATCAGTTATCAGTTTTGGTAAACTAAGAAAAGCCTTGGAAAACATAATCGCTGTTTGGTATTAGTTTAGTTTCTCTTGGTTTTTGGTTGTATTGTAAAAGATATAAATAAGCTCGTATTTGGGGTTCTTCAGTTAATATTATCTAACAACACATCAAAATCTTAATTAGTCTATTTTTATATAAGACATTTTTGGGTTGCGTTTTCTAATTTGACTTCTTTATAAAACTATGATAACCTGTGTAATATCCTAATTATTTATAAAAAATATTCCCCAAAACTAGGTTTTATACAGGTTAGACTAATAGTTTTAAAGAGTTTCATAAGGTAATTATACCTTTAAAAAGTTACCTTTGCAAAATTTGGTATACTTTTCCTTTAAGGTGAGTGGCAACAATAAAGATTTTTGATGTGTACAGGGTAGGTTTAGTTATTATCAAAGGAGGAGTGAGATGAAGAAGCTATCATGGCTAACAGTCGTGGTCAGCATAGTGTTAAGTATCGCTCTAATAAGTTGCGGATACGTAAAGAAAGATGAATTTGAAAAACAGCTTTCTGATCACAAAATGGAAGTAGAACAAAAAATCCAGCTTGCTCAGGATGCTGCCGCTGAAGCCAGTAAAAAGGCCGATGCAAATCTGGCCACAGCAAGGGAAGAAATTGAGAAAACTCAGGGTGAAACCATTGCGATTGCCGAAGAAAAAGATGTAGAGACTTTGGCAAAAGCTAAAGAAAACATGGCTGAGGGTGACCAAGCTGTAAGAAAAGCTGCTGAGGAAGCCGCTTCAAAAGCCTTAACTGATGCAAAAGCTGCAGCTATGGCTAATGACGAAAAAGTTAAAAAAGCTGCCAGCGAAGCTGCTGATAAGGCTATGGGCGCAGCAAAAGAAGCTGACAGAAAAGCCGCTATGGCAGCGGAAGAAGCAGAAGTTGCAAAAATGCTTCCAAAGCCAAAAGAACCAACTGTCTTTACAGTTTACTTTAGTTTGGGTCAGACAAAGTTAAGCAAAGAAGCTATTGCTGAAATAGAAAAAGCAGCAGAAGCCATTAAGTCAAGGCCGGATGATGTTGTAAAAATTGAAGGTCATACAGATAACACCCCCGTTATAAAAAGCACTCGCTACATGAATAACTGGGGTCTTTCACAGGCAAGAGCCAATGTTGTAAAAAATCATCTGGTAAACAAACTTGGCATAGCTGCCGATCGAATTGATGAGACTATAGGTGTTGCTTTTTATGAACCTAAATCAACCAGCAATAAGATGAATAGAAGAGCTGAAGTAATTATTATTCCAGCAGATTAAACCGTAAAAGCTTATACCTTTATATGCTTTTATAGCAATTTTTGAAAAGCATTGTGCTAAATAGAATTTTAATATTTGGCACAATGCTTTTTTTTCGGAAAATTAATGATATTACCTTTTTACTTGTGTCCTATATTTTCTTATGGTATAATTTTTTAATCAGATTTAAAGAAATATGGTTTTAACATTTAGAATTGAGATTAACATAAATGGTGGATATACACAGTCATGTCTTACCTGGCGTTGATGATGGGGCAAAATCTATGGAAGAATCTATTGAGATGTTGCGCAAAGCTGCGTCAGATGGAATTGATATTATGGTTGCAACACCGCATATGTTACCTGGAGTATATAAAACTGAATCAATAAAACGTATAAAATTAACAGAAAAACTTCAGGCTTTGGCATTGGAAAACCATATTGAAATCCAGGTTAAACCGGGAGTTGAATATTACTTCTCACCAGAAATAATCGAAAACATTGAGAATTTAAAAGAATTTACAATAAATAATAACGGTAAATACCTTCTTATAGAATTACCTATGCAAGATATTCCCCCTCATGTTGAGGATGTTTTTCTTAAGATCAAATCAGCAGGAATAACGCCTATATTAGCTCATCCTGAGAGGAATATAGGTATTTGCCGAAAACCAAATGCTCTATATGATCTGGTGACCAAAGGTTTGGTTACACAACTCAACGCGGGTAGCCTTATGGGATATTTTGGACGACAAAGTAAAAAGACCGCCCGAACGCTTTTAAAGCATAATATGATTCATCTGGTGGCTTCGGATATGCACGCTTCCAGTTCAGTAACTCTGGCAGCGGCTGTTCCTTATGTAAAAGATATTATCGGATCGGTAAAAGCTGATCATCTTTTTAATAAAAACCCAAGATGTGTACTTAATGGAGAGGAACTGGATCAGGATGTTCCAATCCGCATCGAAAAAAGAAGGAAAGGTTTTTTAAGCCTGTTATTCGGGCGTAATTAAATCGTTATTAGTTGATGAGAATACTGGCTCTGGATATTGGTGACGTTCTTATAGGCGTTGCTGTTAGTGATCCCATTGGTATAATAGCTCAAGGGAAAGATCCTGTAGAACGTTCGGACATCAAGGAAGACATATCCGCACTAAAAAATTTAATTTCTGAATACGAAGTAGGACGAATTATTGTGGGATTACCCAAGATGCTTGATAATCGGATTGGTATACAGGCTCAAAAAGTCATGGAATTTACCGAAAAATTAAAGCAAGCTGTTGATATACCTGTTATTTTATGGGATGAACGTCTGACAACTGTTATCGCAAATAAAACCCTTATAAAAGCTAATATGAGTCGTAAAAAACGCAAAAAAGTTGTAGATAACCTGGCAGCTACATTAATCCTCCAAAATTATCTGGATTGTCAATGTAATTTAAATAGTTGATGAATTTTGGATTTTCAAAAAACTGATTAATATCAATTTGATTTAAAAATGTTTAAAAGCTTCTTAATATAACCAACCTTTTTTATTAAATATCGTCAAATATAGATAAGCTATGGACATTATTTATTACTTACCAATAGAATAAATCAGAGATATATAAATACCAAATATGTCAGATCATTCCAGAAATTCAAGACTTAAAGATACAAAAAAAAGTTTCCTTATTCAAAAGTATCAATATCTTGCTTCAAAATCAAGATTGATATTGTTTGTATTAATTATTTATCTTTTTCTTTCTTTTATATTTTATCTTTATGTATCCAGAATTTTGAGTCCTGTAGACGTAAGTTCCATCACCGATGAAATCGTTGAAATTAAACCCGGCATGAGCGCTTCTCAAATTGGTCTATTGCTTGAGGATAAAGACTTAATAAAAAACAGATTTATATTTCAGACTGCCAGTATTTTAAGCGGCACCAGCGGTTCTTTAAAAGCTGGTGAATACATTATAAATAAAAACATGGGAACTCTGGAAATTCTGGATAAAATTGCTAAGGGTAAATCCCTGCTTTATAAATTTACAGTACCAGAAGGCTTTACTGTTTCTCAAATAGCTGAACAATGGGAAGAAAATGGTTTTGGTAAAAACCGTGATTTTCTTCTTGCTGCAACGGATGAATCAATTATCGAGAAATATAAAATAGATTTCGATTCTACGGAGGGATATTTGTTCCCGGATACATATATGTTTCCTAGCAGCATATCTGAATCTGAAGCAATAAGAGAGATGCTTGAACAATTTTGGAAAATATCAAAGGAGCTGTTAGATAAAAAAACAGATAAATATACAGAACAAGAGTTAACCTTACATGAAGTTATATCCCTTGCCTCTATTATTGAACGTGAAGCTATGCTGGAATCGGAAAAGCCCATTATATCAGCAGTATTTCATAACCGTCTGAAGCGTGGTCGTAAACTGGAATCATGCGCAACTGTTCTATATGGTCTTGGTTATCCAAAGAGAAAGCTTACCTATGAAGATCTGCGCAATCCCAAATCTCTTTATAATACATATGTATATAAAGGTCTACCTCCAGGCCCTATTTGTAATCCCGGGCTAAGTTCCATTGCTGCCGCACTGGAACCATCAGAGGATAAGTATCTTTATTTTGTATCTAAAAATGACGGTACTCACTTTTTTGCTGAAACTTACAGGGATTTTCTTAACGCTAAAAGGAAGTTCCAGGATGGATAATTTTATATGTTACAGAAATATTTTATGAAGCAAAGAGACACTTATCAATATCTGGAGGAGCGATGAATTCTCAAAAAACTATCGGCAAAGAGGTTACGGCTTCTGGTATCAGCTTACATTTGGGATCTGAGTCTTTCCTTAAATTTAAGCCATCTAAGCCGGATTGTGGTGTAGTTTTTATGCGTGTGGATCTACCGGATATTCCTCATATAAAAATCAATGTCAAAAACGCAATGGATGGAACTGTTCGTAGAACAAGTGTTGGCTCCAGGGATGCGACTATTCACACCATAGAACATGTCACAGCAGCTTTAGCCGGTTTGGGGATTGATAATGTCATAATAGAAACCAACGCACCTGAGCCTCCTGCTATGGATGGTAGTGCAATGCCTTTTGTGGAAATAATAAAAGGAGCTGGAATTATAGAACAAGATGTACCCAAGCGTGAGATCAAAATTGATAAAGCATTATCAGTCAGCGAAGGTGATAAAGAAATAACAATAGTTCCAGATGATAAGTGTAAAATTACTTATGTGTTTGGTGTAGAAAATCCCTTTTCCATGACACAAATGGTGTCCATCGAATTAAATGAAGAAACCTTTACCAAGAATATAGCCCCTGCGAGAACTTTTTGTTTTAAAAGCGAAGTAGAAGCCCTTAAAGCGAGTGGTTTGGGTAAAGGTGGTAGTTTTGATAATGTAGTTGTTGTAGATAATGATGGTATCCCGGATCATGCTCCCAGACTTGAAAATGAAATGGCCCGACATAAGATACTTGATCTTATTGGTGATTTATATTTGCTGGGAAGTATACCTAAAGGTCATATTTTTGCTATTAAATCCGGGCACGATTTAAATGTGGAAATTATCCGAAAAATCGCAGAAGCAGTTCGGGAAAAACAAACGAAAGAGAATACTCCAACTATGAAACCCATTGAAATAAATGAAATAAAGAATATACTTCCTCATCGCTATCCTTTCCTTATGCTTGATAGGGTTATTGAATTTGAAGAAGGAGAAAGAGCTGTCGGTATAAAAAATGTTACCGTCAATGAAGAATATTTTCAGGGACACTTCCCACAGCAACCTATAATGCCGGGTATGTTGCAGATTGAAGCTTTAGCTCAGCTTGCAGGCGTACTGCTTTTTCGGAATAAAAAAGACGATGATACCCTTGGTTTTTTCAGATCTGTGGATAATGTGAAATTCCGTCGTCAAGTAGTTCCTGGAGATCAATTAAGACTTGAGGTTCAGGTTTTAAGGTTGAGAGGACATATAGCAAAATTCAGCGGAAAGGCCCTTGTAGATGGTGATATTGCCGTAGAAGCTGAATTTACTATAGCTATTTAATAATAAATATTGATGAAATATAATGTTATAGACTTAAATCCGGCTTCTACTTCAAAGTAAGGAGGTATTCTGACCAGGTGCTTTGATAAATTCAGGTTCCGGGAGTCAGATATCTGGTATTAAACTATGAAGATTCATGAAACAGCTATTATTCATCCCGATGCAGTATTGGGTGAAAATGTAGAAATTGGACCTTATAGTATTGTCGAAGAAAATGTAGAAATAGGCAGCGGAACAAAAGTCGGCCCCTATGTGCATTTAGAAGGTTGGACAACCATAGGCAAAGATTGTGTAATATTTACCGGTGCAACCATAGGCAACGAATCAAAAGACCTTAAATACGTCAAAGGTGATCGTAGCTTTGTTATCATTGGGGATAGGAATGTAATAAGAGAATACGCGTCAATATCCAGAGCCACTGGAAAAGATGATATCACAGAAATCGGAGATGATAACCTGTTAATGACCTATGTTCATATTGCTCATGACTGCAAGATAGGAAATCGAACTATATTGGCCAGTTTTGCCGCTGTTGGTGGTCATGTTACAGTAGAGGACAGGGCTATAATAGGGGCAAAAGGTGCTATTCATCAGTTTGTCAGGGTGGGAACAATGGCCCTAGCCGGGGCTTGTGCAAAGGTTGTTCAGGATATTCCACCCTATACTATTTCCGATGGGTATCCGGCAGAGGTGCGAGGACTGAATGTTGTAGGTTTAAGACGAAACGGTATACCACCCGAAACCCGGGCGTTACTGAAAAAAGCCTATAAAATATTATTCAGATCTAACCTTAACAGGACACAGGCGTTGGAAAAAATTATTCAGGAAGTGGAATCATGCCCTGAAATTGAACATCTGGTAGATTTTATCAAAAACAGCGATAGGGGAATCGGAGTTTGAAGTTTGGTATAATTGCAGGCTCAGGTGAATTACCAGTTATTCTGAACCGGGAAGCCCTTGAGGCTGGCAGGGAAACAATTGTTATAGGAATTACAAAAGACTTTGATGAACGCCTGAAAGATGAATCAAATAATTTTTATAATATAAGCGTTGGACAGGTAAAGAGAATCATCAATACTTTTATTGATAACAATGTGAAGGAATTGGTGATAATAGGGAAAGTTTTAAAGGATTTGCTTTTTCAGCCTATGAATCTGGATTTAACTGCAATAAAGATACTTACCAGAGCCAGAAACAAGAGCGATTCTTCCTTATTTCATGCGATCGCTGATGAAATCGAATCATCCGGGATTAAAATACTCGACCAGAGAACCTACCTGAGTAAACTTTTACCAGAAAAAGGTATATTGACCAGAAAAAAACCATCAAAAGATGAATTAAGGGATATAGATTACGGCATGGATCTAGCCCGAAAGGTTGCAGAACTGAGTATAGGACAGACAGTAATAATAAAAAATCATATGCCCATTGCTGTTGAAGCTATCGAGGGTACGGATGCTGTGATTCGGAGAGGAAATAAGCTTTGTAATGGCGACGCTGTGGTGGTCAAAGCTGCAAGTCCCAAACATGACTACAGGTTCGATATTCCTACCATAGGCCCGGATACCATAGACGTTCTTACTGAATCAAAATCAAGATGCCTTGCTGTTGAACACCAGAAAACCTTTTTATTATCACACCAAAAGACTATTCAAAAAGCCAACGAGGCTGGCATATCTCTGGTAGTTGTATAATGGACACAAATATCATGATGGTTGCAGGAGAGCCATCGGGTGATGTTCATTGTTCCCGGCTGGCTGCAAAGCTCCTGGAACTTCGTCCTGATGCCAATATATTTGGTATGGGTGGATCGCTCATGTCCCAGGCCGGTGTACGGCTTATCTATGATATTTCTGATTCAGCAGTTATGGGAATTACCGAAGTTTTGGGAAAAATTCCATTAATGTTTTCCCGACTTCGGGGATTAAAACAGGCTATGGATAATCAGAAACCGGATATTTTAGTCCTGGTGGATTTTGGTGAATTTAATATTCATCTATTATCTTACGCTTATCAAAACAAAATCCCTATCCTTTACTATATCCCACCAAAAGCATGGGCATGGAGGGCCAAGCGAGGCAGAAAAATTGCCAGATATGCCTCTGTTGTGGCTTCTATTTTTCCTTTTGAAGCGGATTTTTATAGAAACATTGGCGCAAGGGTGAAGTATGTAGGTCATCCTATACTGGATTTTGCCAGGCCATCTATGACAGAGGAAGAATCCCTGAGGAAATTTTCCCTGGATGGCAATAAGCCAATTATAGGACTTATGCCCGGTAGCAGAATAAAAGAAATAAATTCCCTTCTTCCAGTTATTACTGAATCAGCAAAACAAATAAAAGCTGAAATACCTGATTGTCAATTTATCTTGCCTGTAGCTCACACCATTAATCATGATTTACTACCGGAATTTGGATCGCTAATATCCAAAGTTCCCGGAACGAGGGTTTATGATGTAATGAATATCTGCGATCTTATGATACTGGCTTCTGGCACAGCCAGTCTTGAAGCTGCTTATATGATGACTCCTATGATCGTAATCTATAAAGTTTCCACCATATCCTGGATTATCATGAGTACTCTGGTAAGAAATCTTAAATCTTCAGCTTTACCTAATATAATTGCTGATAAGCTCATTGTTCCTGAGCTTTTACAGGACAAGGCTGAACCTGAAAATATATCTGAAATAGCTTTGTCCATATTAAAAAATCCCAATAGACTGAAAGCTCAAAAATCCCAGCTCCAAAAAATCCGAAAAAAGCTTGGAAATCCCGGGGCAGTCAAGAGAACAGCAGAAATTGCTCTGTGTCTGGCAGATCGAAATTTCTCACCTACCAAAAAACTTCCTTGAATTATTTCAATCAATTCTGTATAGTATCTATAATCGTTAAAAAATGAAAGATATATTTGCTATAATCACTTTTTATGGTTAATTATAGAATTTCTAAGAAATCACATAGGAGAGAAAAATGCCAAAAAAATCAGAGATACATTATACTGAAAGAATGAAAGAAACTATAGAACTCATGGCAAATCCGGGATTGTTATTAGTTTCTGTTGACAGCGCGGGTAAACCAAATGCCATGACGATAGGGTGGGGAACCATAGGTATAATATGGGGTAAGCCAATATTTACGGTGCTTGTTCGCCCTTCCAGATATACCTATGGTTTAATGGAAGAAACCGGTGATTTTACTGTGAACGTTCCTAATGCAGATATGCGGGATACGGTCATGTTTTGTGGAACTAAATCAGGAAGAGATTATGACAAATTCAAGGAAAATAGCCTTATAGCTGTACCAAGCAAGGAGATCAAATCACCCGGTATAGAGCAATGTCCCATACATTATGAATGTAAAGTAGTCCATAAAAACGATGTGCTAAAAGAAAAGCTGGATGGTAAAATCATTTCATCCGCATATTCAGGCGGAGATTTTCATACCATTTATTACGGTGAAATTCTGGCAGCTTATGCTTAAAATCTGATAACAATTCCTGCACTTACGGTGTTCTTTTTATAGAATTCCCGGGTAAAGAAAACATCGTTTTTAATGTGCTCATAGCGTAATTTTAAATCTAGCTGGTCAGACAGGGAATATGTAATATTGAGGGTGATAAAGCTCTGGTCATCAGTTCTTATATCGCTTAATTCATATCCCTTTTCTGGTGTCTGATAAACTCCCAGATCATATGCTGCGATCTGATAATGAGCTTCTATCCATAATTTATGTGTGGGGTATACCAGAAGCATAAGTCTTGTCCTGTTACCATCGAAATTAAAGGCAGGACTGTTTGACTTTGACATAACCACCTGATTAAGTATAGTAAGATTAACCATGTTTTTCAACAAACCAGTGCGAAATCCCAGGGTGATTATATTTTGTCTATCCCTCTGAGTACCTTCCAGAGCCACGGGCCTGCCGGATCTAAATTCCACAGGCCTGCGATTGTATATTGTGTAGTTATATATATATCCTGATTTTACAGTAAAATCTTCGGAAATTTTGTGATCTATGTTAATCCCCAGTTGATGGGAAATAAAACTTCGAGCCTGTACCTCCGGTATATCATTTTGAAACCTCTTTGTACCATTATTATATAATATATTAGTGAAGGTTTTTGACCCAAGTTGCTGATCAAGCTGAAATGTAAGGTTATTACTGAGGAAATTAAATAAATCACTCTGGCTGTTCCATAAGTTAAAGTTATCTTCCACGTTTAGTTTTGTTATATCCCATAAATTAATACCCAGGTTAAATTTAGCTTTATGGGAGCTATAATCCTCATTATTAGTTGTATTGACATCGCGCATTCCCAAATCATATTCTGCTTTGGTTTCAAACCTTTTTAAGGGCAGGAAATCTTTTATACCAAAACCTGTATAAAGCCTCCATATAATTCCATACTGATAGTTGTCTTTATTCCCCTGCCGGGTTACATTGTCATCGTATTCAAAGGCTGCATCAATAGATTTCGGATATATCTTCATCTTTGATAACGTTATCCCTGGAAATGTAATAAATAAAATGAAGCACAATATATAAATAAATATAAGATTCTTATGAGTCATTTTACTGCTTCCCTTTAAGTTTCGCTTCGATCCGGGATGCCTGAAGCTCCAGAGCTTTGCTTTGGTTTTCAAAACGTTCCGCATTATTCTCATATTCTTGTTTTTTTTCAGAAAGCTCAGCTATCTGGTTATCTATATCTTCAATCTGCTGTCTTGTTGCTGCTTCGCTTCCCCAAGGTACATTAGTTGTAGCAAATCCAGTACCAACAGCCCCTCTTTCCTCATCTCGTCTTTGCATCTCTTCCCAGGCTTTTAGACCTTGTTCCAAAACTCGTTTTTTACGTTCAAGCTTATCAATTTCCTGGTCCAGACGAATTGCATTTTCCTGGGCTAACCTGGATTCGCTTTCCCATATTGCTGCCCCCAGGCGCAATTCTTCCGGATCGTTGCTTAAAAGAGAGGGTAAGGTTATATTTCTTTCTTGAGCAAGAGTTTCGGAGGCGTATTTATTTCGCATTTCAGTAGCTTCTTCTGTTAGTAACCATAATTCCGACACCTGTTTCCATGCTTCGTCCCTGGCTGTGAAATTGGAATTCTGATTAGCTAACCTTACCTTTTCCATTAGGTTGCTTATAAGGGATGTGGACTTTTCTATGAGATTATCAGCAAGAGAAATAATTTGATTGACTATTGTTTCTCTTCTTTCCTGAAGATACTGCATTCTGTTGAAAAGGTCTTGAGATTCGGTTGACAGTTTTTCCCTCTTTCTTCTCTTCCCATAGCTAAATATACTGGCTATCCGATCTATTAAGCTTTTAGGTTTTGTATCTTCTTCTGCCAACTCCCTTTTAAGATTTGTTAATTCGCTTGTTACCAAAGCATGTTGCTTGCTCAGTAAATTCAAATCCCTGTCTATTGATTCTACCTGTTCTTCCAATTTATCCAACTGGTTACTTATATTAGTAATATCATCCCGGTCAACTACCTGAGAATAGCAGTAGTCAGCAAAGGAAAGATAAAGCAGGATAATGGTAAGAAAAAATGTAAGGGATCTTATAACTTTCTTTTTACAGGAATTAATAGCAGTATCCTTGATTTTACCGCTTCTGAAGCATGGGCAGGATGGATGTCTATTATTCGGAGATAGGAAATCGAAGAGAAGGTTTGACATAATAATTATTAATATTTGTGTTGCCAAAGAATTCTTTGGCAACACAAATATTCACCGAACATATAAGGAATTATTCATCATCTTCAGGCGGCTCGATATTATGTTTTTCCATTTTATAATTCAGAGTAGCCCTGGGTATCTTCAAAGCAGCAGCAGCTTTTGTACGCACCCATTTATTCTGTTCCAGGGCTTCCAGGATAAGTTGACGTTCAAATTCGTCTGTCTTCTCAGGTAAGCTGCCTGTTTTAGGCAAACTCATCTTCTCACTCTGACTTATACCCATGCCGGGGGGTAAAGGTAAATGTTCCGGCAATATAACTTCACCATCAGTAAGAACCATAGCCCTTTCGATGGCGTTTTCCAGTTCACGAACATTACCCCGCCAGTTATAGCTGACTAGAAAGTCAATAGCTTCATCGGAAATTGACTTAACCCGATTGCCGACCTTGCTGGCGAATTTCTTTATAAAATGTTCAACTAAAATAGGTATATCCTCTTTACGTTCCCGAAGAGGAGGTATATATATGGGAACTACATTTATTCGATAATAAAGATCTTCTCTGAAAGCACCCTTTTGTATGGCTTCTTCCAGATTCTTGTTTGTGGCGGCTATGATACGCACATCAACTTTAATATGCTTTGTGCCTCCGACTCTTTCAAAACTTTTTTCCTGTAAAACCCTTAGAAGTTTCAATTGAGTGGAAGGTTTTATTTCACCAATTTCGTCAAGAAACAGGGTGCCGCCGTCTGCGATTTCAAATCTACCTGTTCTGCTTCTATCGGCACTGGTAAATGCACCTTTTTCATGACCGAAAAGTTCGCTTTCCAGAAGGCCTTCAGCATAAACTGCACATTCAGCCCTAACAAAGGGTTTTTCACTTCTGGGGCTGTTGTTGTGTATTGCCTGGGCGATCAGGTCTTTACCTGTTCCGCTTTCACCCCGGATAAGTACGGCAGCATCAGTCTTGGATACTTTTCTGACCACATCCAGGACCTTTTGAAGCTTATCGCTTTTTCCGATTATGTCACTGAATTGGCCATCCAGGTGTAATTCTTTTCTCAAAAATCTGTTCTCCCTGATAAGATGACCTTTTTGTAGAGCTTTGTCAATTTTAATCATAAGTTCATCAAGCTCAAAAGGCTTTTCGATATAGTCCTCAGCGCCTTCATGTATAGCCTGAACTGCCTGACGCACCGTTCCATAAGCAGTCATCAATATGACAGGTGTATCCTGATTTTCTTCCTTTGCGACTCGTAGAACATCAAGACCGCTGTCCCGCTTATTCATCCTTACATCAGTCAGAACCAGATCAAAGGATTTGCTCTTGAGGTGTTCTACGGCTTCTTCTTCGTTTCCTGCTTCTACAACGTTGTAACCGGATTTACTAAGCTTTTGCTGTAACACCTTGCGAGGGCCCAGCAGATCGTCTACAACCAATATATCAATCATGTTAATACCTCTTCGTCATCTTTAAGAACAGGCAGAAATACCTTTACGGTTGTTCCTTTGTCCAATTCGGTTTGTAGTTCTATTCTTCCATCGTGGGCCTGGATGATTTTGTTTACTATGGCAAGACCAAGACCAGTTCCGCTCCCTTTTGTTGTAAAAAAAGGTTCAAAAGCTCTTTCCAGAGAATCCTCCGACATACCGCATCCGTTATCCTCAACTTTTATCATAAGATACTGATTCTGCCTGTTATCATCATTTTCTGAATGGGTCGGTTCTGCGTTGATTATTAAAGTTCCACCATTTACCATAGATTGAATAGCATTTCTTATAAGATTTGTAAATAAACTCCTCAACTGTTCAAAATCCCCTTGTATAAGTGGTAAAGGGTCATCCAGGTTTGTTATTACAGATACGTTGTTATCTAAAACTTCCTTGTCCATTGAAGCCATAGCAGAATATATAATTTCAGTAATATCAAGGGGTATAAGCTCGATCTCCATAGGTTTAGCGAAGTGGATAAAGTCCGTTATCTTGGAATTTAAAGTTTTTATCTCCCGTTTTATATCGGCAATGTATTCATGGCCCGGATCGTTTTCATCCATGTCCTCTTCTAGTAGTTCAGTAAAACCCTGTATTGCGCTTATGGGACTACGGACTTCATGGGCAACAGAAGCGGATAACTCCACGATCTGCCTGCTTCTCTGTTCTACTTCTTCATAAAGCTTTCTGAGATTCACTGTCATCTGGTTAAAGGTGCGACCAAGAAAACCGATTTCATCCCTGGATTTGATAAAAACCTCTGTATCCAGATTACCTCTGGCAATGCTTTGTGAAGCTGAAACCAATTTCCTGATGGGTATAACAATAGTATGAGCGATTAACATACCTAAAAGCGCAGCCGCCGCCGTAACAAAAGCGGCGATGATCAGAAATACAAATCCCACGTTCTGGATAATACCCAGGAACGCTGCCGATGCTTCAACCCTCAATGCAGCCACAATTTCGTTATCGGAGTTTAAGACTGGTGCATAGGCGGCTTTATAAAGACGGTTGTTTTCATCCGGATAAAGTATAGTTGCTTTAGGATTCCCGCTCCATACCGATTCCAATTCCACCTTATCACCCTCAAGTATAGGGTATATTTCGCCAACCTTCAGTTCGCTGTTGGCATCAGCTATTACCCTGTTATCCTGATCAAATAAAATCATGTTTTCCAGTTCTGCCACATCCTTAGCTGATATCAACTTTGCATGCAGTTTTGAATAAGCTGTTTCTCCCGATAATGGTGTTCTTGAGAGCATCCCTACATCAGCTTCATATCTAAGGGTTGTTGTGGCCATCTGTGCCTGCGCTATAAGCTGATCACCTAACTGAGCATCCAGAGTGTTTTTGGTAATAAAATACGCAAGCAAACCAAAACTGGCAAGTGAGAATAATACAAGTCCTCCCAGAACCAGTGATAACTTGGTCTGAATTCCCCATATATATTCCTTTTTTCCAGACATCCCTTGAGTCCTCTAAGTGCCTGTAATATCAATAATAACAATACTTTCTAAAATGTATTATACAGGAACGGTTTTCTCACTGTCAAGTTTGGTTTTTTATCCAAGCATAAAATTTATGTCTGTGAAAACTTTGGCTCTTCCGGTTTGAGTATGGTAATAATTTGAAAATTCCCTCAGCTTGTCATTCCTGCGAAACTCTTATTCCTTTTTGATCAAGCTTTTTCAAAAAGCTTGAAGCAGGAATCCAGAAGCATCTGCACAAATACTGGATTCCTGCTTCCGCAGGAATGACAAATGGAGGATATTTTTTTCTTAATTGGACAATGTTTTTTACACTTCCACACTTTAACTGGATGAGCCAAAAATTTTGATACAGACTAAAAACTTTATTTGTTACTCCGTTCTTCGCAATAATACAGGGGTGTAAAATTTATGCTTGGATTTTTATTGACCGCTTTAGTATTATAATGAGAGAATTTACGGTAGGTAGTCTATGGACTATAATGTTCGCATAAGATGCCTGAATGTAAATTGTTTTATGTTGTGGGATTATTAACCTTATCGGGGATGCAGTCCGCCTACCAGGGCAGGCGGATAAGATTTGGCATTCGTGACAGTCTCAGGGCAGCAGTGAAAAAGGTCTACGGTCTGGGAAATCGCCCATGCAGGAGCAATACTCACTTTCTGGTGCGGCTGTATCTCATATCCATCATCGAGCACGTCAAAGCATGGCTTGCCGAAGACCAAAAAGAGTGCTGGCACAGATGATCCGGCTGTCATCATGGATATGACAGCATAGTCAGTTCCTGACTTCCGGCAGTTAACCCGAGCGTTGATTCTTTGAAGGCATCTCCCCGTTATAGATTTTTGGACTTTTTAATTGTTGACAAACCCAGAAATATTCTTATACTAAAAATCAGGTAAATCAGAGGAGATATTATACATAGACTAGGGTGTCAAAAAGGACAAATACTATAGCTGTTAAGCAAGTGGCAAACAAATCAGAAATTTCAATCGGAATACGCTATCAGGGAGTTTAGGGGTAAGTGGTAGAAAATACAAGATGGCTTAAGGGTGGAGTTTTTATCAAGAGGGAGAATTTGCAGAAAAAGTGACGGTCTTTATTGCTTCTACAGCAGAAGTTTTCAAAATACATTGTCTTGAACTTATAAAATAGAAGGTAAAAATTTTGAGATTTTAATTAGTGCCGTATGCAGGATTATTCTGCATACAAAATAATAACTAAACATGATTTTGCATGGAGGAATTGTAATGAGACATTTTGTTAAAAGTGGGTTAATTTTGATTATTATACTGCTATTTAGCCTTTCGGTGAAAACCGATGTTGACCCGGATCTTTTGCTCTATCTTGACTTTAACGAAGGGCAAGGAGATACGCTGAAAGACCTTTCCGGTAACGGCCATGATGCTGTGATACATGGTAAATCCCCTGTTTGGGAAGCCGGTAAATTTGGCCCTGCTATTTACTTTAACGGTGAGGACAACTACGGTGAGATACAGCGTACCGATGCCCTGACATTTGGCGAGGATACTGAATTTACTGTCATGGCATGGATCAAAACCGAGTTTGAGCCGCCGGAGAATATTGGAATACTTACCAACTATAAGGAACAGACAACACCATTTTGGAATATCTGCATTCGCAGGGAACCCGTGGGAATTATCAGATTTCAATTTCGGGATGTGGACGGAAATATAGTCCGGGCCACAAGTCCAGATCCTATAAACGATGGACAATGGCACCATATAGCCGGTGTGAGGGATTTGGATGCCGATACTGCCCGGCTTTATGTGGATGGAAAGTTGATGGAGGAGGTTAAAGACACCAGCAGCTTTTGGCCGGGACCTTATTTGACATGATTTTTCAGGATTTTTAAGTGCAAAACTTTTCTGCCAATTCGTATAGAGGAAGAATCTCTGAAATCAGAGGTGGAGCGATTTCGGGCAGTGATAGCGGAACTGATTATGGAGAACCTGAAGCTAAAAAAAGGGCGTTTGATGTAAGCCCATACCGGCATTACAGCAGCGTTGATAAGGAACTGATCCTCTCCACTGTTGAGAGAATTCATAAAATGACAGGATATCCTGTAAGGTTTATCCTGAAACAGATGGGTATATCATCTTCCACCTACTATCCCTAGCATTACAGGGCATCCACCGGAACCGGACCATGCTGACCAGGTATGGCAAATTGATTTGATATATGTTTACATGGCTCCCGGTTCGTATTACCTGGAATGATTATTACAACTTCAGGAGACCCCATTCGGCTATCAGGTATCTTGTTCTTGCTGATTATTACCGGGGAAATCCTGATGCCAGGATAGCAGAACGTAAGGGGAAAACCTATCTCAGGCAGTGGAGAGAAGAAAGGTCTACTGAGAGGAAAAATCAACGTTAAACAAGGACAAACCCTCATACTTTTAAAGGGTGGGTTTGTCCCACTTTAAATAAGCAATACATTTGGAAGATTTATCTGATATAATGATAGGGAACTGCTTAAAACTCTGGAAGGATTATAAATATATACTGATATTTCTAAAATTAACTAAAACCAGATGTTGCAGTGCTTAAAGAGACACTAGCAAATGAAAATGCTATCAGGTTGTCATCTGTTTCTTCATTCTGAATTCTTATAAACATTGGTTTTAGAGATTTTTTAGAATTCTCAGTATATAAATATTAGCTTAAAAGTTGAGTATGTTTTCTGAAAATTACTTACAGGAGTAATAATGTTTGTGAACATAATCTTTGCTGCTCTTGCTGCTCTCTTGGTTATTGTAGCTTTATCCGTAGGGATAGCAAATTTAATTCGCCGAAGGAAAAGACAGGAAGGAACTGTAAGACCTTATGAATCGCCCGTTGATACAACTTATATTTCATCAGAGGAGATTATGGATTCTATAGATGCTGCTATACCTGTAGTAAGAGAATTGGAGGTAGCTGAAAAAGTGGAGCAGGATAAGAGTTATGAATCAAATAAAAAATGGCTTAAAGATGAATACCAGATGCAGGCAGAAGTCGCTTTGAGCCTCAAGGAATTAACTATATTCAACATGAAAATAGCAAAGTCAAGGCCTGCTGTTGAAGTTATGGCTGAAGTGTTATCCATGAACATACCGGTGGATGCTATTGAAATGGGTCAGCAAGGGGGGAAAAAGGAATTTCCAAATTACAGGGCAATGGCCAAAATGGTATGGCTTAAGACAATGGAAAGGCTGGATGAACCCATAGATATTCTGATAAATATACATAACCAGCGAAATATGGATACACAAAAGCTGATAGCTGATTTAACCGGAATAATTATGCGGGAGATGAAAATTCCAGTTTCCGCATCGGGATTTGCTGTTTTACTGACTTTGATTATTGCAAAAATTGAATTTGGCGCATTTTCTGAGGAGGATGACGCGGAGGGGGGGATTGTAAAAGAGAAATAGTAATATATGACAAAACTTATTCGTAATCGTTAAAAAATAAGGTTCTTCCGGGTTCAGTGTGGTAATAATAAAATTCTACTGATTAAATAAGAGCATATCTACTTCAACAAGTCATTCCTGCGGAAGCAGGAATCCAGTATTCTAAAATATTGTTTTTCTGGATTCCTGCTTCCGCAGGAATGACAAGTTTTACAATTGATCATAGAAAAAAGGCGATTATTGTAAACACATTTTTCATTTTTTAACGGTTTCTATTCAGATAAAATCCTGCATATTATAATATGCAGGATTTTATCCATTCAATATCATTTTCTATTTCCAGGGATACAGGATCACTTTGCCGCAGTTGCCTGTGACCTGAAGTTCCCAGGCCTTCTGGACATCGCCCATGGGGAAGCTGTGGGTTATGAATTTATCCAGTTTATCACCGGATTCCCGGATAACCTTCATAAGCTTTGGATAAGTTCCCAGGTTGTAATGCCAGTTACCCCTGAGAACCAGACCTTTGCGGATCATGTCTCTGCTGGCTGCCAGAGGAAATTCGCCGCCTTCACCGACGAATGTGGCCTGACCCTTGCGACGGGCGGCGTCTACCATTAACCTGTGGGCCTGGGAAGCTCCCGAACAGTCGACAGCTTTATCTATGCCAACGCCGTCAGTTAGTTCCATGATCCTGTCCAGAATCTTTTCATCGTTGGGATCAAGGACTTCCTCTGCACCCAGTTCTCTGGCCAAGTTTGCCCTGTAGGGATGACTTTCAACGCCTATTACCCTTGCGCCCAGGTATGTTCCATTAATAACGCCACCAAGACCTACCGGCCCTAAACCTGTTATCATCACCGTATCCAGAGCGTTTACGTTCATCTGCTGCATGGCTCCAAAAGTAGGACCAAGACCGCAGAGAGCCATACCTGCATGTTCGTAGCTGACATCGTCGGGAATTGGTGATAATAACCAATCAGCTTTCAATACATACTGGGCATATGTGGCTGTTCCTGTGCTAGAACCGGTAATTTCCAGTATGTTCCTGGCGTTCTGGCAGTGGATATTTTCACCCGTTATGCACATGGGGCATTTGCCGCAGCCGTTTTGGGGCTGGACCACAACCCTATCACCAACTTTTACAAGGCCCGGTTGGGCTACTTCTACTACCTCACCGGCGGCTTCATGGCCGAAATGTTCACCTTTATGACCTCCTTTAAAACCTTTGTATTCGGTACACATTGGCACAACGTGAACCTTAACCAGGGCAATATCCTCTTTGGGTGTTGGGTCTGGCTTATCCACCAAACCGGCTTTGCCATCGCCAAACATTGCTGCAACTTTCATATTTATTTCTCCGTATATTTGATGCTGTGTTTAACAGGCCATGTGGCCCGATCCAATTTGTCTGTAAGACCAATTTTTTCCAAAGGTATTTCCTTGAATCCCAGATCAAAAGCTGGTGAATCGTCCTTAAGCTTGAAGCTTTTCGGCGGAATTTTTACAAATCCGGGATCCTGATCTATTAAATTGTCCTCAAATTTTACATAAGGACGGGCTTGATCGTATACGCCGTCCCATCTACCTCCTACGGATATGTTCCGGGCAACCACATTGCCTTTTGGCGCAGCCGGTTCGTCTTCTAAAATATCTACCAAAGCCGGATAACGACTTGACCATAACTCGTTTTTATATGGCATATCGTTCAGACGATCCGTCATGGTTGTGCCTACATGGTAGCTGGCCCAACCCATAGCCCGGGCATCAATATGTAAAGCGGGATTGCAATCCACGAAGATATTATTTTCCACAATGCAGTCGCGGCCACCGCCGATAAAGGCTGCCCTGGTGACTTTGTAAAACACGTTGCCATATATTTTAGTTCCACAGAACATATCATCCAGGTACACCCCAACGCATCCCCGACCTTCAAAGCCGTTGACGTGGTGCATGTAATTGTATTGTATAACTGTGCCTCTCATTGTCCAGTCACGACCACTGTAAATGGCCCCGGCATCATTGGATTCATAACATACGCTGTGGATCTCGTTAAATTCCATCAGGTGATCGTTGCCACTAAACATAATGGCCATGTGCGGGGCGTTGTGTATCAGATTATGCCTGGCCCTGATTCCCACGCCGCTCATGGCTATTCCCGGCTGATACATTCGGTTCCAGCGACCATAATTGTGGATATTATTATTTTCGGCATAATGATTTGCAGGGGTCAAAGTTTTTCTTTCGCCGCCAGACATGCCTATACCGCCGTTGCCTGTTTCGTATATATCGCATCCCACAACGCCGTTTTCTGTTCCGCCGGATATACGCACCGCCCAGCTTCCAAGATTGCGTAAGGTGCAGGCGTTTATCAGGTTCTTTGCTCCCCCGGATATTGATATGGCGTTTCCCCTACACGCTTCAAAGGTTATATCCTGCATAGTCACATTGGAAACATTATTCATCTCCACCAGAGAATCGGTAACAGAAACAACGGCTTCACCTTCGTCTATGGATTCGGGGGGCCAGAAATACAGTATCCCATCCTGCCGATCCAGATACCATTCACCGGGTATATCTATCTCGGAAAGCAGGTTAAAAGCATAGAACCATTGGCCAACGCGATATCCATAACCATGATATGGTGGTTCTACGGAAATTATGCCTTTTTCCGTATCTATTGATTCCACCCTATGCCGCTGATCCGACCAATCCCAGAACCAGTATCCATGAACCCACACATCCTTTTCGGCTTTCCAGCGATTGGGCCTATCGGTATCATACATAAATTTACCGATTTTATCGCCCTTTGTTCCCCTGACGTTTACCGGATCGCCGCCCACCAGATCAGTTATACGGATAAAGCCTTCGTTGGGCCATCGGGAAAGCATCATAGGCTTATCTTTGAAGAACAGCTCTAACCCGCCGCCTTTTACATTTCCATAATCGTTTATTCCAAGTTCCTTGAGATCAGCCTGATAAACGTTCCCCCTGGCTTCGGGGGTTAGCTGATCCAGTATTTCCGGATCAGTGATTTTCTGAAAATTATTGACTACCTTTCCGCCGGATATTTTTACCTGCTGATCCAGCTTTGATGTATATGATATGGGCGAATCCTTCGTGCCGGAATCCTGCTGGTTTAATACAAAAGGCTTATCCAGGTGATATGTGCCGCCCATTATTTCTACAGCAACGCCACCTTTGGGCATATCACCAGCTTCTTTAATTTTCCTGATCTCATCCCTGGCTTTTTCCAGAGTAGCGAAGGGTCCGTCAGAGCCATCGCTTTCTGGCTTTTGAAGACGCCCTGACCATTTATCGTCACCGTCTCTGGAAACATACAGTACTAGGCCTGGCGATTTTCCATGTGCTGACATTTGATTTACCTCCATAAATCCCAGTATAACAACAATGCTGAATATCAAACATACAAACCTTAGCAAAATAATCCTCCATAAACCTTGTTGATATTGATTCTTTATTTAAATATTCAATAATTTCATGGCATTTTCTCTGGCTATGGCATTAGTTTTGTATTTATCCAGACTAAGGTTCTTGACGAAATCTATAATAGGCAGATGCTGTCCAGCTCCCAGATAATCA
>WJIO01000322.1 GCA_014730235.1 Candidatus Poribacteria bacterium
AATAGAAGAAAAAGAGGAAGTCACTATAACAGTTGATGGCATGCCTGTAAAGGCTTTTAAAGGTGAGACTATTGCATCGGCTTTAATAGCTTCCGGTATAAAAGTATTCCGAAAAACCAGAGTGCGTAAAGAACCAAGGGGTGTCTTTTGCGCCATAGGTCGCTGCACAGATTGCATTATGACAGTAGATGGAAAGCCTAATGTAAGAACCTGCGTAACCCCTGTTTATAATGGAATGATAATATACACCCAAAAATGATTAATACAGAAATAGTGATAGTAGGTGCAGGCCCTGCTGGTTTATGCGCCGCCATAGAAGCCTGTAGATATGGTTCAGAAGTTATACTCATCGATGAAAACCAAAGTCCAGGTGGTCAGTTATTTAAACAGATTCACAAATTCTTCGGTTCGCAGGATCATAACGCCGGTATCAGGGGATTTCGCATAGGACAAAAACTACTTGAGGAATGTCATGAACTCCATATTCAGGTAATGTTAAATACTACAGTATGGGGAATTTTTGAGGGTAATCAACTGGCAGCTATTAATAGTGACAAAAGCTTTCTAATAAATCCAGATAAGATAATACTAACTACCGGTGCATCTGAAAATTCTTTTGCCTTTCCAGGATGGACTTTACCGGGAGTAATGGGGGCCGGTGCTGTTCAAACCATGATGAATATCCATAGGGTTCTACCAGGAAAAAACGTCCTTATGGTTGGTTCTGGAAATGTTGGATTGATTGTTGCTTATCAGCTTTTACAAGCAGGTGCGAAATTAAAAGCTGTTATCGAAGCGTCATCGAACATTGGAGGATATATGGTTCATGGAGCAAAGCTTTTACGGGCTGGAGTGCCTATTCTAACTTCCCATACTATTATCCGAGCTTCAGGAAATGATGAAGTCGAAAAAGCCATTGTATCTGCTCTGGATGATAAATGGAAACCTTTACCGGGTTCAGAAAAAGAATTTGATGTTGACCTTATATGTATAGCAGTAGGATTATCTCCACAGATAAATTTATGCAAAATGGCCGGTTGCAAGTTTAAATACGTTAAAGAACTTGGTGGTCATATTCCAGTTTACAACAGGGAAATGGAAACAACTATACCAGGTTTATACATAGCCGGAGATTTATCAGGTATCGCGGAAGCTTCAACGGCTATGGAAGAAGGTAAACTGGCGGGTTTGTCAGCGGCTAAATCTCTGGGTTATATATCGGAACCTGAATTTAGAAAGCAATCAGTCACAATATATAAAAGACTGGAAAATCTGAGAATGTAAACTTTTGTGTCTCTTCCGACCTAAGTGTGGGAACGAAAAAGAATATTATTTAAAAAACATCCCCTATCGTCATTCCTGCTTTTGCAGGAATGACGATAGGGGATGTTTTTTTGCATTTCCGCACTCAGGTCGGAAGAACCAATTTTTTGAAACATTATTATATTAATTTTCGTAAATAACTGGTAAAGATGGAATACGGAATTTCTATTTACTGTTGTTTTCTCTACAGGAAAAAAACAGGTAATCCTTATTTTATTTTTCCCTGTCATTAATGACGAATGAAAACAACCACTGTTTTAAAGTGCTTTTGTTTATTAAAAATAATATAGCAATAAAAGTTAGTATATTGCCGGAGGAAAGACAGAATGAGAAAGAAGATCATTTTATCGGTTATTCTGATTTTGATAATAGCTTTTTTTGGTTTCCGCATATTCAGCAGACAACCTCACGCGGAAGCTGCTGACGCCAAATCAGATATGCTGGGAATGGGTGTTCGCAATCTTAATGAAGCAGAATGTGCTGGAATGGAAAAAGTTGTAGGAGTTGTAGTGGCGGCAGTTCATGCTAATGGTTCTGCGGAAAAAAGCGGTATTATGCCAAATGATATAATTTTATCTATAAATGATAGAATTCCTAAAAATCGAAGTGAATATCTGAATATTCTGGATGAAGAATTGGTGAAAAAAGGTCTTTTACTACGCATTAAGCGTAATTCCCAGGAACTGCGTATAAGGATAAAGACTGATTTTGCCGCTACCTTTAATAACCTGGGTAATGCGTATGTTGAAGAGAAAAAATATGATCAGGCAATTGAAACGTATAATAGGGCCATATCAATAGATCCAAAAATGGCTAAAGCTTATTACAATCTGGCTGGAGTTTATTCAAAGCAGGATAATCATCAACTGGCTATTGAGAACTACAAAAAAGCTATATCTAATCAGGAAAATCTTCAGGAAGCTTACCAGAAGCTTGCTGAAATATACAGAAAACAAGGAGATTATCAGAAAGCTCTGGATATATATAAAAAAGTGATTACAACCAGCCCGGAAGACACGCTGGAATCCGAGTTACAGAACGTTGAAACTATTGTGGTAAGTGAAGGCGAGATAAAGAATCAAATAAAAACCTCAGGAACTATTCAACCTCAAACCCAGGTAACAATATATCCCAAGATGCCGGGAGTTATTCAGCAGGTTAAAATTGATAAAGGTGACATGGTAAAAAAAGACCAGGTAATTGCTATAATTGAATATGAAGAACTTGAATTACAGGTTCAACAGGCTGAAGCGGCTTTAGCGGCGGCTGAATCGGGATTACAACAGACAAAGAAATTGGCAAAAACCCGTATTATGTCTCAGTTAAACCAGGCAAAAGCTGGTGTCGAGGCGGCTGAGGCGGCTCTTTACCAGGTTATAACACTGGCTGAAACTCAAACTGAAACCCAGATACAGCAAGCCAAAGCGGCTCTGGATGCCCTGAAAGCAAATCAGGAAAAGATACAACGTGGGGCCCGGGAAGAAGAACGGGAACAAATTAAGGCCACAGTAACCCAAGCAAAAGCGGCGTTGGCAAATGCCCGGAGTAATTTTGGACGCATGGAAGAATTATACAAAGAAAAGGCCGTCAGCAAACAGACATACGAGGGTGTCGAAACTCAGTTAAAGGTTGCAGAAGCTCAGTATGAAGCCGCTTTACAGCAGTTGAAAATGGTGGAAAATGGTGCCCGGGAGGAAGATATTAATGCAATGGACGCCCAGATAAAACAGGCAGAGGCGGTATTTGCCCTTGCTAAAAAACAGGTGGAAAAACAGACATGGAAAAAGGATATTACCATGGCCGAAGCCCAGGTAAAACAGGCCAACGCAGGTTTAGAATCAGCCGAAACGTTGGTAGAAGCCAAAAGCTGGGAAGCAGAAATAATCGCTTCCGAAACCCAATTTACCCAGGCAAGGGTTATGCGAGACCTGGCGAAAAAGCAATTGTCCGATGCTTATATCAAAACGCCAGTGGGAGGAATAATTTCCGTTCGTCATCTGGATATGGGAAACATGGCAAATCCGGCGGCACCTCTATTTGAAATAGTAGATATGGATGTCGTGCATGCCAACGTAGAACTTACAGAATCAGACCTGGATAAAGTTAAAGAAGGAAATCCGGCATGGGTTCATATAAAATCAATGAAAGAGCCTATACAGAGTAAGATTACATCCATTAGCCCGGTTGTTGACAAAATGAGCAGGACAGTGGAAATTGAAATTACTATTGACAATCCTCAGCATCTGATTAAGCCCGGTGTGTTTGCGAAAGTCTTTATACCTACTGATGTTCGGTCAACAACAGTTGTCCTGCCCCGAAGCGTTGTTGTAGAAAACGAATCAAACGGTGATAAATATGTGTTTGTAGTGGAATCCGGTAAAACTCAGAAAGTGTTTGTTGAATATGGATTGATCCAGGGTAGTATGGTTGAAATTACCAGTGGGCTAAAAGGTGGAGAACAGGTAGTTTATTCAGGACAACAGAACCTGAATGACGGTGATATGGTTTATGTTGTTGATGTTATTAAAGAGCTGTAAAACGGGGAGGTAACGATAAATGTCTATTGGAAAATTTTCCATAAAGAATCCTGTTCTCATAAACCTTATTATGCTTACAATACTGGTGGTTGGGGCATATTCCTATCTGTCTTTACCCAGGGAAGTTTCACCTGAGATTCCCTTTAACTGGGTTTTTGTGACCACTATATATCCCGGTGCATCTCCCGAAGAGATTGAATATCTTATCACCAAGCCTATTGAGGAAGAAATTGAAGATATAGAAAATATCGATCTTATTACCTCTACATCGGCTGAGAGCGCATCGTTTATAAGCGTTAAGTTCCAGCAAAATATATCAGAGCGGGAATTTGATAAGAGATTTCAGGATTTGAATTCTGCCGTTGATAAAGTTATTTTACCCGATGGCGCGGAAGATCCGGATGTTACAGAACTCAGTACCAGCGTTTGGTTACCTGTGGTAAGTGTGGTCATAAGCGGAGACCTGCCGGAAAAAGAACTAAAGAAAATAGCTGAAGAACTGGAATCCTCAATAAAGCAGGTTGAAGGTATATCTCAGGTTACCTTGGCCGGTGTAAGAGATCGGGAAATCTGGGTTGAAGTAGATCAGGACCGTATGGAAAGCCTTAATATAACCTTTAACCAGATAGTAAATTCAATGAATATGCAAAACCTGAATATCCCGGGTGGAAATATCAGGTCAGGACGTTCAGAATATATAGTAAGAACCCTGGGACAATTTGGTGATGTAGAAGATATAAAAAATGTTATAGTCCATACTTATCAAAACGGAAATCATCTGCGTATCAGGGATGTGGCTGATGTATCAGATACCTTTGAAGAAGCTACTACCCTGGCTCGTTTTAACGGTCGTTCTGCTGTAACCCTGAATATTATCAAGAAGGCCGGAGCAAACACTATTGGTATGGTAAAAGAAACCAAGGAAGTCGTGAAAGACTATGAAACAGTAAAACTCCCGGCTGGTGCATACATAGATATAACCAATGATATGTCCGTATATATAAAGAAAAGCCTTGGAACTCTTTCAAGAAACGCCCTGTTTGGGGTTATCCTTGTTCTTTTATCTCTTGGAGTTTTTCTTGGTGCTCGAAATGGTTTATTTGTGGCCATTGGCATGCCTGTAACCTTTATGGCCACTTTTATTTTTATGAAGATAACAGGTCAGACCATCAACGGTAACTCCCTGTTTGGACTGGTTCTTGTTCTGGGTATGGTGGTTGACCATGCTATTGTCATCACAGAAAATGTATACCGTCATTCCCGGATGCGCAATAAATCTATATATCAGGCAGTAATAGATGGAATGGCTGAGGTTACGACACCAGTTTTAAGCGCTACAGCAACTACCATAGCTGCATTTCTGCCCTTGATGCTTATGCCGGGTATCGTTGGGGCTTTTATGCGCACCATACCTATGATCGTTACTATGGCCCTGCTGGCTTCTTTATTTGAGGCATTGATCATACTTCCCTCCCATATTGCAGAATGGACTCCACCAAAGAACCAAAAGGATAAGAAACAGCGATGGGTAAGTCGAATAATAAATCGTATACTCCCATCAAGAATTCCTAAGACTGAAAAGACTAATGGCAATGGAAAATTTCTGAAAAAGATAATCAAGGGATATTCCCGTATTTTAAAGCATATTTTACGCCGAAGATACTGGGCGGTAGGCGGCGTTATACTTTGCGTTGCTGGGGGAATAGGTCTTATACCGCTGATTGGTGTGGATATGTTTGGCGAAGAGGATGTTGGCTCTTTCTATGTCCGTCTGTGGATGCCCCCGGGAACAAGGATTTCAGAGACCAGCCGGGTATTAAAACAGGTAGAAGACATTGCCCTGTCTTTGCCAAAAGACGAACTCAAGGCCGTTATTGCAAA
>WJIO01000323.1 GCA_014730235.1 Candidatus Poribacteria bacterium
CCGATTCAGCCATTTTCTCCCGGGGCACCATTTCGTGGATACCGTCACCAATTTGCTCCGATTTATCAGTCATATTTTTTCCCCTGGCTTAAATTGTGGTTAATTTATTTCTGTGATTCTTTATCTTCTTCGTCGTCTTTGTCCTTTGACCTGCTGGAAGTACGACGAACCTTTTCGCTGGAAGAACGGGATCTATTCTGCCTCAGTTGAGTATTCCGGGATTCCCTTTGCCTGCGAAGTTCTTCAGCAGTATTTCGTCTTGATGATGCAGATCTTTTTTTCTGGCTGTTTATGGATGTATCAGTATTTTTTCGCAAATCTGATCTTTCCCGTTGTGCCGATATTCTGTTGCGTTTCAGGCTTGATCTGTTATTTTTAGGAGCTTGTTTCTGATTTGTTGATGCAGATTCAGCACCTCTTGTCTGTGGTCTCTGATTTTCCCTCTGTATACTGCTGGAACTGGAACCACTCGAAGTTGATCCAGAGCTGGAATGACTGCCTGTATAACCGCGATAGTAATTCCCCATGGTCCAGGGATCGTAATCAGGATTGCGATAATAATACCCCGGTCTTGAATTATATGTTCCGTGATAAGACTCCTCGTAATAAACTTCATCCTCAGGAGTAACATCATAAGAACGGGGTTTTACACTAACAGCACATCCTGACAGCAAAGCAAGGGTTGCACACGTAAGAATTAAGAATACAGCTACAAAATTAGATAATTTCATGACATTTCACCCCTGTTTTTCTATTTTTAAAGCAATTCTCATCTCTGATCTTATTATACAATATATGACAAACCATGTCAAACAAGTTGATGAAAGAGTGCGATTTAAAATTGTAATTATGCCGCCAAACCGGGTCTATATCTTCCCCAATAGTCTTTCCCTGCTTCATTCTTCCACTTAAGCCTTAACAAAGTAATGTATTGAGCACCCTGTGTTGTCCATCTCATCCCACTTCTTTTGAGTCTATCCCCTACTACATGACGGCAAGCACTCTCCACTGTGCTGCTGGTAATATGATAACTCAGGGCTTCATATTTGGGATAGTTCATCCTGTTGGAGTTGTTCTGGAAATAAGTGATAGCATCGGTCAATTCCTTTGCACTCATACCATGGGATTGGCTCAGTTCTGCCAGACCAGACAAAACTGGTTGTCCACCACCTTTGCGCAGTAGAATCTTCATACATCCATAGCATTTCCTGAATTTGTCTGTATCCTCAACATGGATGGCATTAGCTACTTTCTCCAGATACTCACAGGCATGGATGTAGTCAACTATCTCTATACCATCAGGGTCATGAAGCTGCTTCTGCTTCCATATCCACTTAGATACATCACACACCCAGATGGATTGAGAAGCATTACATATCCCCCGTTTCTTGAGCAACACCCATAAGTGTTCTCCCAGCACCTGGGGGACAGCAAAAAGTGCATGGTAGTATAAATTGTCTGCTACAGTATCCATGGAAAAAGATGTATCATATGTGGTTATCACTTTCATTTCCCGATAGCCATCCAATGTGGGAACCATAACTCCATCTGACCCTACATATCCACGAGCTACCCATGATATCTGTGGCTGTGGAACTGGTCGCTTATGTGAGAATATTTCTTCCACCTTTGCCATCTCCTCCTGGTATATATCTTTACCATGATTCTGTGTTATCCTGCCAACAGTGCTGCCTGATGCTTCTACAGGAAAGGAATAGACAAGTTTCCTGGCACTCTCATCAAAACCGTCTTCTATGGCATACAGACTCATCTGCTCCTGAACGGCATAAGAATATTGACCTTCGGGAAGAGACAATGATTCATCCAGGGGAACATAACCACCTTTGCCTTTGCCCAAATGGTAGTATGCTCTCTTTATCTGGACTGGACCCATAAGCGTCTTCATAGTTCGGGTGCGTATCTCCACATACTTACCTCTTTCACCTGATGGAGTTCTGATGCGTTTACCACAATAGCCTGTTCCTCGGACTCTCAATATGGTTTCCAGTGTCAGGCGACCTATCTCCAAAACTACTGAACGTACCTGGGTTTCCATGGAGTCAAAATCTGCTGCTTCTTCTTTGGGAAACTGAATAAACAAACTCAGTATCTGGTTGATTATTTCTCTTATCAGTGTTAATATCTCCAGCATGGGATGCCCTCCTATTAGTGGTTAATTCTTATTATTCTTTTACTAATAAAGGGTATCCTTTTTCTCTTCTTGTCAATTATTTTATATTCTCACAATTTTGATTCGCACTCAAAAATTTATAAATCATTGACACAATATCTATTGTATGTTAGAATTCATAACCAATTAGAATCAGGTGCTCAATATTTGCCAAGAGGGAATGTGGTGGGAATCCACAACTGTCCCCGCAACTGTAATTGGCAGGAAAACTTATCCGGATACCACTGGTTATTTTCTGCAAAAGAAAAAGACCGGGAAGGTGGGTAAGACGCCATAAGTCAGGAAACCTGCCTGGTTCTAAAAACTTGTTTTTAACCTCGGTGAGAAGGAGCAACAAGTGAATAGCATACCATCAATAATTCCTTTCAGAAATTTTCCGCTATTCTTCTTGTATCATAGCTCCCAAATAAATACATAGACTAAAATTTCATAAGGAGCCGCTATTTTGAAAAAAACAATAGCTTTCTTATTGGTTCTTATAACTACATTCATATTTACAGGCAGTGTTTTATCTGAAAGTAATATACTTAAAGGTACTGTAGAAAAATATGATCCAGAGATTGATTATTTCCCGAAAAAAGCAATTTTAACCCATACAAAAGTATTTTCTATCGAATACCATAAACATTACAAAATAGTTACTGTCCATACACCCTGGCGCGGAGCGGATACAAAATTCAGATATATCCTGGTACAGAGAGGAACTCCCGCTCCTGATGGATATGAAAATGCAGAGATAATAGAAGTACCTGTTAAGAATATTGTAACTCTTTCCACTACTTTTTTACCGCACCTCGACAGTCTTGATCTGCTGGATCGTCTTGTAGGTGTTGATTCATTTAGATATGTAAATACTACCAATGTATGCAAACTTATTGAAGAGGAAAAGCTGGTGGAAGTTGGCTGGGATGCCAACGTCAATGTTGAGATAATCATGGATCTAGAGGCGGATCTGGTAATGGCTACTGGTTCAGGAAATCCTATGGGGGATTCCCATCCCAAATTACAGGAATCAGGGATAAAAGTTGTAATTAATTCTGAATATATGGATACTTCTCCCTTGGGTAGAACAGAATGGATTAAATATATAGCCGCATTTTTTAACAAGGAAGCAAAGGCGGAAGAAGTATTCGGAAATATAACAAAAGAATATAATAAACTTACCGATTTAACCAAGGATGTCAAACACAAACCCACAGTTTTTACCAATGCGGATTACAATGGAACATGGTATGTTCCCGGTGGAGAAAGTTATGCCGCCAAATTCCTTGAGGATGCCGGAGCAAATTATCTGTGGTCTGAGAACAAATCAACCGGTGGTATTCCTATGGATTTTGAAGCGGTATTTGAACGGGCGGCTGATGCCGATTTCTGGTTAAATGCCGGTGTTTTCAATAGTCTTAAAGAACTCCTTAACGCCGATGAACGGTATAAACTCTTTGCCGCATACAAGAAAGGCAATATTTACAATAACGTTGCAATATTAAACGAATACGGCGGAAATGACTACTGGGAAACCGGGGTTGCAAATCCTCATTTAGTGCTGGCGGATTTGATAAAGATATTTCATCCTGATTTGTTGCCTGAACATCATTTGATCTGGTATAAGAATTTAAAATAAAGATTACTATATATTCCGATCCTATGGCATTGGATTTCTTGGAGTATTACTTAATGGTTGAAAACACATGGCCAAGCCTTGGCCCTCGTAAATATGTTGTAATAGGTATACTGGCTGCCCTGATATTCTTTTTTCTGCTTTCACTAGCTGTTGGTTCTATAAACATTCCCCTGAAGGATGTTGTTAAAGTTTTAATTGGTAAGATGCCTGAAAAAACCTCCTGGAAGCGAATTATACTTATGCTGCGGTTACCAAGGGCTGTTACGGCTGTGCTTGCAGGGGCGGCATTGGCTGTTTCAGGATTGCAGATGCAGACGTTATTCCGCAATCCCCTGGCCGGACCTTTTATCCTGGGGATTAATTCAGGGGCAAGTCTTGGTGTTGCTTTGGTGGTTCTTGGTGTGGGTGCTGTAGGGGCTACATCTATGTTATCCAATCTGGGCTTATTTGGGGATTTTGGGGTAGTCATAGCCGCCAGTATAGGTTCAGGGTGTGTATTGGCCATAGTTCTAATCGTTGCCCGTCGTGTCCGAAGTGCCATGACCCTTTTGATACTAGGGTTAATGTTTGGTTATGCTACCAGTGCGCTTGTAAGTATACTGCTTTACTTCAGCGTTGCAGAACGTATACATTCATACGTCAACTGGACTTTTGGAAGCTTTGCCGGTGTTACATGGACTCAGATGAGAATTCTGGCTCCGGTAATAATACTTGGATTATTAATCTCTCACCTGCTGGTAAAACCCCTCAATGCCTTGCTTTTAGGTGAGGAGTATGCCCGTAGTATGGGTTTAACGGTAAAACGTGCCAGGTTTTTTATAATCGCAAGCACTGCAATACTGGCTGGAGCTATTACAGCATTTTGCGGTCCTATAGGTTTTCTTGGTGTTGCTGTACCTCATTTATGCCGAAGTTTATTCGCAACCTCCGATCATCGGGTGCTTGTGCCTACAGTCTCAATTATAGGTGCTATACTTGCCCTTATAGCGGATCTGGTGGCCCAGATGCCCTCACATCATACTGTTTTACCATTAAATGCCATCACCTCATTAATTGGCGCACCGGTGGTTACCTGGGTAATACTGCGCCGGAGAAACCTATCTGCATCTTTTGCATCATGAACGATAATATTTTAGTCACACAAAATTTAACTATTGGTTATGCGCATCCCAGGCGATCAAGCCATATTGTTGGGGAAAATATAAGTGTATCAATTCCAACCGGTGAGTTAATTTGCCTTATTGGCCCTAACGGTGTGGGTAAATCAACATTGATCCGGACAATCGCAGGTTTACAAACTCCTCTAAAAGGTCAGGTAAAGCTGGCTGGAAAAGAAGTTAATAAGCTGAAACCCAGGGAACTGGCAAAACTACTCAGTATAGTATTGACTACTCGTGTAAATGCT
Source organism: Candidatus Poribacteria bacterium (assembly GCA_014730235.1). GTDB lineage: Bacteria > Poribacteria > DTPJ01 > DTPJ01 > WJIO01 > WJIO01. Next base: position 5,218 of record WJIO01000323.1, read on the forward strand.
GGTAATATGACCGCGTATGGGTTAGTCGCTCTGGGGCGTTATCCATATACAGACTGGGCAGGCAAATTAACACGACATGACGAAGAAGCAATCCGATGGGCAATCAAATCGGTTGGTGCAGTGGAGTTGGCACAACGCAACGTAAATGAACTAAGCGATGGTGAACGTCAAAAGGTTATGATAGCCCGGGCTTTGGCCCAGGAACCAACCTTGATAGTTCTCGACGAACCCACGGCGTTTCTGGATTTACCCCGTCGGGTGGAAATTATGAGAATCCTTAGAAATCTGGCCAGAACAACTGGTAAATCAATCCTACTGTCAACCCACGATCTGGATCTGGCCCTGCGAAGCGCGGATACTATATGGCTGATGTCTTACGACAAACCCTTACGCTGCGGCGCTCCTGAAGATCTTGTGTTAAGTGGAGCTTTTCAGGACACTTTTCAAAGCGAGGGGATCGAATTTGACCATCAAACAGGATCATTCAGAATTCATAACCTGAACTCAGGTGAAATTGTGTTGAATGGCAACGGCATACATGCTTTCTGGACAAAACGGGCTCTGGAAAGAGAGGGTTATAATGTATTGCAAAATCCACAAAGTATATCCGGACATAAGATGATTGAAATTATAAAAGGTGATTCAGAAGTTAAGTGGAAGATGACATATAACGGTGATACAAATCATTATAATTCTCTCCGTGAACTTATATCAAATCTAAGGCAGTAGAAATTGAATATTAAGCAAACAAACGGATATAAAGCCATTGCTGACGGAATATGGTTTAAAAATCCCACTTTTGTCATGGTGTTGGGTATATGTTCAACTCTAGCTGTAACAAACCGGGTTGCTAATGGTATCGCCATGTCTCTGGCTGTCTTATTTGTCACTGTCTTTAGCTCAGTTACCGTTTCATTAATAAGAAAAATCATTCCTCACAGGATAAGGATGGCTGTTTATACGGTTATTATCGCAACTTACGTTGTCATTGCTGACCGTTATTTAAAAGCCTACTGGCCCGATTTAAGCCAACAAATGGGACCTTATGTGGCTTTGATTATTACAAACTGCATTATAATGGGAAGGGCTGAATCTTACGCATCCAACAATAATACCTGGTTATCATTTCTGGATGCTTTGGGTGTTGGTTTCGGATATGCATTTTCCCTGTTGGTTATATCAGTTGTCAGGGAGATTCTGGGCTTTGGCACTCTGATGGGTTATCATGTAATGGGACAAAACTGGACACCATGGCTGGTTATGGCCATGCCACCAGGGGCGTTTATTGTATTGGGAACCTATATCTGGATTCTTCGATCCATAACAAAGCATCCTTCAGGGGAAAATCTATAATAAGATGAATCTCTTTACCATACTATTTGCATCCCTGTTCACCAGCAATATTGCCCTCAGCTATTTTCTGGGTATGTGTCCCTTTATTGCTTTATCCAGAGACATAAGAACAGCATGGGGTATGGGATGTGCCGTAACTTTTGTAATGGCTGTGACTGCTGCCATAAACTGGCCTGTATATCATTTCCTTCTTGTTCCTTTCCATATCGAATATATGCAATATCTTAGCTTTATCCTGGTTATAGCTGTAAGTGTCCAGATAGTGGAAATAATTGTTGAAAGATTTTTTCCTGTGCTTTACGTTAATATGGGTGTGTTTTTACCTTTGATAACGGTAAACTGCGCCATACTGGGAATATCTTTATTTATGATTCTCAGGGATTATTCCTTTATTGAAGGGGTGTTTTATTCCATAGGCGGAGGGGTTGGCTGGACAATGGCAATAATTGCTATGGCAGGTCTCAGGTCAAAATTGACTTTTTCTAACATACCCGAACCGTTGAAAGGCCCCGGAATAACGATGATTATCGCAGGGATAATGTCACTGGCTTTTATGGGATTTGCAGGTATAGCCGGATTGTAATTATGAATATAGCTTCCATATTAATAATGGGCGGAATAGCCTTTTTGCTTGCTGCGATTCTTGTTATCCTGGATCGCTATCTGGCTAGCTACGGTGATTGCGATATAACCATTAACGACAGCAAAACTCTTACCGTCACCGGCGGTCAATCCCTGCTTTCATATCTTATGGATAATAAAATATTCATTCCCTCAGCATGCGGCGGGAGGGCCACCTGTGGCTTTTGCAAGGTAAATATACCTGAAGGTGCAGGCCCGCTATTACCTACAGAGTCTCCTTTTCTTACCAGAAGTGAAGTTGCCAGAAATACAAGATTGGCATGTCAGGTTAAAGTGAAATCAGATCTTTCTGTAATCATACCAGAAAAATATCTGTCAATTCAGGAATTTAAAACCATAGTTGAATCCATAAAAGATTTAAATTACGATACCAAAGAGATATTTCTAAGGTTAGATGAACCCGAATATATATCCTTCATGCCGGGACAATATATACAGCTTAAACTGCCTGATTCAGATGAATACAGGGCTTATTCCATAGCCTCCCCACCGGATTCTAATAACTTCATCGAACTCATCGTTAGGCTGGTTCCCGGAGGTTGTTGTTCGGGTTATATACATAGAGATTTAAAAACAGGACACAAGGTTTCTTTCACAGGCCCATATGGAGAGCTTGCTCTAAGGGAAAATTCAGATAAAGATATTATATGTGTGGGCGGTGGGTGCGGTATGGCCCCATTTAGATCAATCATCCGTCATCTATTTGATACAGGCACAAAAAGAGATGTAAAATACTTTTACGGTGCCCGTAGTGTAAGGGATTTATACTTTGTGGATGAATTCAGAAAGCTGGAAAGGGAAAAAGAAAACTTTTCCTTCATTATCGCTCTTTCTGAACCCGATAAGGACAGCCAGTGGGAAGGTGAAATAGGATTTATTCACCAGATTCTTGATAAACACCTTCAGGATAACAATAATGCTGAAGCGTACTTATGCGGGCCGCCTGTTATGATTGATATGACTATGCAGGTGTTATTATCAAAAGGTATAGCTGAAGAAGATATAATGTTTGATAAAATTCAATAGTTGCTTTTCCAAGCATAAAAAGATTGACAAACTCTAGGATATTTCACCTTACCATAGGCATTGCAAGTGCTCTTGTTCCTGCCATATTGGATTTCTGCTACCCAGGTGGCTATCTGAGTTTTTCCCTGATTATTATCCAACTTGCCATCATATTCGTCACAGGGCTCCTGGCGTAAATATGCTGAGAATTCTAAAAAATCTCTAAAACCAATGTTTATAAGAATTCAGCATGAAGAAACAGATGAAAATGCTCAAAGAATATAGTTCTATGTCATTCCTGCTTCAAGATTTTTGAAAAAGCTTGAGCAAAAAGGAATAAGAGTTTCGCAGGAATGACAAGCTGAGAAAATTTTCAAATTATTACCATACTCAAGCCGGAAGAGCCAAAGTTTTTACGGACATAAATTTTATGATTGATATGTATTTCGTACCTGTCTCAATTTAGTAGGTTGAGACAGGTACGAATTGCACTGTTAAACTTATGTAGTTCGGAAAGGTCATTCGCAACGTCTGCTGAGCTATCTTGAGACCCTACAACTGGTGCAGCATGGGATGAGCTGTTTTAAGCTTACTGAAGAACAGATTGGATTTGTCACCGGTAATTCCGGCTATCAGTTTCATCCAAATGAAAAATATTGATTTTTCATCAGTAATATGATACATTCTCATAAATTCATAATTATAGATGGGAGGAAAAGCTTTGATATATTCAGAAATCCAATAGGAACCTGGATACCGTTTGCTCTGATATTCTGCCAGCCTACATTATCGGGATGATAATATACTCGGAAGAACCAAAAATAAAAACATAACAAGAATGATGGAGGAAATATGTCAGATAATACAAAAGATTATGAAATCCTAAGAGAACTGGGAAAACAGGTGGCAGAGATCGCCGCTCTGCCAGAACAACAGGAAACTATCAAACTATGGAAAGCTCTTAACGGGCTTAATCCGGTCAGGGGTATGGTTATGATTGACCAGATTCCATGGCATGAGATGAATGTAAACGACGAACTTACAATCCAATCGGAAGATCCTTTCTGTCGGGGTATTGAGTGGCAGTTACGAAGAACCCTGTATCTATGGAAACACATGCCTGTAGATATGGTGGTTCAACCCTATGTAACTCTATCCAAATCTATCAGCAATACCGGTTTCGGTGTGCGAGTTATTGAAGAACGAGCGGTAACTGATCCACGAAACGGCGTGGTAGGACATCGTTATATTGATCAGATGAGCACCGAAGAAGACATAATGAAAATCCAGATGCCAAAAGTCAGCTATAATGAAGAAGCTACCAAAAGAACTGAGGAACGGGCAAGAGAAATATTTGACGGCATACTGGATATATACATGCAGGGGTCTTTACCCGGTTTTGCCCCCTGGGATAGAATTGTCCAGTGGCGCAGTCCAAATAATATGATTCTGGATCTGGTGGACAGGCCTGAATTTATGCACAAGATTATCTCCAGGGTAACAGATGCCTCTCTCTATATGCTGGATCAACTTGAGGAACAAGGCCTTATGGGATATAATCCCAACAGGATTCACTGCACCGGCGCATTTTCCGGGGAACTCCCGGCCCCGGGATTCGATCCTGAACGACCCAGGGCCAAAGATAACTGGACTATGGGTATGGCCCAAATTTTCTCCACTGTTTCACCAACTATGCACAAGGAATTTGAGATTGACTATGCCGCCAAGTGGTACGAACGCTTCGGACTGGGATATTACGGATGCTGTGAACCGTTGGACGAGAAGATAGACATTATTCGGGAACTACCCCACGTCAGGAAAATATCCATGAGTCCATGGGTTGATGAGGAAAAAGGTGCAAGTCAGATTGGATCGGACTTTGTTTACTCACGAAAGCCCAATCCGGCATTTCTGGCCTGGGATACATGGCGACCTGATGTCGTTGAAGAGGCCCTTCGCAATACCCATGAAACCTGCAAACGTCATAACTGCCCGGTGGAGTTTATTCTTAAAGACATAAGTACAGTCAATTATGAACCCCAGAGATTATGGGAGTGGGCGGATATTGCCATGAAGATCGTTAAAGAGTAGCACCATCTCCGATACCCGATAAACCATAATCAAAATCCAGGTTTCCGTAAAATGCGAAGTGAGTCTGAGCTGTTCCATTGCCCAGGTTCCCTTCGCATCCTTTAATATGGATAATCTCACCATTTTCAAACAAAAACGGTGGATAAAATCCGTGACATCTCTGGTGATCGTAATAACCGTAATGATAATCCCACCCATGTCTTTTGATTCGCTCAGGTGTGGTGGAAAATCCCCATTCCAGCTTTCCAATCTGGCCTGTAACATATCCGGCTTCCCGGGCCATATTACCCAGAAAAACGTCATCAGCCCGGGCCTCAATTCCGGTGTTGTTGATTAATTCCCTGATCTTGTCATAAGTCATCGTTCCATTGCTTAATCCGATATAAATACCTGCCCGTGTTAAGCTCCATCGACCAGCATGGGCATCATGTATCCCGCTAATCAGGCTGGCCCTGGCCGGAGCGCAGAAAGCGCAACCGTAGAAATGCCTGAATAACACACTATCGTTTGCAATGCTGTCAATATTTGGAGTTTCAAAATGTTTTTGACCGTAACAGCTTAACATCCCGCGTCCCAGATCGTCGGCATAGATGTATATAATATTGGGAAGTTTACTCATTTTTTACTCCTGACTTATTTTTTTTGGTTCTTCCGGGTTTAGTGTGGTTGTAATTGAAAATTATCTCAGTCTGTCATTCCTGCGAAGGCAGAAATCCAGTAAAAATTTATCCTTGAAGACTATAGATATTAAAACATTATATGCCAATATACAATGATTTTTATCAGTTTATAGAGAAACCAAAAATTTTCCTTGAAAAATTGTGGTCTTCTATGTATTGTATTAACTCAAGTCTTATGAATACAAGTCTTTTATAAGGAGAATCAAAGATGCGATTTTTCATTTATCTATTTCTAATTACTATATTTTTGTTTTCTGTGGCTTTTAACGTTACCCAGGCAGAAACAACCCTTTTGTCCGAACTACATATAAGCAGTAACTATTCTGATATAGCTTTTTCATGGCCTTATGTTTATGTTTCTACGGTATGGGGTATGGAGATTATTGATGTCTCAAATCCGTCATATATAATCAAACCAGGTGAGATATCTACCCGGGGTGAAGCCCTGGGTATATTTGTAATCAATGGCTACGCGTATATAGCTGATGCTTATGCTGGACTTAAGATAGCTGACATATCAATCCCCTCTAAACCTGAGATAGTAGGTAATGTGGATATCCCCGGAGATGCTCGAAAAGTATTTGTTAAGGGTGATTTTGCATATATTGCCAGCTACAGGAGCGGATTGCAGGTGGTGGATGTTTCCATACCATCAAAACCTGAGTTAATATCAGAGGTAGAATCCGGCTGGAAAACTAAATATTCCTATGATGTAACTGTTTCCAACAATAAAGCTTATGTGGCCGACGGCACTGGTGGGCTAAAGATAATAGACATTTCAGATCCATATAACCCTCAAATGATAGGTTACCTGGATAATCTTCCCGGGTCTGCCAGGGCTATAAACCTTTCAAAGAACAAGGCATATATGGTTTGTTCCAGCGAAAAAGTCTTGCATATAATTGATGTGTTATATCCAGAAAAGCCTGTGCTTTTGAATACCATTGATATTGCCAGCGATGCTCTGGATGTCTGCGTTCAAAATGACTATGTTTTTATCGCCTGTAAAAAAGGGCTGGGTATCCTGAAATGGAATAATACAGGTTTTGATTATGAGATAATAAAACTCGATGATGAAGCGGAATCTTTGGCAATACACGAGGACAAAGTATATATGGCCGTTGGTAATAGTGGTTTAAAAATTGTGGATATTGCATCTGGAAGTGAGATATTATCAGAAAATATTTCATATTCAGGAGAGATAATTGATATTTGTGTTCAAAATCATTATGCATATATAGCGACGCTGGAAGATAATATTATATTAGCAGATATATCTGATCCTGGTAATCCCTATATCCTGAATAAAATTTCTTTTCCCGGTGAAACCTGTGCCTTGTTTATAAATGAAAATTATCTTTATATAGCTTCCGGCTCTGAGGGATTGATAATTGCAGATATATCAATCCCTGAAAATCCCGTAATCGCAGGAATAAAAGACACTCCAGGAACAGCCAGGGATGTATTTGTGGTAAATAATTATGCATATGTTGCCGACTCAGGACGTGGCATGCAGATTATAGATATATCCGATCCAGCCTATCCTGTAATATTAGGCGATGTTCCAACTGAGAGTTCAACTCGTGGAATTCATGTTTCAGGTCAATACGCCTATGCAGCCGATTATTCCAGAGACCTGAAAGTTATTGACATATTCGATCCCCGTAGACCTTATGCTTATCCATCTATTGAGATGGAAGGTGCTGCCTGGAACGTATACATTTCCGCTGGTTATGCGTATGTAGCCTATGGTGGGCAGGGGCTGAGATATGTTGATGTATCGGATCCACTTAATCATCAATATGTAGGTTATGATCTGGATACCCCTGGTCTGGTTCATGACGTATATGTTTCCGGCGAATATACATATATCGCTGACGGCAGAATGGGAATGGTTGTGAAAGATGTTTCAGATTTAACTGATCCTGTTGATATATACCATACCTTTGATACTCCTGGTGTAGCTGAGGGTGTATTTGTTGCGGATAATCGGATATACGTTGCTGACACGTATGGGATCTTAATATTTCAGGTAACTCCGGGGCAAAATTTTTATTCAGTTTCTGAAGTTATAGATGGTGACACTATAAAATTAAGAAATGGAAGGTATATCAGGTATATTGGAGTTGATACGCCAGAAATAGATGAACCTTATTATCAGGAAGCAGCGGAAGCTAATAAAGAATTCCTGAAAGATATGAAAGTTAAATTGGAATTTGACGTTGATTTTATGGATGATTATGACCGGGTTCTGGCTTATGTATATTCTAATGGTATATTTGTAAACGCTGAGCTTGTAAAATCAGGATACGCCAGGGCTTCCCCTTATCCTCCCAATACCAGATACGCAGAATCCTTTAAACGATATGAATCAGAGGCGAAGGAAAAATACGTGGGAATATGGAATCCCCTGTGGGATGTAAACAGCGACGGTGTTGTAGATATAGAAGATATTGTCACTATTTGTTGCAATATGGGTAAAATTATTCCGGGAATGTTAGGGGATGTAGACTGGGATGGCAAAATTGATCATATTGATCTGAATATTGCTGTTGGTTATTTTGGTACAAGGTATGGTATAGAGGAATGATACCATTTTCGTATTTATCATTCAAAGCAGAATAAAGAATCTCAAAAAGTTTAGTGTGATAATAATTGAAAATCTTCTCAGCTTGTCATTCCTGCTTTCGCAGGAATGACATAGAACTATATTTTTTGAGCATTTTCATATGTTTCTTCATGCTGAATTCTTATAAATATTGGTTTTAGAGATTTTTTAGAATTCTCAGTTCATAAAGTTAATTGTTTTTCGCACCTGCGTCTATCCAATCTTTTATTTTCTTGACATCTGAGTCTTCCAAAGGTTCTCTGTCCAGGGGCATTCTTGGGGTTAATTCACCTATGAGGTATTTTACCAGTGAACTTTCGGCTGAATTGCCTTCTATAACGACTTTTCCATGTTCACTACCGGCCATAACATCATCATAGGATTTCAGGCTTAAACCATGTGCTGCGCTGATAATATGACATGGAGAGCACTCGGACTTGAAAATAGGTAAAACATCATCTGAAAAAGAAACAACTTTATTTTCATTTTCACTGGAAGCTTTTGCAACCTGAGCGGTCTTTTCTGATGATTCAACCTGCTTTTTTTCTTTTCCACAGGCAAAAAGAGACAAGATAACCAGCAGGAATATTAACGGGATGTAACACTGAATTTTATAAGATTTCATTAGAAACCCTCGCTTTGTTAGTGTAAAAATTGATCTAAAACTTATTTGGTTCTTCCGGGGTTCAGTGTGGTAATAATTGAAAACGCTCTCAATCGGTCATTCCTGGGAAAGCAGGAATCCAGTAGATCCGCATAAAGACTAGATGCCTGCTTTCGCAGGAATGACAGCATAAAGAAGTTTCTTATCCTTACCACATTGAACCCGGAAGAACCACTTATTTTAATTATACCCGCAAATTTTTAATAAGCAAGTATTGATTTGCAATCGGAATCTTCTCTTTAGTTGATAATTGACTGATACTTGGTCTGAGTTGTTCGGGAAGCTTTTTTGTTGACAGTATATATATAGTGATTTATAATTGCATCAAGTTTTCATATAATAATAGTTCTGAGCATATATAACGGAGGAAAAATATGAAAATAGGATGTCAGATCGGTGTATGGGGTGGAAGTCCAGAGCAAACCACAAAAGAAATGGGATCAGCCGGTATCGAGGGTATAGAGGTATTTACTGTCCATCTTAACCAGTATTTCGGTCAGGAAAAAGGGGTAAGGAAATTCCTGGAAGATAACAACATTGAACTTACCGGGGCGTATTTTAACAACGATAAATTTATCTCTGCGGAAAAAGAAGATGAAGTATTATCAGAAGCCGTTAAAGCCGCTGATTTTCTCGCTAAAGTTAATTCATCATTTATCATACTAAACGGCGGGGTTCCAAAAAATCAAAAGCCTGAAGGTTTCAACAATGATGATTTTAAACAGTTAGCTAAAACAATGAACAGCATAGGCAAAGCGGTGAAAAATTATGGAGTTTCTGCCTGTATACATCCCCATGCCGGCTGTATGATCGAAACGCCGGAAGAGCTTGATAAGCTTCTTGAATATCTGGATACTTCTCTTGTGGGCCTTTGTCTTCACGCCGCTCATCAGGTTATAGCCGGAGCAGATCCCTATGAAATGTATGAAAAACACGCCGCTCTGGTTACTTATCTCCATATAGGAGCAATTGGCGAAGGTAACAAAGGGGCTATGCTGGGAGAGGGAATCCTAAATCAGAAGCGTCTTATGAAACCCATCCTTGAAGCTGGATATGATGGCTGGATCATTGTAGAATCTTCTAAACAGGATGTGCCTGCTAAAGATTATGTTCTGAAAGCTAAGGATTATATAGAAAAAGAATTACTTAAGTAAAATGAATTCAATAGTAGAAAAAAAATTAGAATCATTACCCTCAAAACCCGGGGTTTACCTGATGAAAGATCAGGACGGAAAGGTTCTTTATGTTGGCAAAGCATCATCTTTATCCCGTCGGGTAAGGGATTATTTTGGCCCCAATGCCCGTCTCCATGCCATGACTCCCAACTTAATACCTAGGGTTAAAGACATAGATTACATAATTACTGATAATGAGGTAGAGGCGCTTATACTGGAAAGCAATCTCGTCAAAAAATATAATCCCAGATATAACGTCAGGCTTAAAGATGATAAACGCTATCCATACCTGAAAGTAACATCAGAGGATTTCCCCAGGATTTCCATGACCCGGATAGTGGAAAATGACGGATCAAAATATTATGGGCCTTATGTTCATGCCAAAGCCACAAGACAAACTCTGAAGGAAATAACTAAAGCATTTCCCATACGCACCTGTGATCTCAACATAGAAGAAGGTAAGACAGACAACCGTCCCTGCCTTGATTTTCATATAGGCCGATGCCTGGCTCCGTGTGCAGGAATGGTGGATAAGGAAGAATATCAGGAAGTATGCCAAAGTGTAGGGGCTTTCCTGAAAGGTGATTCCAGACCGGTTATCAGAAAGCTTATGGATAAAATGAATCAGGCAGCCGCTGATCTGAATTTCGAAAGAGCAGCTCACTTCAGGGATCGAATCGAAAATATAGAGAAGATACTCCAGAAACAGAATGTCACTTCCAGCAGAGGGGAAGATCAGGATGTAATAGGTTTTTACAGAAAAGATGATGAAGCATGTGTGCAGATACTAATGGTAAGAGGAGGAAAACTCCTTGACAAAGAGCATTTCTTCATGAATGGAACGGAGGAATCTTCATCAACTGATATAATTACAGCATTTATTACCCAATATTATCATGATGCTTCTTTTGTGCCGAAGACAATAATACTTCAGGACAGTCCGGAGATGCCAGAAGTAATTACTAAATGGTTAAGCGAAAAGCGAGGCTCTAATGTAGAACTCCACGTACCCCAAAAAGGTAGAAAACTAAGCATGGTGGAAATGGCATCCAAGAACGCCAAATCCATACTGGAGAGGGATAAACAGCAAAAGGTATTCAAACAGGACGATAATCCCGCTCTAATTGCATTAAAAGATATTCTATCCCTACCAACCCAACCCCATCGAATTGATGCATTTGATATATCAAATATGGGCGGTAATATGGCAGTAGGCTCTATGGTTGTCTTTATTGATGGTAAGCCGGAAAAATCAGAATATCGAAGGTTCAGAATCAAGACAGTAAAAGGTCAGGATGACTTCGCCATGATGCGGGAGGTTATAACTAGACGATTCAGAGGGGCGTTGGAAGAGGACAAACCCCTGCCGGATCTGCTTCTGGTGGACGGTGGCAAAGGACAGCTTAACGCTGCCCTCATAGCTCTAAGGGATGTAGAAATAGAGGAAAGCCAACCCATAATAGGTCTGGCAAAGAAGTTTGAAGAGATATATCTACCGGGACAATCAGAACCAATTATATTGAGTGATCGTGACCCCGCCTTGCACCTGATACAGAGAATCCGCGACGAAGCTCATCGCTTTGCTATTGCATATCATCACAAACTTATGGAAAAAACTATGTCAGTCTCTATACTGGATTATATACCAAACATAGGCCCAAAAAGAAAGCAGATGCTTATGCAGTATTTTGGCTCTATAGAAAACATGCAGGGAGCCAGTATAGATGATCTCAGAAGTGTAAAAGGTATAACCCAAAAAATTGCCGAAGATATAAAGAAATATTTAAGCTCCAACAGTGGTTGATAGATTTAATAAGACTTAGCAATATAAGGAGTCAGGCTTATGCGTTATAATCTCCCTCAAATTGTTCTCGGTCGTACCGGACTGAAAGTCACCCGTTTGGGTATTGGCGGTGCATACTGTGAATCCGCGGATATATACAGAACTGCTATAGACTGTGGAATCAACTACATAGACACTGCTCGTACATACAAAGATGGTGATGATGAAAAAGTCATCGGACAGGCTATAAAAGGCCAGCGTGATAAGCTTATTTTAGCTTCTAAAACTACTAAAAGGGATGCAGATGGGGCCAGAGCGGAACTTGAAATATCCCTTGAACTCCTTGGTATAGATTATATAGATATCTATCAGCTTCATCATCTGAATACTCAACCTGAACGGGAACAGGCTTTGGGTTCTGGTGGAGCTTTGGAAGCGGTTCAAAAAGCAAGGGATGAAGGCCTTGTCCGCTTTATTGGTGTTACAGGACACGACTGGATTCAGATACAGGCTGCCGTTGCAACAGGATTCTTTGATACAGTATTATGCTGGTATAATTGTGCTATGCGGGATGCAGAGGATACGGTCTTTGCAGAAGCATTAAATCACAATACAGGCGTGGTAATTATGAATGCCACTAGAACGGATAAACTCCTTCGCAGAAAGAAACATCCTGATATTGAGCAGTTCTATCGTTATGTACTAAATCACAAAGCTGTGCATATTACCATAAGAGGACTTAGAGATATTGAATCATTCTATAAGGTTGCATCTGGAATATCAGACCATATTGAACTTACTCCCCGGGAAAAATCTGAGTTAGAAGCTTATGGAGCCAGTATGAAAGAATCCGGTGAACTGGATTAAAAAAGGGTTTTAAAATGGATTACTATGTAGAACCGGAAAAGAATTTACCCATAAAGCATTTTGATGTGGTAGTGGCAGGTGGTGGTACAGCAGGAGTTGTCGCTGCACTGGCATCAGCCCGTAATGGTGCAAAAACAGTTCTAATAGAGGCAAAAGGTTATACCGGAGGTATAGCTGTGGAAGGTGGAACAGCTTTGCATAGTTTTTATAACCTTTGGAAAGCCTTTCCGGGAGTGGAAAAACGTCAGGTTGTAAAAGGTATCCCCCAGGAGATTGTAGACCATCTTAAAAAAGTTGGTGGAACATCGGGTCACGCAGAAATGCTCAGACGCTATGACTATGATTCAGTATGCACCGCTATTGACACTGAGTTATATAAGCTTGTAACCCTTGAAATGCTCGAAGAAGCCGGGGTTTCCCTGTTTCTGAATACACTTATTACAGGAGCTATTATGGATGGTTCAGTAATCAGAGGAGTAATAGCGGAAAGTCGGTCTGGAAGGGAGGCGATTTACGCCAAATCCTTTATAGACTGTACCGGTTATGGTGATCTGTGTGCTTATGCCGGTGCTGATTACACTGAACCAAATGATTACGGCGTTGCAAACAGCATAGGTATCGCTAATGTTAGCGTTGAAAAATACCACGAATTTCTCAAATCTCATGATGCCCTGGGGGATTACAGCCAGGGTATGCGCAGCGGAAAAGAAGGTCAAATCGTGAGATTAAGCGGAAGTGCAGCGAAAATATCCCCTGAATTTGCAAAAGCAGTGCAGGAAGCTCATATGGCTATGGTTACAACTACCGTTCATGATGATTATTTCATGTTTATCAAGATAGGTTACAGAATGCCTGTTAGTCCAACAGACAGGGATGCTGTAGCAAAAGCGGAAGTAGAGATCAGAAGACGACAGCTAAAAGCTGTGGAGATCTTTAGAAAGTATGTTCCCGGGTGTGAAAAAGCCTTTATAGCCAGGACAAGTCCTACACTGTGCATCAGGCGCGGAAAATTGATAAGATGTGATTATGACATCACCCTTTCGGATGTGCTTGAAGGAAGGCACTTTGATGATGATATAATGTCCTATGGTTTTCATGACAGCGCCCCACGTCTACAGATCAAGGACGGCGGCACTTATGGTATACCATATAAAGCTTTAATAGTGGCCGGGATAGATAATCTTCTTGCCGCTGGAATGTTAATAACCTCAGACCATGATGCCCACATGTCCACCAGGAATACTGTATGCTGCATGGGTCAGGGTCAGGCGGTTGGAACAGTGGCAGCCCTTTGTGTCCGTAAAAACTGTGGAACCCGGGAGCTTGAATATGCCAGCTTGAGAGATGTTCTCATTAATGAAGGCGTGTATCTTGAAAATTAAACAATATGTGAGACATCCAAGACATACATATGCCGATGATTTTCATGGGCTGAATCAATACACACCTGCTGACCATCCCGGCTCCATCGGGGATGTAAATCACAGCGTATTTCCCCACGCAATTTTGGTGGGGCATAAAATCTACCTATGTCTATACGCTTTCCATCAGCCAACCTGTAGAGAATTAAAGTGCGCTTATGCTCCCGGTCGGGATAAGTATCGGTAAGTATCCATTGACCATCTGGCGAATATGAGCAGTGACCATCTGTAGTCAGAACACCCTCGCCGATGATCTGTTTTTCATCTGTGCCGTCGGTAAAAACAAAATACCTGTCGCCTATATCATGCTGAGTAGCCCAGGCCAGTATATGTTTATTATCCTGCCAGTCAAAATGGGAAACCATGTCATGATCAGCAACACAGTGTATCTCTGATCCGTCGGGATTTGCTGTGAATAATCGGGTCCAATGTCCCCGTCCTTCTTGCCTTCTCCATCGGTGCAAAAATAAAAATCGGGAACTATCGTGGTTAAATTGTAGGTGATTGAACCAATGCTTAACTCCCTCCATACTGGCTTTATGTCTTATTTCTACAATTTGAGCCAGAGAAATGATTAGCTTGTAATCACCGGATTCCAGATTAAGAAGGTAGATACCGTCGTATTCGGGATGCAGTTCATCTTCATCGGGCAAAGGCAGACCCGGATAACCATATCCCTGGCGCATCTGATGTATCCTGGAGAAATTTACGCTGACGGCAAATTTACCATCACGACTAAGGGCATATATCGGCAGAGGTAAAGTCTTACTTTCACCTGTATGAATATCCCTGATAACTGATATAAAAACATCGCCAACTCTGTCATTGTATATAATAAGCCTGTCCGGGGCATCGGGCATCCACTGGAGCATGGTTCCCTGCTGCCAGTTCCAGGCGTGGGTTTCAGCAATAGTTTTCCACTTGTTTTCATCTTCCCGGTCTATTAAGCCTATTTCGGCTGTATCATCGGGTTCTGGCGGTCTGTCCATAAATTCAACAGCCAATCCAAGCATATATCTTCCGGTAATATCCCAGGGAAATTTGTCGTAATAACCAAAAAAATGATGTTTCGTTCCTTGCGTTACAGGTACTATCTGAGGATATATAGACATATCAGGTCTCCCTACTTCATTCATGTCCACTAAAAGGAACCCACATACTCTTTTCCGTTCCTATTATGGTGCTGTATGAGTGCAGCATACCAAAGTTACTGCATTTTACGGAATACCAGCTAATGTAAGGTTTAGCTGTAAGTTCTCTTTTTATTTTGTCCGTCATAACCACGCTGGATATATTCTCCCTATGTACCTTTTGGATAATATAAACCTGGTCTTCCTTCGTGAGGAAAGAATATACCGGAGATAAGGCGTTTCTATCCACAATATCAACAATTTCTTCAGGATATATATCTTCCGACGATTCTACTTCAATAACCGCTAGACTTAGTTGCCCAAACAGACCACCGGGAACAGTTGGGTCTGAGGCAGGATATGTAGTAATAGCCGGTACTTCAATTTTGAAAAACACCTTTGGCTCCCGGTTAATGGATGAGACCTTAACGGAATACGTGCATAGATACCTGACAAGGCATCTTTCTTTCGATACAGGTGTAGTTTTCTCCATAAAGAACGGATAGTTAAAGTCAATCTTAACCGTAGTCGCTTTTAATTCATCCAGATAATCAAGGATATTGGCTCTAAGGGTTTTAGTGCCTATTCGATCCTTATGTTCATGGACAATGCTGATAAACTTGTCAATCCAACGGGCTTCAAATTCGCCCATAATCCTTGCATTAATGGATATATCAGCTATGGTAAATTGACCTTCAGGATCAACTTTTGATATCACCCGCATGGGAAAAGGTAAGTCATTCATACCCACATCAACCAGGAATTTCTTTTCGTCCACCAATTTATTCCACCTTTGCACTATCGGGCCTTGGTATTTCCTGATTTTCCATCTTACCAAAACCTTTGATCTTTATAGTTTGATCCTCTGTTATATGGACTGTTATATAGGCTTTGTTTTCAACCCCTGGTCCATCAACCATAGATTTTACTGTGATATAATGGACACCGTTGATATTATTATACGCACCCCTGTGGTCATGCCCTTGAAAAACTGCCAGAACCTTGCCGGAGTCTTCCAGTATTTTTCTGACTTCTTCAGCGTTTTTTACATTATGGGGATCTTCATCCGCATCAAGCCTCTGGTGTATAAAAGCTATGGCGGTTTTGTCGGTCTGATTTAAGTCCTTCTTAAGCCATTCCTGTTCTTTAGCTGGTATGTAGGTTTCAGTCCACTGAAAATTCCCTGCGTTATAATCCGAACCGTCTTCATTGTAACAAGCGTCTAGGACAATGAAATGGAAATCACTTTTATCGAAGGAATAATAGTTTTTGGTCGCCCCACTGTTCTCAATAAACTGCTTTTTGGAAAATGTAGCTACATCATGATTACCGATGACGTAATGTTTTTCACCCTCAAATTTGTTATATTCCTCTTCGATCCGCTTCAGATAGCTTAATTCAGCTTCTAAAGTTTCGCCCTTATCCACATAATCTCCCAACTCAATGATAAATGATGGCTTAATTTTGTTGAAATCCTTTATCATCGCCCGGGTTTTTGCTATGGAATCCCGGTAATGTCTTTGGCCAGCCGTATCCCTGTCAGCGTAATGAATATCACTTACAACGCCAAAAACTATATCTTCATCGTTCGATATTGCAAATTGATTTATAGAAAACATACCAATACATACCATTCCTAAGGCAAGATATAATGGTTTAATAAAGCCTTTACAAAAGATTTTCATAACCAGACCTTTCTTATTTTTCATGGCTTTTTCGGCTTGAATGTGGTGATAATTTGAAATTCTCTCCGCTTATCATTCCTGCTTCAAGCCTTTTAAAAGGCTTGAAGCAGGAATGATAAATAGGGGATATTTTTTCTTAATTGGACATTGTTTTTTATATTTCCAAACTCAAGCAGGAATAATCTTATTATTCAAATGAATTGTTGATTTTCAATATTCTATACTTATCTAAGTGTTGTGTCAACTGTATTTTATATTCAAAAACACTAAAATCCACTATTCATAACTACCCAGGTATTATAAAGTTCCTTTGCCAGCTTTGTTACATAATCTCGTCCCTTATAACCATTTTCAAGTTTATTAAGCCAATTTTCCGGTATACATTTGTATCCATGATATGCCCCGGCGATTGCGCCGCTCATGGCCCCAATAGTATCAGTATCACCACCAAGGCCAATGGCAAATATAACAGAGTTCTTAAAATCAATATGTCTTAAAAATGAGTATATGGCGGTAGGAACTGAGTCAAAAGCGGCAACGCCATTGCCCAGGTTTATTATTACTTCATCCTGAGAAGGTGTGGATTTTAGAAACTTTACAATATGATCCAGTTTTTCATGATATATTTCTGCATCTGAGGGTAATTCATCCTTTAGTTTATCTACCATTTCCGTTGGATTTAACTTGCCCGTTAATCCATATTGCAATGCCAGCGCCACTGAGCAAGCTTGTAAAGCTGCTCCTGTTTTTCCCAGGATGTGGGTATGGGTAATTATACTGGAAAACAGGGCAACCTCAAGCAATTTATCTTTATCGTGATGATATAGTAATCCCAATGGCGCGATGCGCATGGCTGCACCGTTTCCATATGAACCACCCCTGAATATTGCTGAACCGGAATGATTCCATGAAACCCCAGATAAAAGCCTTTGAATTACACGTACTGCACCAGAACCATAACCCCGCATAGGATCGAAATTTTCCGTAAATTTTCTGGCAACATCAGCACCTTCAAAGCCTTTGTTTTCAATCAGGGATTCAGCTATACTAATCATCATCTGGGTGTCATCGGTATATCTGCCTTCATAAAGGGGATTTTCTATTTTGTTGATATCTATTGATTTACCATCACGTCCTTCATAGGGTCTGCCCAGTGCATCTCCAACAAAAGTTCCCATCATAGAGCCGATGAACCTGGCCTCTATTTCTGACATCCTCACTCTCCCATTGTATATCTACAACCTGTTTCGGAAGATTTAATAGCTCCAAAGACCATTTCAAGACTTTTCAGGTTATTTTTACCAGAGAAACCGGGCTCTTTGTCTCCATTTATATAGCTGATAAATTCATCAAGAACTATCTTATTTAAAACAGGTAAATTCAGATCACTGATATGGGTTTCATCATCCCATGAAACGGCTATTTCTTTATCGTTTAAGAACACGTGGTCATTTATTAATTTTATTATACCCTTTTCCCCTTCAATATGCCAGTTACACGTCCAGTTAGTATTTTCTGATTCGGTAGCAACTCCCCGGAAGCAAACCCGACAGTTGTTTTTCATTTCAAAGACAACATAGGAACATCTACAGCCATGTTCATTTATCCATGATGGATTCCAGCATTCAGCCCATACCGATTTTGCATTTGAGCCAATAATCCATCTGATGTAGTCAAAGAAGTGAATAGCCCCCTGGACCAGCAGTGGATAAGGTTGTGGGTAGCTTCCTCCATACCCCGGACTGCCGAAAAACGCGTCCTGATGTATATATCCTACTTCCCCTATTTCACCCGATTGTATTAAATCACGCATCTTCATAATAACCGGGTGGTATCTAAGCTGTTGGGCTACAGCCATTTTAAGCCCCCTGTTTTCAGCTTCTTTCACCATAACTTTCCCGGTTTTCCACTGGTCACTCATAGGCTTAACCACCAGAAGGTGTTTACCTCCTGAAAAAGCTTTCATGGCGTTAGTGTGATGATGCAACTGGGGTGTTGAATCAATTACAAAATCAGCTTCAATTTCAGCCCAGTTTGTATCAGGATTCAGATAACACTTATCACTTGATAGATTGAAAACATCAGCGGCTTCCTTGAGAATATCCCGATCAATATCCACAAGGGCAATTACTTCAACATCCGGACTGGTAGTAAGTGCGTGTCGCCATGAAGTGCCAAATCCACCTACACCAACCTGAATAATTTTAAGGGGCATTTTCTCCTCCGATTTAGTGGTTTACTTTTTTACGTCAAACTCAGATCAATTATTATTTTATCTCACTCCAGAGAGCAGCTAACTTATCTTTTGATTCAACAGGCGCGCCCATGCCCGTAACTTCTTCCAGACCGTTATTCATTATCTCTTCAATATCATCAACATCCAGGGCCACGTTGAAAATAGCCACTTCATCCAATATACCCATTAACTGGTGTCCGCCGGATGAACCATCGCCAATTCTCAGGACATCCGGTTCAGCATCCAGACTTGGTACAGAATAAGGCTCCTGACCTACTTGAACACCATCCACGTATATAACAAGACCTGTATCCTCTCCTATAACCCCAGCAAGATGATGCCATTCACCATCAGTTATTATCGGTCCGGCAATAGGACCACCCCAGGCGTCTTTAGCACCTTTTGTGATGCTTAACTGAAGTTTCTGAGTACCTTTGTCAACTACCAGCAGGTAGTTCCGGGGATTCTGACCTTTCATCATGATTGACTGCCATCTGGCTCCACTATCATCTGTTATTTTAGCCCAGGCCACCATGGTAAGTTCTTCCAGTACCAGGCTGTCATTTGATGGAACTTCTACCCAGGTATCGCTGCCGTTAAATTCCATCGCCTGGCCAAATTGACCATTAATCCATTTTGCATTTCCGGCAATATTGCCATCATTGCCGCTATCCGAACTATCAACAGCAATATCACCTTTACCTTCTTCAAATAGCCAGAGACCTACCACACTTGCAGGATCAATTTCAGCCTGAGTCTGTTCAGCAGAATAGCAAAATAAAAGAGAAATAACAAACAAGACAAAAATAAAATTCTTTAATCTCATCTCAATATTACCTCCTCATTAAATTTTTCACCAGTGAATATAATAATATCTGCTATGATACAACAAACGCATTTTAACTGATCAAACTTAAGGTGTCAAGATACATTCTGAAAATTTAATAAAATAGGCTTTTCCGGGTTCAGTGTGGTTATAATTGAAAATTCTCTCAGCCTGTCATTCCTGCGAAAGCAGGAATGACAGCATATAGTAGTTTCTTATCTTTAACACACTGAACCCGGAAGAGCCAAACTTTATTTGTTACCCCGTTCTTCGCAATAACACAGGGACATAAATTTTATGCTTGGAATAAAACTTTTATTATCGACATATTGAATCAAAGCTGATAAACTAAAATGAATATTGATATTATATAGTCCCAGCAAATTCCGAATCAACAACAAAAATGATAAAAAATATTATTATATTGATCTTTTCATTAATTTTTATCTATGGTTGCAGTGAAATCATAATTCCGCGTAATCCAGCTTATCGCTTTATAGTGGCCTTTGACGGTAATGAGAATATGGATAAAATATATGATGAATTAAAGGAAATAGATATAGATGTAATTGATAAACTGTATATAATATCCGCCGTTTCCTGTTATCTCAACGAAGATCAGAAAGACCACATCTTATCCCTTCCATACACCCGTTATATAGAACCTGATTACGAATTATTCATGCTGGATGTCAATTTTCCTTCCGTTGCATTTATCAGCAAATATGAGATAAATATATCCGACGAAGTCACCGATTGGGGGGTAAGATACATCAAAGCACCTGAAGTATGGGATATTACCACAGGAAAAGGTATTCGTATAGGTGTAATTGACACAGGAATTACGCCTGATCACCCTGATCTGCAGGGATGTATAGCAGGTGGATATAACGCCATTGATGGAGGCCGTTACGAGGATGATAATGATCATGGAACATATATATCTTCCATTATTGCTGGACGAAAAAACAATTCGGGTATTATAGGCGTTGCACCTGATGCAGAAATTTATGCTATAAAAGTGATGAATAATCAGGGCAGGGGTTTTATATCCAACGTTATTGAAGGCTGCCAGTGGGCTGCGGAAGAGGGCATTAAGATTGTTAATCTCAGTCTGGGTGCTGATTTTGAATCTATATCCATAAAAGAAGCCATATCATACATGACTGAAAAGGGAATTATAACAGTAGCCGCAGCAGGTAACGAAGGTAAAAATGTTATTTATTCACCGGCGAGGGAATCTGTTGCATTATGTGTCGGTGGGGCAGGAATGAATGGGGATCGGGCATCTTGGTCAAATTATGGAAATGAAATGAAAATCAGCGGCGTTCTGGCCCCTGGTGACTTTATCCTGGTAGGTGAAAAAAGCGGCGGCTGGCGAAGAGTTTCGGGTACAAGCGTAGCCGCTCCCCATGTAACCGGTCTCTTTGCTCTTCTTATGGAGTTAAACTCTGACTCGGGTTTTTCCCTTCGAGATTATGTTATAGCTGGTGCATCTAATCATAGTAACCCGGATGAATATATCGGATATGGTATGATCAACGCATTGAAATCTGTAAATTTGATGCTGAAAGAAGATGCGTATAGGGCACGTTGAAACGTGCCCTATATTCCTATTTCTCTTCCCCTTTACATCTCAATTCCATCAACTCGGTATAACTCTTGCCATCTTTTTCCTGGTATCTTATAAATCTGTATGGGGCAGTCTTTTCATACCAAAAATAATACTCGGATGTCAAACGTCCTATTATCCCACCGGAAGCTCCTACTTCCAGTTTATAACAATCAAACGTACCCGCTGGAACAGTAACTTTTTCCTCTGCTACTACCTTAGCATATGCTCCCCACATTTTCCATGCCCATAGAGGAAGTTTGTTACTAAAAGGAGGGGTTATATGCAATTCTATTTCTTCTTTTTTACCAAAGGGAAAACCTCGAAGACAGTATGCCAGCATAATTCCGTTATAACCATCGGGTTTACGGTCAATATCCTTATCTTTTTTATCACCTTCTATATTGGCCTCAAGATATAGCTTATCTTCTTTAGCTTTCATAGTAACTTCATATGGATGTTCCTTGTCTGTACGAATAATATAGAAATAAAGTAGTTGCATATCCGATTTATTAAGAATATATTCTGCATGCTTCGTATTGCCTGAGTCTGATGTAATTTTATATACCGGTTTACCTTCCCATTCCGATACACTCCATTTTACCAGGGACAATTGTGGCTCTTCACCTTCCCGAACCCATCGCCAGACAAAGGTTTCACCATCGGGGACGTTGGGATCATTAAGAACGTCGCTCCTGATAGAGCTGCAGAACATACTGACACATAAGCAGGTTAATATAAATAATCCTAAATATCTTTTCATAACAAACAGTCCTTCCAGTCTTATTAAATCAATTAATCAAGTTTAATAAATTGGTTCTTCAGGGCTAAGTGTGGTAAAAATGAAAAACTTTTACAAGCTTGTCATTCCTGCCTCAAGCTTTTTAAAAAGCTTGAGGCAGGAATGACAAATTTTATAATTTACAATTGTGATAAATGCACTATTCTAAACACATTTTTCATTTTTGATTACAATATATTAAACTAAAAATACCTCACAATAGTTTACAGGTAATTATACCCTCGTCATAAGACGGAACAATTTTATGATGTGGTGGGACTGTTAGGAACTCGTCTTTATTCCATTTGCCATCAATTAAATCCTTAATAAGACGCATATTGCCAGTCAGCTTTTCATATGTCCAGTTGTTCTGTTCAGCTATATGACGCACTTTTTCTTCATATTCAGGAAATTCTACTAAGCCTACATCTATGTATGCGGCACAGGTATAATTATTTACCCATGAATTTTCAAATTCCATCAGGTATTTGGCGTTATCTTCTCCGTATTTTTCCACATATTGCTGATACTTACTTTTTAATTTCACTTGATCCTGACTGCTCTGGGGATTATTTTGGACTTTTCCACCGCTGCGTTCCAGCCAGCCTGATGTATAATAATAAGTTCCCGGAACTCGATTATGATGTTCCATATAGCTTTCTTTTGATCCTAAAAAAAGAGTTATACAGTCATGGGCTTTAGGTATAATTAATGGTATACCCGGCGCATTGATATTTGCTAGACCGTTACTGCAAAGGGCGTAAACAAGCACAATCGCATCATATAATTTTTCATCTGTTGCATCTATTCTGGTTTGAATTACTTCCCGCATTTTATCCGGTTCATCATGAAGACCTTTTTCCAGGAACTCCATATCTATTACATTTTCTGAATAAGCCGCAGCCAGACACACCTCTCTGAAAAGCACGTTACAGGATATAATTTTTAAATGCATATTATCCACCTGTTTAATTATATCTGATAAATTTGATTCTTCCGGGTTTATTGTGGTAATAAAGAGAAATCACAAATTATACAGGAAAAATCTATCCTGATTGTCATTCCTGCCGCGAGCTTTTTAAAAAGCTCGCGGCAGGAATGACAAGCTTGTAAAAGTTTTTCATTTTTACCACACTTAGCCCTGAAGAACTATAAATTTAAAGCCCTGGGAATGACATTGCATAACCAGGGCTTAAATGTTAAATATTCTTCAGAAACTTACCCCCTTAGACTGGGGTTACATTTCCAGCCTGTAAACCTTTTGGACTCTCAATAATTTCGAATTCGACTTCCTGACCTTCTTCTAGAGTCTTGAATCCATCCATTTTGATGGCAGAATAATGGACAAAAAGGTCATCGCCTCCATCCTGTTCGATGAAACCAAAACCCCTGCGCTCATTAAACCATTTGACTCTACCTTTGCTTCTCACTTAGACACACCTCCTGCGAATAAATTCTATTAATCTATTCAGACCTTAGATTTTTGCGGGCCCTTAGAACCGAAGCCGCAGGAGGGTAGATTAAACTACCGCAGCTACTCGCAATCTAATTCACCTCAACAAAAACCTGCTACATCAATTAGAATACTACAGGTCATATGCAATGTCAAGACATTTTTGGTTGATTTGCAGGATTTTTATGGATATAATAGCTTATTGGCATGATTTTTATATGAAAGGTTGAAAAATATGATTCTTCGTAATCTTTAAAAAGTGAACATCATTTATCCTGTGAAAGGGGGATTCCCAATATGAGTCCAGTTTGGGGACATAGATTGGAGGAGCAGCCAGAGGAATTAAGTGTCCTTTATTGTGCAGGCCGGGATGTAAAAAGCCTGCCTATGGCCGATGAAATTCTTATAACATATGATATATGGAACACCGAAGCCCATGATATAATGCTGTATAAACAGGGCATATTGACCAAGGAAGAAGTAAAAGTAATATTATCAGCACTGGATCAGGTGCGTAAACTGCATGAGAAAGATCAATTTAAACTGGATCCACAAAAAGAGGATGTTCATATGAATATCGAGAGCTTTATTACCGAAAAATGTGATCCGGTTATTGGTCGAAAGGTTCATACCGGCAGGAGTAGAAACGACCAGATTGTATGCGACATGCGTATGTATCTAAGGGAGAAAATTCTAAAGATTACAGACAGCCTGATCACCCTTGTGGAAGCTTTGCTGAACGTTGCCCAGGAGCATATAGAGACAGTTATGCCCGGTTTTACACACTACCAGCATGCTACTATATCAACCTTCGGTCATTTGCTTACATCTTACGCCCAGGCCATGGAGCGAGACCTGGATCGCATGGAATTTGTTTACTCCATTACAAATCGCTGTCCATTAGGCGCAGCCGCTGGATACGGCACATCATGGCCCATTGATAGAGACCTTACGGCAAAGCTTTTGGGATTTGATGAAGTTCAGGAGAACAGCATTGACTGCGTATCTTCCCGGTGGGAAACAGAAGCTCAATTTGCCTCTGCCATATCCTTTATGATGAACCATCTCAGCATTATGTCTCAGGATTTCGTATTCCTCAGCACATCCGAAGCCGGGATGTTAAAGCTTGATGATCGGTTTGTGCTGGGAAGTTCCATAATGCCCCAAAAGCGAAACCCCGGCCCGCTGGAAGTTACCAGAGCCAAAGCCGCTATAGCTCAGGGAACTGTTCAGGCCCTATTTGGTATTTCCAAAGCCAGCCTCTCAGGTTATAATCGCGATGGTCAGTATACAAAGTATCTGATTATGGATATAATAAACGAATGTGAGTTAGCCCCGGTGGTGTTAAAAGAAGTGGTTAAATCCCTTCAGGTAAACAAGGGTGAAATGCAGAGACAGGCATCATTGGGTTTTCTCAACGCTGTGGATGTAGCCGATTACCTCACCCGAAAATTTAATCTTCCTTTCAGGCAAGCCTACCACATAGTGGCCGAATCCGTTAAATTATCTGATGAGGCCGGAGAGCTTACATTATCGGCTGTTAATCAGGCGATGGAAAATGCAGGTGTTAATCATAAAGTAGATGAAGAGGATTTTGGGGCTTTAACAATTCCGCAAAAAAATGTAAGCCTGAAAAGCCATATAGGTGGTCCAGCTCCTGATGCTGTATTAAAAACCATTAAAAATATTGGTATCAGGCTTTCATCCCACAGACAAACACTGTCCGAAGCTGTAAAGCGACTGGAACGGGCAAAGATAGAGATAGAAAGTATAAAGAAGGAATTTTGATAGAAATGCCTGAATCATCACAAAAACTAACGTCCTTTTTACGTCCATACTGGAAGCAGATCATCATCGGCCCATTCCTTATGCTGGTTGAGGTGGTTATGGACCTGGCCCAGCCCCGCATGATGCAGAGGATAATTGATGTTGGCATCGCCCAGATGGATATGTCCATAGTTATAAATACAGGTTTGATTATGATCGGTCTCGCTTTGATTGGAGCTTTTGGTGGTGCGGGAAATACTGCCTTTGCTGTATGGGTGTCCCAGAGATACGGCGCGGATCTCCGAACCGCGCTATTCCGGAAAATACAATCCCTATCCTTTGGTAATCTGGATAAGCTGGAAACCGGACAGTTAATAACCCGTTTGACGAATGATGTAACCCAGATTCAGCTGGTAGTTCTCATCGCTTTGAGAATTCTGGTAAGAGCACCCCTTATACTGGTAGGAAGCCTGATTATGGCTGTAATCACAAGTCCCAGTCTGGCACTAATACTCCTGGCCCTTGGACCTGTATCATTGCTTGTTATTATCCTGGTGATCAGAAAAGCCCATCCTATGTTTTTAAGGGTTCAAGAGAGGCTTGACAGAATTAATACGGTGATGCAGGAAAACCTTTCTGGTATCAGAGTGGTAAAAGCCTTTGTGCGAGGAGATTATGAAAATCAGCGTTTTGGTAATGCCAATGAAAATCTGCGTAATGATACGGTTAAAGCCATGAGACTTGTCGCTGTGGTAATGCCTTTTATGATGTTGGCTGTTAATATAGGCGTAGCTTGCGTTATATGGTTTGGTGGGCTACAGGTAGCTGCCGGTAATATGAAAGTTGGTCAGATTATGGCCTTTGTAAACTACCTGCTTCACGCCCTCTTTTCCCTGATGATGGTTAGCATGCTGTTGATACAAATATCCAGGGCTAAAGCATCAGCAGACCGCATACAGGAGGTGTTGAACAGCAAACCGGAAATCAATGATAAAACGAATGCCTTGACCATGTTTCAACCTCGGGGTAAGGTGGCCTTTGAAAGCGTTACCTTTGGTTATGATGATAACTACCAGGAGCCAGTGCTTCGGGATGTAAGTTTTGAGGTGCAACCGGGACAGACTGTTGCAATTCTGGGTGCTACAGGATCAGGGAAATCAAGTCTGGTTAATTTAATCCCGCGATTTTATGATGTTATGGGTGGTAAGGTAAAAATTGATAACATAGATGTGCGGGATATAAAAAACGATGCTCTGCGTAAAAGCGTGGTTTTTGTCCTTCAGGAGTCAGTTTTATTCTCCGGCACTATCAGAGACAATATACGCTATGGAAGGCCTGAAGCGACAGATCCGGAGGTAGTAGAAGCCGCCAA
Source organism: Candidatus Poribacteria bacterium (assembly GCA_014730235.1). Lineage (GTDB taxonomy): Bacteria > Poribacteria > DTPJ01 > DTPJ01 > WJIO01 > WJIO01. The sequence continues at coordinate 32,369 of WJIO01000323.1, forward strand.
AGCCGCCCAGGCCCATGATTTTATTAGTGGGTTTCCTGAGGGATATGATACCCAGCTTGGACAACGCGGGGTCAATTTATCCGGCGGTCAGAAACAGCGCGTCGCAATCGCAAGGGCATTAGTCACCAAACCCAGGATATTGATACTGGATGACAGCACCAGTTCTGTAGATGTGGAGACAGAGGCCAGGATACAGGATTCCCTTGCGGAATTAATGAAAGATTGCACCAGCTTTATAATAGCACAGCGCATCAGCACGGTTTTAAATGCTGATAAGATTTTAATACTGGAAGATGGCAAAATAGCCGCCCAGGGTACACACAGCCAGCTTCTTAAATCAAGTCCAATATATCGGGAAATCTATAATTCACAACTCGGAAACGGAGGTATTGACATTGCGTGAGGAGAAATCTCGCGGACAGCGTAAGGGGTTTCACATGGGAGGGCCAGGAAGAGGCCCAATGATCGGTACCGGAGAAAAGGCTAAAGATACCAAAAGTACCATGATTCGCCTTTGGGATTATCTGAAATCACAAAAAACGGGTTTATTAGGTGTAACGTTTCTTGTTATAATTACTACAATACTTGGTCTTTTAGGCCCCTACCTGATGGCGAAGGCTATAGATAATTACATGATACCCGGGGATTTGCGCGGTTTATTCTGGATCGTTATGCTAATGATCAGTGTTTATGCTGCAACATCTCTCACTACATGGCTACAGACATACATAATGGCCGGTATATCCCAGAATACTGTCCGTAATATGCGTAATGACCTGTTTTCCCGGCTTCAATCTCTCTCCCTGCGCTTCTTTGATCAGCGAACTCATGGCGAACTGATGAGCCGCCTGACCAATGATGAGGAAAACATAAGTAGAGTTCTTGGGGAAGGTGTGGCCCAGTTTGTCAGCAGTATTATTACCCTCGTAGGCGTTGCCATTATGATGCTTCTGCTGAATGTATACCTTGCGGCAGTAAGTCTGGTGACCATTCCCCTTATGGTGTTTTTAACCAAGTGGATATCAAAGCGTACCCGGCGGGGATTCCAGCAACAGCAGAAAACCCTGGGAATACTGAACGGCTTCATAGAAGAAACCGTAACCGGTCAGCGTGTGGTAAAAGCCTATGGACAGGAAAAAGAAGCTCTTACAAAATTTGAAAAGGCAAACTGGGATTTACGTGAGGCAGCCACCCGAGCCCAGACTTTCGCTCTGGTGCTGGCCCCTTTGACTAACTTTGTCAATAACCTGGGTTTTATTATAGTAGCTGCAGCCGGAGGTTGGATGGCCGTTAAGGATTTGGTTACTCTGGGTACTATTGCTGCATTTATCAGCTATGCCCGGCAGTTTGGACGACCTTTAAACCAGATGGCCAACCTGTATAACGCCATACAATCAGCCATGGCTGGGGCGGAGCGCGTATTTGAAATATTGGATGAAGAACCTGAAATCGCTGACTTACCCCAGGCCCAACCTCTGGAAATCAAAAGGGGAGAGGTTATATTCAGGGATGTATACTTCGGTTACGAAGCTGGTGTTCCGGTGTTAAAGAATATAAATTTCCATGCTGAACCGGGACAAACCATAGCCCTGGTGGGCCCAACCGGAGCCGGTAAGACCACTATAGTTAACCTTCTGACGCGTTTTTATGACATTAACGAGGGTAGAATAATCATAGACGGTTATAATATTACTGAAGTCCAGAAGGCAAGTTTACGCCGTCAGTTGGGAATAGTCTTACAGGATACATTTTTGTTTACCGGATCGGTAATGGAAAATATCCGTTATGGCCGATTGGATGCCACAGATGCGGAAGTCTACGAAGCGGCGAATCTGGCTAATGCGGACCACTTCATACGTCATCTTCCCCGGGGATATGATACAATTTTATCGGAGAGGGGCAGCAACCTCAGCCAGGGACAGCGACAGCTTCTGGCTATTGCCCGGGCAGCCCTGGCCAATCCGGGAATTCTGATCCTCGACGAAGCCACCAGCAGCGTTGATACCCGTACTGAAATGCACATTCAGGAGGCACTGCTGCGCCTGATGAAAGAACGTACTGCCTTTGTTATCGCCCACCGTCTGAGTACAATACACAACGCGGATCAGGTTCTGGTAATTAACAACGGTGAGATTATTGAGCGCGGTACCCATTTAAGTCTGCTGGAAAAACAGGGCTTTTATTATAACTTATACATGAGACAGTTTAGAGCTAAAGATGAGACAGAATTGATTTTAGATCTAAGGTGAATAACACCGAAAACTCAGGAATGGTAGGATTTTGTAAAACCAATGCAAAAACCTCTGGATACCCGGACCAATGATGGATGGTAGGCAGAAATGGAAGAGGTATTCCATATTGATTAGGTAAATTGGTTCTTCTGGTTTATTGTGGAAGTAAAGAAATTTGGCTCTTCAGGGTTCAGTGTGGTTATAATTGAAAATTCTCTCAGCTTGTCATTCCTGCTTCAAGCTTTTTCAAAAAGCTTGAAGCAGGAATGACATAGAACTATATTCTTTGAGCATTTTCATCTGTTTCTTCATGCTGAATTCTTATAAACA
>WJIO01000324.1 GCA_014730235.1 Candidatus Poribacteria bacterium
AGCCAAATAAAGACATGAGAACAGTGAGCAGATTTAACTGGGAAAAGAACAGGGGCAAGTTTCTGAATACGATTATAATCCATGCCTGCGATATAGTCCAAGAAAAAGGAATATCACTGGAAGAACAACCTGAGAAGATTGCCGAGTTTGCTGATGAGCTAGATAGAGCATTACAGGAGAAATTCCCTGAATTGAGGCGGCCGGAATGAGCACGATCAAAGCAGGATTGGTGGGTGGCATGGTTGGCGTTGGCACATTCATTTTATATATTGCCGTAATATCTTTTTTGCTCTGGGATTCTGTGCTCGAGTTTTCAGGTTTACTTACAAGATCTTTGATTGTTATGATAGTTATTGGAAGTATATCTGGAATAGTCTGGAATAGTGATGAGTGCCGTTGGTGATGAAAAATGAAGCAATCAGAAACCGAACCGAACTCCCATAACTGCGGAAAATGCCCAAGATGGAGTTATAGGGGTTGTGAGAAACGAAATGAAGCCATTATAACTTACATACAGGAATGCAATTACATTGACCTGGAAACAAATCTATTCAGTAGAGAAATCTACGATAAGATAACTGGAAAGATGAGTTTCACCCGGCAGGAGATAATTGATGCCATAGACAAGAACTATCAGATATCTTGCGAGGAAGGCGTAATACTTGATTATGATGAATTATTAGAAAATTTCGGAATACTGCCGAAAGAGATTCCATCTAATAAACAGATTAATAGAATATGTAAAAACAGGTTGTGATAATCAATGAAAAAAGAAGAATACAAAAAAGCAGTTCAGGAAAGATATAATCTTGATCAAGGATATTTTCAGTTAATAGACAACAACGAAGAACCATCTGAGGAATTGATGACAAACTGTTACAGGACAAGAGCTATATGCATCAAGATAATCAATTACTGCCAACAGAGAGGTATCGAAGTTGATTTGAATAAATTGTGAGGTGAAACCATGACTGAAACAGAGAAAGATGTATGCAAATACTGCGGATGTACCGATGAAAAGGCATGTCCAGGCGGTTGCTACTGGGTGAAACGCGCCGGCAAGGAATCCGTCTGTTCCAAATGTGTAGAAGGTGATGAACCAGCATTATGACAGGATCAATGAGGTGTTAGAATTGACACAACAGGACGTATATGACTTCCTGAAAGACAACAAGGGACTAGAATTCACACCAAGACAAGTATCTGAATCAATGGGAATATCCGTCAACGCTGCCACGAATGCCCTGAGAAAATTGCGAGAGCATCATTTCGTGAATTTTGCAAAAGGCAGCAGGAGAGACAGTTTCGTGTATTGGCTGTGAATTATATATTCCTTCGCCATTGTATTTATATACCTATGCATACATTGCATACATCAATGGGAAAACAAAAAATATATACGAGTCTAAGAATTAAAAAGCAGACTGCTGTAAGGCTTCGCAAATTTGGAGTCTCCGGCGAATCTGCTGATGACATTTTGAATAAACTGATGGACAAGGTGAAAAAGTGATTATAAGCATATACTTGATTTGGCTAATAGCGATACACAATCATAGCGGTGTATTACTGCTTGCTCTCATCGGCACTATACCAGGAGATATAATAATCACGGGAATTTATGCGAGACCTTATTGAGACTGTTTGGGAGGAAGGGGTTATAGACGGTAAAATGAGCAAGATATCCATAATATCAGGACTTGGAACTGGGGCAGCATTAGCAAACATTGTTAGATTTTGGAGAGAGGATTTGGGAATCGCTATACGTTTCACCTTATTTGGACTGCTGCTATTAATCATTGGCATTATTGAGATGCATCGGGAGATCAAGGAAAATTGATGGAAAGAGGTCGCATAACATAACTTAGGAGAGCTTTTTTGAGGTGTTAAAATCGGGATTGAGAAAGAAAGTCAATATGAATCAATCATTGTAATCGCCAGAGGTTGGCAAGACGGTGAGTTTGAGGAAGTCAAAGAAAAGATCAGAGCAGTCTGTGAGGAGTATGTGAATTTGGCGATTGAGGAGAAATCCGGTACGCTTTTTCACGCTGATTAGGAGATCCTACGCAAACTTTTAGAGGTAAAGAAAATCGCAGGTTGGAAAATCATTATCGGGTCATATGTTATTGGAATCATAATTATCGCTTACGTTATTTGGTATGCTGGTGCCTGGACAGAACGTGAAGGAAAAGTCCAGAATCTTGGAACTGAATTTTGCCAATCAAAGAATATGTCTTATTTGGACGGTGGATATTGCAATGGTGTCTACTCTACAACAAAAGTTTTATGCAAAGATGACAAAGGAGAAGCATTCAAGTTTGATTATGCTTGTAGATAAAATAGGTGAAACAAAATGTTTGGAAACAATCAAAAAATAAATGAAGTCCGAAAAGAGCTTAGTGATTATGCAAAAGTGAATAATAATTCGATTGATTCTCTTGGAAAGATGATCGTTGATACTCAAAAACAAATAACAGAACTACATAAATCTTTAATACAAATAGCCAAAATTCAGGCACAGCACAAACAAGCCATTTCCTTTCTTCTGAATAACTCTTCAATGAATGCCGGCTGCGTGGATGATTTTGTCAAGATGCTAGAAGGCATTGGAGACATAGAAAAGGAAGTAAAATCAAATAAAGGTGAAAAGGAACAATGAATGAAGTAAATAACATACCCAAAGTGAATGACGAAATAGATGTAACGATAGAATCTGTCGGAAAGCAAGGCGACGGCGTGGCAAAGCACAACGGTTTTATAATCTTCGTGCCTGATACAAAAAAGGGCGAGAATGTCAGAATCGTGATTACAAAGGTATTTCCTAATTATGGATTTGCAGAGGTGATCCAAACTCTCGAATAAATATAACAATTTTTTCTGCATCTAATTCTCAGTGGTGGGATGCAAATGCAGGAGAATAGGTTCGTTGTAAGGCAGGGGAGAGATCCTCTGCCTTTTTTTATTATCAAGAACGGAGGTATAAACATGGAATACAGCTTTTCAATTATTGGCGTGGGCATGTTATCAATGCTGGCCAAGTATCTTTGGAGCAGAATTTAGACAGGGTCAGTCATGGCAGGAATGCGAAAGGTTATCCTTCCTACGGTCGCCAAAGCAAGGATAGAAAAGGCGGTAATCTATGAACCACGGAAGGTCTTTGCAGCCTCGCAAGATTCCCGTCATGAGTAATATTGGGAAGAGGGAACGAAAAAGCTTGATACGTTCGGAATCGGCTTGAGTCGGATCGGGTTCAAATCCCGACCTTCCCATTCAATAATTAGATGAGGGGAGAAGATGGAATCAATAATAAGACTAAATCACAGAAATAATACGCAGTTACAGGATATAGTTAATCAGATTAACACTATAATTGGTGCAAAGGTTATTGGTATATATCCCATCGCCAATCCTGCAAATATTGATGACTGTATTGGAAACGGAAGCAGAATGCATATCTGGAGAAGAAATTAAAGAATTAGGTAAAGGTGTGCAAAAATCCAAGAAATAGCCATAATCTCCGGACCCAGAGGATCAATAAAAAGATGGATAAAACTACTCGACAAAATAATAGATTTCACTACCATAGAAGATAATATTAACTACCAGGATTACATATATCACACTCCCCCAAATCTGTTTTCTATGAGACTCAGATCCACTATAAAGACTCTCCTGAAATCAGCTCCATATCTTGCAGAACTAGAAGAATACCTGGTCTCTAACAACGAATCTCTCGGGGA
>WJIO01000325.1 GCA_014730235.1 Candidatus Poribacteria bacterium
ATCCCATTTCTTTGAGCTTTTTCCAGATCATCTCCGGCATCCTCATCATGGACCCGGGAATGGTTTGCCAGGTAAATTTCCGATAGATAATAAATGGTTTTTTGAAATTCCGGGGAATACTTGTATAGTGCAAAAGCTGGCCGGTGTGCTGATTCAGGATAATGCAGGCCGATATATTCTTTTAAAATGCTATCTGCAGGTCTGGAAGGATCTTCTGCAAGTTTGAGACAGACATAGATATTCACCAAATTTCCCCAGGGCATTTCGAATATTGGATTTTTATTAGAATTCCAGTTTAAACGTATCGCAATACGCTGAATGCCCAATTCATTTAACAACCGGAAACGAGGAGCCCAGATGTCTCCCATGTAACATGGAAAATAATTGTTCCCCGCATATTCTCTCCATGCATCAAATTCCACGATTACCCGTTCAGGGTCAGCTGCATTTATAAATGTTTCATCTACAGAATGATTAAGATGGAAATCACCATGCGTATTTTTTATAGAGAAAAAAATATTATCGGGTAATCCTTCACCCATCTTTGAAGGATGTTTTTCGTCTTCCAGTTCTCCCATTCGTTGCCATGTCCGCATCTGTACCTGCTTACCATGCTTCTGACAAACCTGCCCTGTAATTTTTGTGAGTTCATTGACCCGGTCAACAAAAGACAGATGCCTGCAGGAGTCGCAGGAACATTCCAGTACAGAAACCTGTGTCTCATCACCCGTAATCTGAAAGCCTTCAATATCCGGAAACAATGAGAAAAATTCATCCAATTTCTTTCGGTAGATTTCCCAGGTTATTTCTCTGCCCGGGCATACAGCAGTTCCCCAGGTTTTCGGTTTTATTACCGTTAATACTTCATCAGGGAAAATAAATTGATTGCTGTGAAAGAATAGCCTGATCTGTTTATCTTCGGCATATTTAAGTATTTCATTCAGTGCTTTTCTTAAGTATTTTGCAGTATAATAATGATCATCATCTCCATGATAGGCTAATTGGCCAATATTCCCTATACCTTTTACATTGAAATCGTAATTCAGGATAGCTTCAAAAGTTTCTTTGGCAAATAAGAGATAACTGTCTACCCCCATTTCTTCAGCCTTGTCAATATTATTCTTTGCAGCTGCTACCTGAAGTTCTATGGTTTTTTCATCTTCAATGTACCTTAGATTTTTGTGGTCAATGAAAACGATCTCGGGCGTATCTATTTTATCCTCAGAGCTTTTGCAATTTGATAAGCTGATAAAAAAAATCAACACGAACTTTATTACATTCTTTGGTCGCATCGCATAATTCTTATATCGCAATGTCCGGCTATTTAATACTTAATAGTTTTAATTATCATGCAGTTTATTATACTGATATTGAAAACTCCGCATTAAGAAATGTAATGCTTGAGTTTTTATGCCAAATACCATAACTTGGACATATTACTGCTCAAAAAATGAAAAATAGAATCATTTCTATTTTTTTTATTTTGTCTTTTTGGGGGAGTTCCAGAGGAATTGATATTAATTTCAATATGCCATTAAGACATTATGATATCAACGATGGACTTTCCAATAACTCTGTTACTACTATCTTACAGGATTCCATTGGGTTCATATGGATCGGCACCTATCATGGATTAAACAGGTTCGATGGTTATGAGTTTGAATCATTCCTGGATGATCCAGACAACCCATATTCCATTAGTGATAATAGAATTAATACTATCTATGAGGATTACGATAAAAATCTTTGGATAGGAACAAACCAGGGCATCCTCAACAGATTCAATTATGTTACCAATCGTTTTCATCACTACAAAATACCTCAGGAAATAACTTTACAGACGATTTTCCAAACGGATTCCACTTCTCTTTGGATCGGTTATTCTGAGGGTGTATTCTACCGTTTTTCAATCCCGGATAAAGCGTTCACCAGATATGATTTACAAAATTTGCCTGATGAATTACAAGAAAAATTCTGTTTTCTATGCGACACAGTAAAAATAAAAGGCGCAGAACGATATATACAGGTTAACTACAAAAATCAAAAATATATCGGCTGCAGTCAGGGGCTCTACAGGGTCAAATCAGGAAAATGGCAGAAAATAAGCAATGATTTAAGTAAAAAGCTCAATCAGAATAACTCTTTGATCAGCAATAATATCAAGAGTCTTGTTGTAGATTATAATGATCATTTATGGATCGGAACCGATAATGGACTTGATATTTATGATCTTAAAAACAAAACATTAAACCATTTTTACCATGATCTGACCCACAACTATATCTCTTCATTATTTATTGATAAATCTCATGTCCTCTGGTTAGGAATTGCTGGTGGTGGGCTATATGCATATTATCTGGATCAACTGGCTTTCTCAGTATATCAATCGGATCCAAGTAGTACAAATACGATCACAAATAATAATATTAAAGCAATATGCGAGGACCAGGAAGGTAAAATCTGGATAGGTACATACAGGCATGGTATAAGCATTATAGACGAGAAAACAGGCAAAATACAGCATATTAATAAAAAATCGCATTCTCAATTAATCAGCAACAACATTCGGGTAATTAAAGAAGATAGCAATGGAATCATATGGATTGGAACGAATAAAGGACTGGTCTCTTTTAACCCCGTTTCAGAAAAACTTATCAGCTATGAAGATGATTCAGAAGATATTTCAATTAGAATCAATGCAATAGAAGAAATAACTCCCGGATATCTCCTGGTTGGAACGATGGAGAAAACCAGGTTATTTGACACCAGATTAAATGAATATCAGGAATATTACCCGTTCCAGGATCTACAGCTGGAAATCTCCACATTTCATATCAACTCTCATCAGGAATTGTGGTTTGGAACCCAGAAGAAAGGCCTCTTCAAACTGAACATCTCCCTTGATCCGGAAAGAATGGATACCAGTATCAGGAAGGAACAGCTTTTTGTTCAGTATACAAAAAATGAGACCAGTACCGGAGGTATTAATTCAAATAAAATCTTTTGTATTTACGAAGATACCAGCGAACATTCTCTGTGGATCGGTACTGACAATGGATTGAATATGCTTGATCGTGAAAAGGGGTTATTCTCCCATTACACACTGGAAGATGGATTACCTGACAACTATATATATTCTGTCTTGCCAGACGATCAGGGATTTATCTGGTTAAGTACAAAGGTCGGCCTGGTCAGGTTTAATAAGGAAACCGGAAAATTCAAAAACTTTTATGATTCTAATGGTCCGGGAAGTGATGAATTCGTTGAAGGAGCCTATTACAAAAGCAATACTGGAAAAATGTATTTTGGTGGCAGGAATGGATTAACTCATTTTTACCCGGAGGAAATCATTGAAAACGTACATGAATCACAGGCTATTATCCGGGAATTACTGGTTTCCAATAAAATAGAACGTCCCGGGATTTATTCTGATAATTGCGAAATCCTTGATTCAACGATCTGGGAAAAGTCAAAAATTGTCTTGCCCCACAGTAAAAACCAAATTGCTTTTAAAATTGCTTCCTTGAATTATGCTGCCCCTTCACAAAACAGATATGCCTATATGCTGAAAGGGCAGGATGAAACCTGGGTATATACAAGCGCGCAAAATCGAATTGCATCCTATAATAATTTAAAGCCTGGAAACTATGTTTTCTTCGTCAAATCTTCTGTCAACGATGATCGATGGAGTGACGTGTCCTCAGTCACGATTGAAATTCTGCCACCCTTCTGGCTCACCAAATGGGCATATTTTTTATACGCTGTGGTCCTTGTATTTCTTTTATGGGGAATTTATCGCATAGGCTCAATGCGGGGAACTTATATCCACAAATTAAAAGACGCCGAACTGGAGAAAAAACGAATCGAAGAACGAAATCAGGCCAAATTACAATTCTTCACCAATATCTCCCATGAATTGCGTACTCCATTGTCATTAATCCTTGCCCCGGTTCAGAACCTTTTGAGCAAAGGCAATCTTTTCAAAGAAGACTTGCAGCAAATAAAAATCATAGACCAAAGTGCGTCAAGCTTACTTAATCTTGTGAACCAGATACTGGATTTCAGGAAAATTGATCAAAATAAAATCAAACTGGAAGCTCATTATAGTGATATTTCACTGTTTATCAAGCATATATGTAACAATTTCAGTACGATTGCAAATCAGAAAAAAATATCAATTGAGTTTCATACACTGAATGAATGTCCGAACATATGGTTCGACCTGTCAAAAATGGAAAAAATCCTGAATAATCTATTATCCAATGCGATAAAGAATACTCCTGAAGGAGGGAAGATTATTGTGACGCTCAGAAAAATATTCTTAAAAAACAAAAAAAGAAGTTTCTTTTTGAAAGATGCCGGTCTTCCTGCACGAGAATTCATTAAAATAAGGGTAAAAGATACCGGAATAGGTATAAAAGAAGACGATCTTAATAAGATATTCAATCCATTCTTCCAAACATCAACACACCCAATGAAAGAAATTGGAACAGGCATTGGACTGAATATTGTGAAAGGATATACTGAAATACACAGAGGTTTTATTAAAGTCAGCAGTGTTCCAGGAAAAGGCAGTAAATTCAGTGTCCACTTGCCAGTTGGAGATTCCCACCTTTTTGAAGAAGAAAAAATTGGCCTGCTTGATCCTGAGTATTTCTTTAATGCTTCAGATGTCATTTGTCCCGGTTCAAATGAAGATATTAACGAAAAAGAACCCGGAGTGATTAAAATTACACCTTACAATACTGCAATTAATTTTAATAAACCCACTCTGGTGATTGTTGAAGACAATGATGCTTTAAGAAAATATATAATTCTTCAGCTCAACAGGAGTTACAGGTTTCTTGAAGCAAAAAATGGAGTAGAGGCCTTAGAACTGATCACGAAATATCTACCAGATCTGGTAATTTGTGACATCATGATGCCCGAAATGGATGGTATTGAACTTTGCATGAAAATTAAAGATGATGTAAGCACTTCACATATCCCGATTATTTTTCTTACTGCCAGAGGCCTTCAGGAAAATCATATCGAGGGTCTTGAAACGGGTGCAGATGCTTACATTTCAAAGCCCTTCAGCATTAATTTACTTATTGCACAGATCGAAAATCTAATTGAATCCAGAAAAAAACTTAGAGAGAAATACATCAATAATTTAAATCTGCAACCTAAAGAATTCACTACTACATCAGTTGACGAAAAATTTTTCCAAAAATTAATCAGGGTTGTAAATGACAATCTTTCAGAGACAAGTTTCTCTGTAGCTGAGCTCAGCAAGGAAGTCAATATGGATGAATCTACATTATACCGGAAAATAAAATCGATCACTAACCTTAATCCGAGTGCCTTTATTAAATCCGTAAGACTAAAAATTGCTTCAGAAATGTTAAAGAATAACGTAAGTAATGTTTCTGATATCGCTTTCTCGGTAGGTTTTTCATCTCCAAATTATTTCATTACAAGTTTTAAAAAACAATTTGGGAAAACTCCTGGAGAATATGCTCAACTCTATCTACAAAAACCAATAGCAAAGCTTCAGTAATGTCTTAGGAATTGCTGTTAAATTTTAACGCCGATGTATACCACTACCACCCACCGGTAAAAAACACTACCACCTTGATCCGCTTTTAACAATTTCTCCAATTTCAGGCATTGATAAATGTTGATTCATGCCTGGAACTTTCACTTGCCGTCATTTTTTATAATTCTATTGTAACATCAAAGTTATACCTGGCATTACTATAAGGTTTTAGCCTAATATTATGAATATATTAGATTACAGACTCATAAGGAAGGTCTACAAGGAGGTGCTGCTGACCGAAGTTTGGAGCATCAACAATTCCTTCAAGAATTGCTGATGCTCCGTATTATTTTAATGATCGAGCAGCCATTGGCGCAGTGGCTCCCAGAACCATTCTGCTGCATTATCGGCGGCCCAGATGTCACCGTGACCGATGTCGAATTCTTTTGGCCTTGCCGGATCCTCGACATTCAGGCGGGTTATATCTTTGCTTTTTGTCAGGGTGCTGGTATAGTCTTCATTCGGTGTTTCACCTTCTGCTGTGATGAACAGGACAGGGATGCGGATCTCTTCCAGTAGATCATCAAATGCTACCTCCAGTGAGCTGCAGGGGCAGGCATAGCTTTCATACAGAAGCTTGTTGGGCATATAGGGTCCAAGCTCAACAGCGACGCGGGCCAGCCGCATGCTGTCGGTATAGTAATACTCAAAGGGAGTTCCACCATGAAAGTGAAATCCCCCATTATGGGTTGCTCCGATCGCCATCAGGGCCTGCATGTTCGTCAGGCCGGGGAAGGCCTCCGATGCTTCATCCGGAGCCCCGAGCGCCAGGCTTCCGAATTGTATAAAAACCAATGCCATGTTTGCTTGATACATACCCGCATTCAGTTGCTCCATCACAGCCGCTGCCTGAGCACAGTTGATCTGATCGAGTTCGGAGCCGGGTGTGGTCTTAAAGTGATTATCGACCGGGATGATCCCTTTGATGTGGCGCAGAATGCGATGCTCCTGGGTCTCCAGACCTGCCGCACCATAGGCCACCATGACTCCGTTGCTGAAACCCAGAAGGTTCATTTTCCCAAAGCCCTGTCCGGTAAGTCCCCTGATCAGACGGGCAATTAACATAGCCCTGAGGCTGTGCTGAATGTCCTTCTCCATGCCCCAGTCTTCCATGAATTCAAAATCTGTTGTTTCCAGCGGAACCATGTTCCAGGCCAGGTCAATCCCCCAGACATCGATTTCATTCGAGGAGAGATAAAAGGAGGCCGATGTTTCTGCATTGATGTTTTCGGCTCCGTAGCGAAGAAAGATGTCTTCAAAATCCTGGACACCGCCATGAACCATAAATACATTCCCTTTCGTCCGAACCGGACGGTAGGGCCTGTATTCTCTGACAAGTCTGTGAATCCTTAATATATCGTAAGGTTTGGTTCCCATGTTTACCTCAAACTCATAATGGGCAATACCTTCCCCGAGATCTTCGCGGTTCATCTTCAGATAGCACCGGCCGGATTTCATGGGGGACTTCTCCAGGGGCTGGATTTTCAGAATCGACTCGCCGGGATTCGCAAGAACTGCGATCTCATTGTTTTCACCGGGAATGCCAACAATACGGATGTCTTTTTTGTCGCTCTGGAGTGTTTCATGATAGATGCCGGGTTCAACATAAATAATATCACCCGGTGAAGCCATATCAATGGACTCCTGGATAGAGCCTCCCTTTTCCACGAGAATCATACCGGAGGCAAGGTCCAGGGTCGGGAGGACTGCCTCCCAGTTAAAAGTGGAACCAAGGGCCAGAGAATCATCAGAAGAAGGCATATCTTCCAAGTTGCATGCGGACAGCAGGCCGATGCAGGCCAATAGCAGTAAAATTGATTTCGTTGTTTTCATAACTTTCTGGTTTGTTTAGCGATAGAGCTAAGCTATTACAGAAAGGCATGTTGTACATAGCGCTTATGTTGTGAAGGCTTACAATTTTCGCTCAAGGGCGGTTGAATGTTTATTCTTATGTTGTATCCTTCGGGAATCAGTCTTGTATGGGGAGGCCCATTTGATCCATTAGTTCAACATAGGCCGGATAGTCTTTGAGGATGTGCGAATCATATCTCCGGGTGCAGGTATAGGGCATATTCTGGTCCCGGGCTTCATAGGCCTTATATAAATAGTCCATGGCTTTTTCGTATTCGCCGATTTGTAAATGCCAGTGAGCCATGGCGAGGGGA
>WJIO01000326.1 GCA_014730235.1 Candidatus Poribacteria bacterium
TCATCCCGGTCGGAATCCGGGAAGATGCGGACTTATTAAATGCAAGGCTATGGAGTCAATATCTCTCGAAACTGTAATGGATTCGGTAAAAAGGAAGTTGAATAATGGATGATAATATAATCCCTGCTGACCTCAGCAAAATCACTACATACTCCATAAAAGAGCGTAAAAATAAAGTCAAAGTTTCAGAATTTGCTTCACCAATTGGTAACATAAATTCTATTAACGACTTTTTATTTAGTTTACCCAGGATACTGGCAGGTAATGATTTTCTTGGGTTGGTTGATTCAATATGCAAGGCTTATAATAATTCAAAGCCATTCATAGTTATGATAGGTGGCCACGTGATTAAATGCGGTCTTGGGCCCATACTAATATCTTTGATAGAAAAGAAAATCCTCACCGGCATAGCTATGAATGGCTCTGCCAGTATTCATGACTTTGAAATAGCATTAATCGGGGAAACATCCGAGGATGTAGGCACTAATTTGGTTACTGGCAAATTCGGTATGTGGGAGGAAACCGGGAGTCTGATGAATCAGGCCATAAAAGAGGGATATAACAGGGGAAAAGGTATTGGAAAAGTCTTGGGACATAAATTGAAAGAACTGAAAGCCCCTTATTCTGAATACAGTGTATTATTCAACGCCTTTAACATGGATATTCCGGCAACTGTACATGTTGCTATTGGTACGGATATTATACATCAACATCCTGAAGCCAGTGGGGCAGCTATTGGCGAAACAAGTTTTATGGATTTTCGCACCTTCATTACGGAAGTATCGGAATTAGGTAATGGTGGAGTTTTATTAAATATCGGCTCTGCTGTGGTAATGCCGGAGGTATTCCTAAAAGCCCTGAGCATAGCCCGGAATATGGGTAATGATGTGGTGGAATTTACAACTGCTAATATGGATATGTTTCAGCATTACCGGCCCAGGGAAAATGTGCTTAAAAGACCTACTAATACTGGTGGAAATGGATATGCAATAACAGGTCATCATGAAATAATGGTACCGCTTTTGGCTAATGCTGTTGTGGAAAAATTATGCATATAAATAAAACCAAAGCCCCATCCATGTATACATGGATGGGGCTTTGGTTTTTTGAGTGGTACGGAGTGCCTGTTACCTTCTTCTAAAATAATATATGGAGAAGTGTTCTATCTTATATACAAGTTCAATGTTAATAGCGGATCTTTTGTAGGAAATTATATTTATTTCCGGTTTTATCTGCTCTCCTTTTTCACCATAAAGGACAAAATTTGATGCGTCCCTAATTGATTGCCATTGTATTCTTAATTCAGCAGGCCTTCTGAATTTTGTGCCGTCAGGTCCGAATTCGAATACAATAAATTTCTTTTCCCGCCACATATCCGCGTAAATTGGGGTGTCTGTTTTCAGGCTTTCAGGTGGAATCCAAAAAGTTACACCTCTGGCAATCTTTATTTTACCACCATCTTCTGCTGTTACCTTGCTTTCAGTAGCAGCGTAAGATAAGGAAGTAAAGAGAAAAGCAGAAATTAGGAAAATAAGAAATACTAAACCGAATTTTTGTCTCATAGCTGTCTTAAACATTACTGAACCCTCCCGTTCAGGAAATCCATCTGTACCCCCAGATGGAAATAATTTATGCCAAATTAAAAAAAATGAAAATTATGCAACTCTGATATTCAGAAGAGGATGCAATCATACAAATATATATGCAATAAATATGCCGATGTAAAAGCTACTTCAGTTTAGTAAGATAAAATATTATATCTATAACCCTCAAAGCTTTTTACTAAAAAGCTTTGAGGGTTATAATTGTTAACCAAATATTAACTTTTTAGGAAATACAAAAAGATATTTCATCAAACAGAAATTAAGAAATATATTCTCTGTATATTGAAATGTTTTCCTGTTTAAGATTGACTGATTTTGTCTTGTGAGATAAAATTTTGATCAGTAAAAATACAGGGAAAAAATTGCATAAAAAGTGCATTTTTTTCCGATAATTTAATTTTAAAAAATGAAAGAATTTTTATTATAAATACTGGCTCTTCCGGGTTCAGTGTGGTAAAGATAAGAAACCTTTTATGCTGTCATTCCTGCTTTCGCAGGAATGACAAGCTGAGAGAATTTTCAATTATTACCACACTGAATCCGGAAGAACTTAAATACTTTTTCTATTGTTAATTATAAAATTTGTTATTCATGCAAAACGCAAGAATGACAATCAAGTGATATTGATTTTTTTTGGCGATTACATAATACATTTTGATACCAAGGAGTAAAACATGGAAACCCTAAGAGTAAACATAACAAAGGCTGATACTGGTAAATCAACCTCCGCAAGGGTGCATATTAAGGATAAAAAAGGTAAATCTTATTATCCAAACAAGTGTATACGTTATGAAAAGGATAGACACTTTACTGTGGATGGAAAGTTTGAATTACAGGTTCCACCCGGAAGAATAAATATTCTGGTAGAAAAAGGAAAAGAATATCGCTCTGTATCAGGAACCCTGGAAATTGAAAAAGGGGAAGATCATAACGTAGATTGTGAACTCTATCCATGGATAGACATGACCGAAAGAGGTTGGTATTCTGGAGATCTACATGTCCATCGTCCATTGGAAAATATACCACATCTTATGCTGGTGGAGGACTTAAATTTTGCCCCAGTTATTACCGTATGGAATGATCGCAATGATTGGGGAAGCCGGGAAATACCCGAGGAAAAATTCGTTAAGGTGGATGAAAACCATATCTATGGTATATTAACCCAGGAAGATGAGCGCGGCGGCGGTGCGATAATGATAATTAATCCTGATGAACCCATTAACTTCGGTGAAACGTCCAGATGGTTTCCTGCCAATTATGCTTATTGTCAGGAAGCTAAAAAGCGCAGCTACATTGTAGACCAGGAAAAGACTTTTTGGTGGGAAGCACCAGTTAATATAGCTTTGGGTGGAGTTGACACTGTTGAGATAGTTAATAACCATATGCAGAGAGAGGAGATGATGGATGATGAGGCCTGGGGACGGCCCAGGGATATTCAACGTTATCCCGGACAAATGGGTTTTGTTGAGAATGTTCTTAACCAATATTACCATTATCTGAATCTGGGTATAAAGCTTCCTATATCAGCAGGATCCGCCTCTGGTGTGCTTAAAAATCCCTTAGGTTATAATAGATTATATGTGCATCTGGGAAGAAGATTTAACCATAATTTATGGTTGAGAGGTATGAAAGTAGGAAGGGCTTTTGCCACCAATGGTCCTATGCTATTCTTTTCTATAAACCATTCTGAGCTAGGAAAAACTATAGAAGTTCCTGCTGGTGAGAAATTTCATGGTGAAGTATCAGTAAATGCTATTTCCCAAAACATTTTGGATAAAGTTCAGATAATACATAATGCTGAAATTATAAAGGAATTTAACGGTGGCGGAAATTCTGAAATAAATCAGGGATTTGATATTGTTATTGAGGATAGCGGTTGGTTGACTGCGCGGGTATTTGAAAAGAATTCAGAAACAGTTCGCTTTGCCCATACTAATCCTGTTTATATAGAAATAGGCAGTCCTATGAAACCCAGGAAGGAATCAGCAAAATATTACCTGGATTGGTGTAAAGAACTACTTTTCGCTTCTCTGGCTGATAAAAACAGGTATGCAAGCAGCAAGGAACGGGAAGAAGTGGAGAATTTTTATCGTCGTTCTACGACATTCTATAGAGATCTTTTGCTGAAAAGCTAATTTAGATTAACATTGATTTGGTGATAAGATATGAGTGTAAATAAATTTATTACGTTTATTATCATCTTATTATTGTTTTTAATCTCAACCGATACTTTTTCACTTGATTCAAATAGTTTACATGTTGGCAAGCTGTTTAAACCACCGCCAGATTTTCCAGATTATATACCGGGAGAAATACTGGTTTCATTTAAACCGGGGGTTACTGAAGATATAAAACACAGTATCCATAATCAAAAGGGTATAAAAGATTATATCGTAAGCTACAGCGGTAGATTTCAGAGGGTGTTTTTTGACAAGAATCTAGATGTGGAAGAAATGGTTGATTTATATCTGAAATCTCCTTATGTTCTCTATGCCGAACCTAATTATACTGCTTATGCCTATTTTACACCAAATGATCCATTTTATGAATTCCAGTGGCATTTTCATTCGCCAGATCAAGGTGGGGTTAATCTGGAAAAAGCCTGGGATGTTTCAACAGGTGAAGGGATCATTGTAGCTGTTGTGGATACAGGTGTAGCTTATGAAGATTTTGATGGTTATCTCCAGGCCCCGGATCTCGCTAATACATCATTCGTAGAGGGTTATGATTTTGTGGATGATGACTTTCATCCAAATGATGGTAACGGCCATGGAACTCATGTAGCAGGAACTATTGCCCAGAATACAAATAATCGCAGAGGAACAGCCGGAGGTGCATTTAACTGCCTTATTATGCCGATAAGAGTTCTGGATGATGACGGCTTTGGTATGTATTCATCCATAATTGATGGCTTGGATTATGCTGTTGAAAACGGCGCAAAGGTTATTAATATGAGTCTGGGTAGTGGTCAACCATCAAAAGTTTTAGAGGAATCTCTTATTAACGCCCATGAATCAGGAGTTATACTGGTAGCTGCGGCAGGTAATGAATTCTTTGCTGGATCACCAACAAGCTATCCTGCCGCCTATGATTCCTATGCTATAACTGTAGGTGCTGTTAGATTAGATGGTCAGCGCGCACCTTATTCCAATGTAGGTGATTATATAGATATATCCGCACCAGGTGGTGATCTTAGCGTAGACCAGAACGAGGATGAATATGCCGATGGAGTTCTGCAACAGGCTTTCATGATGGATCCAGCAGATTTTCAATACTGGTTTTTCCAGGGAACTTCCATGGCTGCACCTCATATATCAGCAGCAGCTGCTATGCTTTTGGCCAACGGCATTACTGGTGTTCATGATGTTACCCAGGCCTTGCTTTTCTCTGCCAGAGATATGGGTAAGCCTGGTTGGGATGAGGAATATGGCTGGGGAATTCTTGATGTATGGGCTGCATTAAATTACGAATATCAAACGATTCACGATATAGGAATTACCTCAGTAAAGGCATCAAGGGAAATTATTTCAGGTGAAACAGGGACAATTATTGTTACGGTCAGAAATCACGGCACAACACCTGAGAATGTGGAAGTAACTGTAAAAGACTCTAAAGGAAACGAAATTTCACCACCTCAAGATGGTATTCTACAGTTAGCGTCATCTCATGATTTTACTTTTCAATGGGATACTACTGGTGTATCATTAGGTGAGAGTAAGATCACCATAAATCTACATCAACTTCCTGGCGAAGCTAATCTCGCTGATAATTCAAAAACAATAATTCTGACCGTTGTATCAGAAGAATCACGGACAATGTTTGTCAAAGATATAAAGATAGAGACTTTCAAAGGTTTTATAGCCTGGAGTGCTGTGGCTGAAGTCACTGTGGTAAGCGGCGATGGTCATCCTGTGGAAGGAGCGTGGGTTTTTGGATGGTGGAGCGGACCTATAGGTTGGCCTGATTTTGACTTTACAAATGTTGATGGTGTAGCTGTATTTAACTCAGGTCCAATATTTGGTGAAGGAGAAGTTGATTTCACCATACACAGCATAAGTAAGCAGGGGTGGCGTTTTAATGCAGATATGATTGTGCCTGAAGAGCCAGATGAAGAATCTACTTCGGTAAACGTATCAGAAAAGCAATCTACATACTGGTCTAAGTTAAAAAGCAATTATATAGGCGCAAAACCAGGTGATACTAGATCATTCCAGAATTACCCAAACCCCTTTAATCCCGATACCTGGATACCTTATCAGTTGGCTGAATCATCCAATATGTTAATAGAAATATATAACTCATCAGGTGAATTAATACGAATTCTGGATTTAGGATTTAAACCTGCTGGGTTTTATATTAATAAGAATTCTTCAGCCCATTGGGATGGTAAAAATAAATATGGTGAAAAAGTATCCAGCGGATTATATTTTTACGTTGTAAAGGCTGAAGATTATATGTCAACACATAAGATGATCTTATCTGAATAGTATCATATAGCTCATGAGAGTTTTTATGATACGAATATTAAATGCAGAACAATTACTTAAAAATACCTAGGAGGAAAGAAAATGGCAGATATTAAACGCAAAGCAAAAGCTGTATGGACTGGAGATTTAACTCAAGGTAAGGGTAAAATAGACACTGAAAGCGGAGTTCTCAAGCAAGTAGCTTACAAATTTACAACCCGATTTGAAGATGAACCCGGAACTAATCCTGAAGAACTAATTGCAGCCGCTAATGCTGCCTGCTATAGCATGGCCTTTTCACTGACTCTCAAGGAAAAGGGATATGAACCTGAAATGGTGGAAACAAACGCAACCTGTGTTTTGTCGAAGGTTGGTGATGGATTCGAGATAACAAAAATGATCCTTGATGTTAAAGTTAAGGCCAAGGGATTGGATGAGGAAAGTCTTGATGAAGCTGCAGAAGCAACAGATGAAGAATGTATTGTTTCTAATTTATTGGTCAAAGGCCTTGAGATTGAACGAAAAGCTTCTCTTGCCTGATAAAACATAATATAGTTATACAAATTTACATCACCCCCATCTTAATCCCTCATATTTAATGAGGGATTAAGATGGGGGTGATGGCTGTCTTTATTTATAAATTGGTTTGATAAATATCTTTATTAATTTTTGTGATGCCTAATTCTGATTGCAATTACAGGTAAGTATATATTATTGATCAGGAGTAAAAATTGAATAGGGAAAAAACCAAGGGTCTTATAATGTGTTTTACAGGAAAAGGAAAGGGTAAAACAACAGCGGCTTTAGGCGCTATGATGAGGGCTTATGGCAGAGGACTTAAAGTCATTATGCTCCAATTTATCAAAAAGGAAGGTGTGGAATTTGGTGAACATATATCAGCAAGAAAATTGGGATTTGAGATAATTCCCCTTGGTGCTGGTTTTACATGGAAATCAAAAGACATAGAAAAAGACCGTATTACATCCTTAAAATGCTGGGAAATGTGTAAGGATAAGATATTAAACAGCGATTATGACTTGATTGTACTTGATGAAATAACATATCCTATTAAATATAACTGGTTGGATATTAATGAAGTGCTTGATACTCTTCAGAATAAGCCCAAATGGATGCACATTATACTTACAGGCAGAGACGCTCATGAAAAACTTTTAAGTAAATGTGATCTTGTAACTGAAATGCTGGAAGTTAATCATCATTTCAAAAATGGAATCCGTCAGCAGATTGGCATCGAAAAATAAAAAATGTTCATGTTTATAACATAATGGTTGTTCCAGTATGTAACGAAAAAAAACTGCAAACCTATCATAATTCAGGAATTTTCAGCATTTACTAACGAAATACATTCGTTTATGATAATGTAGTATATGAATACTAAATACCTGTAAGCTCAATGATAATGGGTTTTTATGTATTTGCTGATGTATTAATAATAAAAATCTATTATTTGTTTGACAGATTAAGGGAAAAGAGGTAGAATTTGGCCTAGTGGCATTCTGGTAGTAAACATATCTAAAAACGAATAATGTTAAATTTAAATGGTGAGATCTAATTTATCATTAAAGATAGGATTGCATCGTAATGAAGTATTACTCTCCCTTAATTTTCTCAATAGTGTTATTATATCTTGCAACAGGTTGCGGCGAAGATTCTCAGGAACAGGAAGCGGAAATAATATATGGAAGTATACAGGGAATTGTTACGGATACAGAAACAAAAGAACCTATACAAGGAGCAACTATAAACATAACGGAACAGACAGTTGTAACTAATGCTGATGGTAAATATATAATTGAAGAAATAGAATTATCAGATAACATCAATATAACGGCTTCTGCTGAAGGTTATGAAGATTATAACAACACGACCCAACTTGATCAAAAACTTTTATTTATAAATATCAATCTTTCCCCTGTTGATAGCCCTTCTTTCCAGATTATACAGGTTTTAAATTCAGTAAGCTATAATATTGAATTACTCGATACTAATAAAATATCCACAATACAATCTTATATATCCAGAGATTACGTTGCAGCAAATGATGTAACTACAATGATAGGTATTGCTGCTGGAGTTTTGCCTCCTGATTATGCTGGATTTTCAGAAGCTATAACTAAAATGACTGAAAAATACGATCTGCTTAAATTCAGTTTTTCGGATCCCAGTTTTGAATTTGATGGAGATAATAAGGCTTTGGTAATTACAAAATTTGAAGTCTACGCAGAAACTAAACCCAAACCTGGGGATCCGGCAAAAAAGTGGGAAATCAGTATTGATGGCAGAATTGATTTTATAAAAGAAGATGACAACTGGAAGATGATATATTGGCAGCTAATACCGCCGTTCCACAAGTTTGTGGATAAGCCACTGTAACCACCGTGCTTTTATACTTGCCGGGCACTTAAGGAGGTGTAAAGGGTGGCATTGGGTGAACAACAATCAGAAGAACAGAAGCTACAGCTAACAAGGAAGGCAAGGTTACTGGAAAAAAAAGCCAGAGAGCTCTATGAAATTGGGGAATATGACAGAGCGGGACTGCTCTATGGATGGGCAGGATATGCCCATAGCCAGGTTCAGGCATGGGAGGATTCTGGCTATGATTACGGGCAGGCTGGGGAATGTTATAGAAGAAATAAAGATTGGTCCAAAGCCGGACTCAGTTATAGTTTATCGGGTGAGACCTATGAACGGGCTGAAAAATGGCTTGGAGCTGGACTGAATTATAGTCAATCAGGTAATGCCTATGAGCAGAATATGGAATTTGAAAAAGCTGGTGAAAGCTATCGAAGGGCTGGAGAAGCTTATAAAGAAACCGGAAAATGGCGGGAAGTTGCCATAAGCTATCAATATTCAGGAGAAGCATGCCGAACCGCTAGAGCTTGGAGAGCAGCCGGCCTTAGTTATGCTCAATCGGGAAATGCCTATAAAAACGCAGGAATGTGGACAGGAGCAGAAGAAAGCTATTGTAACGCCAAAACTGCTTATACCGAAGCAGGGGCATATGAAGATGCAGGAAAGATGTATTATGAAGAAATGGTAATGAAAAGAATGTATATGAAAAAACATTCTGTCAAACGCTTCATTTATTATCTTTATGATCTTATCTGTGGTTATGGTGAAAAGCCAAAAAATGTTATAATTAGCTGCTTGGTAGTAATTTTTCTCTTTGCGTTTATTTATTTTACCAGTAATGGTATAGTATATAAAGGTGTTTTAAATATCCATGATGGTATTATGGCAAAAATTCTTTACTCCATATACTACAGCGTAAGTGTGTTTGCAACTCTTGGGCATGCTGAATTTGAACCTAAAGTCTATATGCGACCATTTATAATGATAGAAGCCCTTATTGGCATATTCATGATCGTACTTTTTGTTCTGGTTTTTGGAAGGAAGATGATGCGAAGATAAATAAAATTAATTTTTCGTATTGAAAAATATAATTGGCTCTTCCGGGTTTAGTGTGGTAATAATTGAAAATGCTCTCAGCTTGTCATTCCTGCAAAAGCAGGAATGACAGCATAAAGAACTTTCTTATCTTCACCACACTAAACCCGGAAGAGCCATATAATTTAATATAAGCATTTTCAGCTTGTAGTGACACGGTTTACCGTGTCACTACAAACAAACTTTACTCAGAAATTTCCTGAACAACCTCGTTTGTTTCAAAGGCATTAAAAACTCTCCGCATTTGCCTTATTGCCTGTTTAATTCTTTGTTCATTTTCTACCAGAGCCAGCCTAACGTATCCTTCACCTTTATCACCGAATCCAACACCTGGAGACATGCAGACTTCGGCTTCTTCCAGCATTTTCATGGCGAAATCCATTGATCCCATATGCCTGAATTTTTCGGGTATTGGTGCCCACACAAACATGGTGGCGGGTGGTTTTTGGACTTCCCAGCCGATTCTGTTTAAACCTTCTACCAAGGTATCCCTTCTGTTCTGATATACCAGAGCATTTTCTTTTGCGCAGTCTTCACAATGCCTAAGAGCAAGTATTGATGCAATCTGAATAGGAGCAAATATACCGTAGTCATAGTATCCTTTGATTTTAGCCAGAGCATCTATTAGTTCCCTGTTTCCGACGGCAAAGCCGCACCTCCATCCTGCCATATTATAAGATTTTGACAGGGATATAAACTCAATTCCTATATCTTTTGCACCTTTTGCTTGTAAAAAGCTGGGAGCCTGGTAACCGTCAAATACGATATCCACATAAGCCAGATCGTGCACTATAATAATATCATGCTTTTTTGCAAAGGCGACTATGTCATCGAAAAAAGCCATCTCAGCAGTAACTGTAGTGGGATTATGGGGGAAATTTATGATCAGGACTTTGGGTTTTGGCCATAGTTCCTTTGTTATTTCGGTAAGATCAGGTAAAAAGCTGTCCATATCCCGTAGGGGAACGCTAACCACGTTACCTCCGGCAATGACAATGCTATATATATGTATAGGGAAAGTGGGATTAGGTACCAGAGCCATATCACCTTCGTCTATTAAGGCCAAGGCAAGATGAGACAAACCTTCTTTTGTTCCTATAACTGCCACAACCTCTGTTTCAGGATCCAATTGCACGCCAAAACGCCGGTCATAATACCAGGCTACTTCCCTTCTTAAATTATATATACCTCTGGATGCCGAATATCTATGATTCCGGGGATCGCAGGCTGCTTCACAGAGCTTATTGACTATATTATCCGGTGTGGCCCTATCAGGATTTCCCATACTCAAGTCAATTATATCATAACCTGAACGCCTTCTCTCATGAGTTAAACGTTTTAGACGACCAAAGAGATATGGTGGAAGCCTTTCAAGTCTTTTACTGTTAATTAGCATTTAGTTCTTACTCCTCCTGCAAAATGATAAAAATAATATATAATATGTGATGATTTCTAATTTATGGATGAATGATAACACTGACAGTGGTAAAAGTCAAGTATCACATGAAGGCATGTTTATTGCAGTGCATATCTGCAAAATAATTTCCAGAATATGATAATTTAGGTGGAAAGGTGCTTAAATTAACAAACCTTCGGTAGTTGCTAAAATTCCTTGAAATAAAAGAATACTAATGATATATTTAGAATAAACAATTAACAGACCATTGTTGTGCGCGTATTATCAAAATCTGAGGAAAGCTTGAGTATGGATGATAAGGAAATACGCAGAAGGAAATCCGGTGAAATACTACAAAGTATTTTCAACAGACGTGGATTTGACTTTCGTGTATATAACCTGGCAGATATACAAAAGATAATAAGTAGTCGGATGGAAATACTTCAGATAACTGATTTGGATGATTACCAGCAATATTTAGAAATCCATTCTGATGAATATGGTTATCTATTTAATTCTATTTTGGTTAATGTAACACAGTTTTTTCGGGATCCTGATATATGGGAATATGTCAAGTCCAACATCATTCCAGAAATACTCAAGAGTAAGGATGAAATTAAAATCTGGACAATAGGTTGTGCCAGTGGAGAAGAAGCATATTCTCTGGCTATTGCATTATCTGAAATTCTGGATGACAAAATTTTGGATTACAATATAAATATATACGCTACAGATATTGATGAACCTGCACTAAAAATCGCAAAGAGCGGAAATTATGACATCGAGCAGTTGGCGGGTTTGGATGAATATCTGAAAAATAAATATTTTATAAGGTATGATGATACATATACTATTGATAATAGAATTAAGAGTTTGATTACTTTTACGCGCCATAACCTGGTTTCAGATCCTCCGCTTTCCAGAATAGACCTTTTATTATGTCGCAATGTTTTGATTTACTTTGATAGATTTCTACGAAGCGGAATAATATCAAAGCTGCAATATGCACTCAGGGAAAATGGCTACCTTTGGCTTGGTAAAGCTGAAATAATTGATACTGACAACACAAGCCTTAAGCTGTTGGATTCAGAGAAACGCATATTCAAAAAGATTTCTCTCTCTGTTCCCCAGGAAAGCAACAATTTATTTTCCCCATCTGAATTACTATTTTCCAATAAAGAAGTGGATGAATTATTCAGGGATATTATAGGTAATTTACAAATAGCTTTTATTTTTGTCAATAAAAAAGGTATGATATTGATTTGTAATAAAGCGATAGAATCAATATGGAAGGTAAAACCGGATGAAATTATAGGCAAAAATCTTTTTGAAATCCATATAAGTCATAGTCCACTGGATTTAAAAAAAAGAATAAAAGAAGTTCTAAGCAATAATAAACCACTTTTTATTAATAAAATAGAACATTGGCCTACAGAGGATAAGCGCTTGTATCTGGATATGCGAATTGTCCCAATACAATCCGGAATTGTAATATTTGCCAGTGATTTGACTGAGACTTATGAAACATGGGAAGAGATAAAAATTGTTAATGAGACGCTGGAGATTGAGAATGAAAAGAAGGTGGTTGAACGTCAACAGCTTATGGGAAAGATTGCAGAATTAAGATCAATAAACGCACAACTTATGTCAGAAAATGAAGAGCTGGAATTTGCCAACGATGGTTTAATATCAACTAAAGAAGAACTGAATAATCGTATTGCAGTATTAATTAAAGCTAAAAATTATTATGAAATTTTGATAGAAGAAATGGATACGGGGGTAATAATTCTGGATAACCAGATGACTATAAAAAGCTGTAATCAGGCTGCATATAATATAATGGATGTTTATGAGGAAATTCTGGGAAACAATTTAAAAGATTTTAATGCTGAAGTTCCTCTGAAGCAATTAGAAGATGATATATCAATAGTAATAAAACAACGCAACCCGGTAAAAAAAACTATGGAATTTATTTCACCCGATGGTCAAAAGAAACTGGTTGATGTATCAATTAAACTCGTGAAAGTAGATAATCCGGATACTAACGAACCGGTTATTTTAATTAATATCAATTCAGAAATTTCTACTCATAATGTAAAAGGAGCAAGAATCAGACTTGCTCCTTCAGGTATTAATATGGTAAAAAATTCATACGATATTTCTCAGGATACAAAATAAATCATTTATTTACCATGCAGCATTTTGTTTATTGCATTTACGTAGGCTTTAGCGCTTGATTCAATTACATCTGTACTTGCACCATGACCAATAATTATCCTGTCACCGTCTTTAATTCGGATCAAAGCCTCCCCCATTGCATCTTTACCTTTTGTAACTGCGTTGATATTATAATCCATAAGTTCGACTTTTACACCGGTAATTTTATCTATGGCCCTATAAGCAGCATCCACAGGTCCGTCACCGGTTTCTTCTTCCTTAAATAATTCATCACCTTTTTTCAATCCAATAACTGCCCTGGGATTGATACCTGTTCCCCCATTGATTTCGATGTGTTCCAGGATATATACCTGGGGAACATAAGGTAATTCATCCTCTACAATGGCGATTAAATCCTGATCGAAAACCTCTTTTTTCTTGTCTGCAACTTTCAGGAATCGTTCATAAGCCCTTTCCACCTGTTCATCTGATAGTTGATAACCCAGTTCAGAAAGTCTGTGCCGCAGGGCGTGACGACCAGACCTTGAAGTAAGTATTAACTCGCTTTGCTGAACTCCTACATCCCTGGGATCCATGATTTCGTATGTTTCCCGGCTTTTCAGTATGCCGTCCTGATGTACACCGGAACTGTGTGCAAAGGCGTTTCTGCCCACAATCGGCTTATTGGGCGGCACTATAAAACCAGTAAGACGGCTGACGAGTTTGCTGGTATTTATGATCTCTTTTGTATTGATATCGGTATAGGCATCGAAGTAGTCCTTCCGGGTCTTGATGGCCATTACCACCTCTTCCATAGGCGTATTTCCTGCTCTTTCCCCCATACCGTTTATGGTACATTCGATCTGATTGGCTCCGGCTTTTACAGCCGCCAGGGAATTGGATGTGGCCATTCCAAGATCGTCATGACAGTGTATGCTAAGTCTGACATCATTTACAGCCGGAACATTTTTTATTATATCTTTAACAAGTGAGGCAAACTGGTCAGGAACAGCATATCCCACAGTATCGGGTATATTTATGGCGGTTGCTCCCATTTCAATAGTCGCCTGGACTATTTCATATAAAAATTCCGTTTCAGCCCGGGCAGCATCCATAGGTGAAAATTCCACCTCATGACATATAGACTTGGCCAGCTTTACCGATGATATGGCCATCTCCATTACCTGATCAGGTGTCTTTCTAAGTTGACCAGCCATGTGTATAGGTGAAACGCCGATATACACATGTATCATGGGTTTCTGAGCCTTTTCGATGGCCTTTCCTGCCTGTATTACGTCTTTTTCAACGGAACGGGCCAGGGCGCATATGATAGGCCCCTCAACTTCCCGGGCAATGGCTGAAACTGCGTCAAAGTCCTCCTGAGATGAGATGGGATTTCCTGCTTCTATGGCATCCACCTTGAGTTTTGCCAGTTGCTTTGCGATTTCCATTTTTTCCGCTGCATCCAGAGAAGCTCCGGGAGATTGTTCACCATCCCTCAGTGTGGTATCAAATATAAATATTTTGCGTGGCATCTTATTGCCCTCCTTGATATTTTTATGATTATCTGAATTTTTAAGGTGTGGAAGATCACCCGGATCATTAAGTGAATCCACTCTGGTTTGATTCAACCCCATCCTCATCACCTCCTCGTGCTTAAATATACATATCTCTGTCAACAGCTTTGGCTATTCTTTGAAGTTCTTTCATAAGCTTTTCAAACTGATCCGGCAGCAGTGACTGCACCCCATCGCCAGTCAGGGAGTTTTCAGGTTCGTGATGAACCTCAATAATAAGCCCATCAGCACCGGCTGCCACAGCGGCTTTTGCCATAGGCGCTACAAGTTCTCGTCTGCCTGTGGCGTGGCTTGGATCAACTATAACCGGCAGATGTGATAAATTCTTCAATACCGGAACAGCGTTTATATCAAGGGTGTTACGGGTGTAAGTTTCAAAAGTCCTTATCCCCCGCTCGCATAGCATGACGTTATGATTTCCATAGGATAAAATATATTCTGCTGCCAATAAAAATTCCTCTATAGTGGCTGACATTCCCCGCTTCAGCATTACTGGTGTATTAGTTTGTCCCAGAGCTTTCAACAGGGTAAAATTCTGCATGTTCCTGGCTCCGACCTGAAAGATGTCCGTATAGCTGGCTACAAGATCAACTTCCTCTGTTCCCATTATCTCTGTAATTACCGAAAGCCCGGTTTCTGTTTTTGCCTCAGCCAGCATGTCCAGACCTTTATCCCCTAACCCCTGGAAGCTGTAGGGGCCGGTTCTGGGTTTAAATGCACCTCCCCGAAGTATCACCCCGCCGCCTTGCTTAACGGCTTTTGCTATTGTCGTTATCTGCCCCTGGCTTTCCACAGCGCATGGACCAGCCATGACAGCTATCTTTTTTCCACCGATTTTAATTCCATTAACATCAATTAACGTATCCTCAGAGTTAAACTCACGACTTGCTAGCTTATACGGTGATACTACAGCCATCACCTTTTCAACCCCTGGGGCGGCATTGATAGGAATTGTACGAAGAACGCGCTCATCACCGATAGCACCAATTAATGTGCGCTCTTCCCCTCTTGATATATGCTCTTTTAAGCCGAAATTGCGAAGACGATCAACTACATGCTGTATTTGTCCCTCCGTTGCTCCGGCTTTCATTACAATAACCAATTTATAAAACTCCTTCTGATAATATTAAACTTATTTAACAGCAACAAATATCAATCTCTTGGCTGAATTCTTAGCTTCTTCTTGGGATATAAACTCACCATAACATTTTATATTACTAAAACCTGCTTCGCTAATTAATTTATACATCTCATTATAATTAATCATCCTGAATTTATGGGTTTCATGATAATATATTTCCTTATCATTATCCCGGATTATGCCGAATTCCTTATGAGTCCATATAGCCTTAACGTTGTCTATATAGTGTCTGATAGCCCTTTCAAAGCTGATACAATTTTTTGTATATTCTTCTACAACGTTTTCCTTGTATCTGCCCAGTAGTGAAAGGAAATTCATCAAATCTAGAACCAATACCCCGCCGGTTTCAAGTGCTATATGAAAGGCCTTCAGGGTATTTAATATCTCTTCATCCGTCAGCAGATATTGAAAGGCGGAATTCATGGATATTACCGCATGGAACTCACAATCAAAATCTATATCCCGCATGTCTTTATTGACTGTATGAATATCATATTCAGAATCTTCAACCTTTTCTTCCAGGACTTTAAGCATATTTATGCTTTGATCCAGTCCAGCCGTTGAATAACCAATTTGAGCCAGCTTTATGGTATGCCTTCCTGTTCCGCATCCTGCATCCAGAATCTTTTTTACCTGAATTCCGCTGAATTCCTGAAATACATATTCCAGGAATTCTATCTCCTGATCCACATTTTGAATAAGACTTTCTGTCCGAATATCATAATATTCCGCGAAAGGTTTTGTGTAGGCTTTATCCATTTATCTGCTCCACACCGATGGTAGCTTTTTCACCATTTATATTCCATTCTTTGACATAGGTGGATTCTGTAGGTTCTTCCAACATTTTTTTAGTTAGGGTTTCACTCATGATATAATCCATGAAATTTTCCATCGTATCATAGATTGCGTCTGTTGACTTTATATAAAGCCTGATTCTGTCGGTTACGTTAAAATCAGCCTCTTTTCGCATAAACTGGATTTTGTTTATTATTTCTCTGGCAAAACCCTCCTGAATTAGCTCTGGTGTAAGTTCTGTTAGCAATGAAGCGAAAAGATCATCTTCGGTTTCGGTTACATAACCTTCTCTGTCCTGGACCGATATTTCAACTTCTTCCGAAAGAAGCTCTATAATCTGATCTTCCACCTCCAGTTTAAGGACATCGTTGTTTTCCAGATCAGATTTTGCCTTTGAGCCATCTATCTCTGAAAGTTTACTGGCGATTTTTGGAACAAGCTTGCCGTATTTCCTGCCGATCATGCTGAATACAGGCTTTATATTATAATCAACCAATTCACTAACATCCTTGGCAAAGTCTACGGACTTTACGTTTATTTCATCAACAATCAGGTCTTTAAAACGCTCTACTGCGTCTTTTTGAGCATCTGTCCTTGCACTGACGATCATTTCAGCTAAGGGCTGTCGAGTTTTGATGGCCACCCGATTTCTGGCAGCCCTGGCGAGTATCACCAGTTCTCTTATGTAGGCCATGTCCTCTTCAAGCTTTGAGTCAATGGCCTCAGCATTAGAGACTGGGTAATCGCAAAGATGTATGCTTTCCGGAGCGTTGGGATCTATTGAGCGCACCAGGTTTTGATAAATTTCCTCGGCCATAAAGGGCATAAATGGACTCACCAGCTTTGCGACTCCTACCAGAACCTCATATAAGGTTTTATAGGCGGCGATCTTATCGTCATCCATCTCCGAACCCCAGTATCGATCTCTACTGCGTCTTACATACCAGTTACTAAGGTCATCCACAAAATCATTGATAGCCCGAGTTGACCTGCTTACATTGTATTCATCCATATTTTCCCGGACTGTCTTTACCAGGTTATTATAAAGGGATAATATCCATTTATCAATTACACTTCTTTTGCCGAAGGGCATGTTATAGTCCAGGGGATTTATCTGGTCAATATTGGCATATAGCACAAAAAAGCTGTATACGTTATGTAAAGTTCCCATGAATTTTTTTATGACTTCCTCAACAGCTTCCTTGCTTAATGGTCGTCTGGTCCAGGGAGGACTTGAGCAAAAATACCATCTTAAAGCATCGGCTCCATGAACATCCAGTATTTCCTCTGGATTTATCCTGTTGCCTTTACTTTTACTCATCTTCTTTCCGTCGGGCCCCAATACGTGTTCTACCACCAGACAGTTTTTGTATGAGGTTTCCCCGTAAAGAAAAACCGAGGTAGCAAGAAGGCTGTAGAACCAACCCCTGGTTTGGTCAATGGCTTCGCAGATATAGTCACCGGGGAAGCTGTGTTTGAATTTATACTCATTTTCATGGGGGTAATGCCATTGGGCTGTGTGCATCATTCCGGCATCAAACCAGCAGTCAATAACCTCCGGAACCCGGAGCATATCTCCACCACAGGCCTCGCAGGGAAATACCGCATCGTCAATATAAGGTTTATGTAATTCTATATCCTCCGGCACATCCGGACTTAGTTTCCTGAGTTCTGCTATACTTCCTACGCTATGTTGTTGGTTACATTCCTGGCAAATCCATATATTCAGTGGGGTTCCCCAGTATCTATCCCTGCTGATTGCCCAGTCCACGTTATTCTCAAGCCAGTTGCCGAATATACCCTCTTTTATATGCTCTGGATACCAGTTGATCTTCCTGTTTTGCTCTATCATCTTGTTTTTGTAGGTGGTGGTTTTTATAAACCATGAAGATCTGGCATAATATAAAAGGGGTGAATCACATCGCCAGCAGAAGGGGTAATCATGGGTATAAATTTCTTCCTTGAATAACAGACCTCGTTCTTTCAGGTTCTCTATAATACCTGGATCCGCATCTTTAACGAATTTCTCAGCCCAGGGTTCTACCACTTCAGTGAATCTTCCATCCAGATCAACGGGTTGTATTACCGGCAGATCATGCTTTCGACTCATTTCGTAATCGTCCTGACCAAAGGCCGGGGCCATGTGGACTATACCAGTACCTTCCTTCAGGGTGACAAAATCCCCTGCAACGGCATAATAAGCCTTTTTCTCCGGCTTTACGAAATCAAACAATGGTTTGTAGGTTTCCCCCACTAATTCTAAGCCTTTCATCTTCTGGATTACTTCCGGCGATGTATCAAATACTTCGTTTAAAAGCTCTTCAGCCAGGATTAGTTTTTCACCATTCCACTCAACCATCACGTAATCATAATCTTCACCCACAGCCACAGCGACATTGGATGGAAGCGTCCAGGGAGTAGTAGTCCATACCAGAAGAGATGTGTTTTCCTCGTCCACCAGGCGCATCTTCACAAATACCGATGGGTCTTTTACTGCCGTATAACCCTGGGCCACCTCATGGCTTGAGAGTGGCGTTCCGCATCGGGCGCAGTATGGAACAACCTTATAGGCCTGATACAGCATATCCTCTTCCCAGAAACGCTTTAACGCCCACCATACACTTTCGATATAGTCATTGGTGAGGGTTATATAAGGATGATCAAGATCAAGCCAGTATCCTATCCTCTGTGTTAGATCATTCCATTCATTCACATATTTGAATACGCTGTCTTTACATTTCTGATTGAATTTCTCAACACCATAGTCCTCGATTTGCCGTTTTCCGCTTATACCCAGTTCCTTTTCTACTTCAAGCTCCACCGGTAGACCATGAGTATCCCAACCGGCTTTTCTTCCCACGTAATGACCTGTCATTGTCTTGTATCTGCAGATCAGGTCTTTCATGGTTCGGGTGATAGTATGGGCGATAGTGGGCATACCGTTGGCTGTAGGAGGCCCTTCATAAAAAACAAAATCCGGACATCCCTCTCGGTTTGATATGGTTTTCTGGAAAATATCGTTGTTATTCCAGAAATCTATAGTCTTTATTTCCCGCTGAGGAAAATTCAAATCTGTTGATACTTCCTTAAACATTTAAGCTGCCTCCTGAACAATGTTATAAAAATTAAAAAGCCCATCATTGAATTTATTCAATGATGGGCTTTTGAAATTTCTAAATTTATCTATTTTTAACTGGAAATCTCAGCACCCACCATTGTCTGCAAAAGTCGTATGATGATAATATCGTCATTTAGAGCTAGAAGCAGATCAATAGCAGGTAACCTTGAATCAAAGGTTGAATTTCCAACATGTTCAAAAAATTTTATTTTTCCTGCATAATACATGGTAAACACCTGTTAGTATACGCCTATTTGAGGAAATTCTATCATAAATAATAGAGTGTGTCAAGTTAAAATGCTGGTTCGGCTTTTCTTTAATTTGAAGCTTTAGTTTAGGGGGCATTTTACGAAGCACCTCTATATAGACTTTATGGGCGTTTTTATCTCTGGCTTTTGTATTGAAGTGTATTTATCCTCCTAAAAATCCATGCTCTTCCCGGTTCAGTTTGGTTATAATTGAAAATTCTCTCAGCCTGTCATTCCTGCTTTTGCAGGAATGACAGCATATAGAAGTTTCTTATCTTTAACACACTGAACCCGGAAGAACCAAAATACATTTAGACGATTTGAACGGATATATTTATATCTATTCAAATCAGCAGTTATTGATTTTTATTCCCGTATAGACAGAGCTGGTGATTCCATAAGACCATAAGGTATATTAACATATTCATCAGTCCATTGATCACCATTTGTTACATATTGTCCCGGGCCTGTCCACGTAGGATAGACTTCCGTCAAATGCAAAGGTCCCAGAAGGTTGCGACGGCTGCTCATGACTTCGATTTCAAGACGGTTTTTACCCGGTTTTAGAGCATCAGTAATATCAATTTCATAGGGCGGCCAGGCTACTGTACCTGCGCTCTTTCCGTTTAACCTTATTTTAACCAGAACACCTTTCCAGTTTGGTATTTCCAGGAATGCTCTTTGACCGTTATTAACGGATGCTTCCATTTTGGCGACATAGGTAATGGCGCTGGAATAGCATGCAAATCCCTGGTCAACCCAGTTGCCCAGTTTCAGAGTTTTGGGAACCTGAGTTACAACAGGTTTGGTTCCATCCCATCGGAAACCGAATTCACCTGTAAGGTAAAGCGCTTCAAAGCCGTGGGTCGAGTTGTATTCAGTCTTAAGGATAAGCTCATTTTCTCCCTCTTTCAGCATCCAGGGGATGACACGAATTCGCTTGAAAGAGTTATCAATCCACCAGCCTTCATCCTCGTCGACCTTTAGCTCTATATCATTGAGTAGTATCTGATATTTTTCCGGTTCTTCCATTACAAGATGGCATGGACCATCAGGCAAGTTTTCTACAGTGAATCTATATTTCAAAGCTACTGGCAATATTTTTGCTTCCGGTGGCGTTGTCTGAGCCCATGGTTGAACCATCTGACCGCCGCGATGCCTGAGTCCGGCAGCGTCACGAACTGCCCGGTCAAGCTTAAGTATCTCCATAGATCCTTGCCAATCACCGCCATCAATGGAGTATTCTGCCACATCCAGGGGGAAAGCATTGGGTTCATCCCGCATTATAGGCCATTTATCCTGCTTTATCTCTATCTTGCTGACTTCCCTATATTCTTTTCTGGGCTTAAGACTTTCATCAGGCTCTGGATCTATTATGAATATTCGACTTCCATATCCGGGCATATCCGTCTTTATAGCCATGCCGTCCTGGGTTTCTTCAGCATCAGCCAGGAAGATTTCACCTGTCTGGGCATCCCATTCCTGGGCCTGTCCTTTACCGGGCATGGTAACAAGTAATTTACCCGATGGATGATCCTGTTTAGTATGACAGATAAACACCAGATACCTATCATTTTCCTCATCATAGCGAAGCATATACAGGGCATCGTTAAATCCTTTGCCGTCCTCTGTAGTTATGTCTAAACGAGTTAGATCATCAACAGCAGAAAGAGCTTTAACCAATGCGCTCCGATCCAGCGGAATCTGAACAGCTTTTTCCGCCAGATTTTTGACTTCGTCACTTTGCTTAGCATTTACAAAGCCAGGAATTTGATCCACAAATATCACACATCCACCGGCTTTCATGAATTCAGCCAGCATTTTTGCTGTGTTTTCTCTTATGGTGATTATGGGAGGAACTATTACAACCTTATAACTGGCTTTGGCGACTTTAAATTGACCTTCTTCAACGGAACCATGACGCTCTAAAATATCCTCGTCTACATAGTCAAAGTCAAAGTGTTCTTCCAGAAGCATATCCTGAATCTTAGTAAAATCTTGGTGCAGTTTTTCCATAGGTTCTCTTACCCCAGCGTAGGATATACCCCATGCGCTTTCAATAGGATGGATAACCGCCACGTCCCGAACTGACTTGCCCTGAGTCATCATCAGGTTTACCCTGGCGAAGTAATCTTCAACAATTGGATAATCCCGCCACCAGGGAGACTGGAAAGATATAGACGCAGGATAATCCCGCTTTGCCTCACCCAGCATGGTATACCATGATAGATGCTGACATCGCAGATTAACGCCTAATGCTGCCTGCCAGTCACCTACGGCTTTGTGTTCGGCAAAGGTGAAATGCCAGCCGGTGCATCCATAAAGCTCGCTCAACATCCACTTATATCCAAACTGATCCAGAACCGATGAGCATTGTTTTGCTGTCAGATATTCAGGTGGTGTTCCTCCATCTCTGGTAAGGATTTCACCCCGCAGAATATCAATTCCCGGGGCCTGCATGAATTCGTAGAAACGCATAGCGCTACCTACAACAGATGTCTGACTGGCGAGGGTTTCCTCTGCTAATACATGGCCTGTGGAAGCGATTCCATATTTTTCACAGCAGTCATAAACCAGCTTGCCAAAGTGATGGGTAAACATATAGGTTATACAATCGTAATAATCCCGACGCACTTTGGAAAAGTCCGAATAACCTATCTTAAAGAATATTTCCGGTAAATGCTGGAGTAAATTATATCCATAGCGTTCTTGGAAAATTTCAGGCAAAACATCTGTCCACTGGGTATTTCCGCCTTCTGTTCCCATTCTTTTGTGACCATAATTGGGTTCATCGGTAAATATACCGGGGATTATTTTTCCAAAATACTCGCTTACATTTTCAGCATAAGCTTCGTGGGTAACTTCAACGAACTTTTCCACAGCCGCTTTGGATATAGTATCCAGATACGTCTGGTCATTATACCAGGGTGAAGGACTGGCTAAAACTCGTTTAAAAGCAAGTACCTTCTCGCCATCTTTTGCTTCAGCTATTTCATCCTCTTTTACTTTACGATAAACCTCGCAGGTATTTCCGTCCAATGATGCCAGAAATATTGCTATCTCGTCTCCGTCGGCGTTGAAGTCATCAGGATCAGATAAGGACATATTCAGGAACTTCTGGCGATATTCAGGCTCTTTGGTAACTATTCCACCGGCTGCACCTGAGGGCCATCGGTCTTCATCATACAGCCATGCTTCCATGTCGTTTTTTTCAGCTTCGTTAGCGCATGCTCTTATAAGGTCAAACCATTCTTCTGACAGATAAGGTGTGGCTAATCCAACTCTGGAGTGCATGAATCCACCGCCCAGGCCCATGTCTTTAAAAACTCTGATCTGGCGGCGGAGTTCTTCCTCTTTCAGGGGGCCGTTCCAGGCCCAGAAGGGCTTACCTCTGTATACAGAAGAAGGTGAAATAAATTGCTGTTTAAGTTCCATTGCTGTTTTCCTCCATTTAAGTTATTCTGTCTCTTATTCTAAAGGTCTATAGACATAAATGTGAACCAGTGAATGATTTTCATCGTCCCGTCGGTGGCTGGAAACGTGTTTAAAACCGACTTTGCGATACAGGTGTATAGCAGGTTTAAGATGATCAAAGACGGATAATACAATTTCAGTAGCTCCACTTTCCTCAGCCTTTTTTAAAGCCAGACGCAGCAATTTTTCGCCGATCCCCAGCCCTCTGTATTCCTGGTATACATAAAAACTGCTGAAGGCCCAGTGGTTTGGGTTTTCGCGTTTGGGATATAAGGTAATTGCGCTTTTGCCTATTATTCTACCATTAGTTTTAGCCATGAAAAAGAATTCTTTGTCCTTCGAGTCTTTTAGTTCCTGAGTTAGTTGTTCTTTAGTTTTATTTTTTTCAGGACCTTTTTTATACGGAAAATGCTGTAATATATCCTCTGCGTCTTCAGGAGTAGCAATATGATAATAGACCATTCTGTTGATTACAAGCTTTCCCAGAGAACGAAAAAGTTTATATCTTTTCAGATATAAAATAATCCTGAGAAATATATTATTAATCATTGGGATAAACCTATTGGTTTTTTTGGGAAATTTCTATAACATTGATAATATTTTAATGATTTGGTATTTATCTTTTTATATCTGATACATTTTATATTATGAATAAATATAAGTCAAAGAAAAACTCAATTTTATGATTAATATAGCTTGACTTTTGTACAACATGGTGGTATATATATATTGTATATAAAATACATAAAGTATAATATATATTGTTGCGCAATAATTCCATATCATGTTATTATACGGAGGCAAGAAAATGATAAATTTTCGGCGGCAATTGTTTTTGATTATACTATACTATATTATAGCACAATTTGCTTTTGCTGATAGTTACTGGTATCCTGCTGATGTTTCTTCCAATAGCTGGGGTAACGTTAATTTTAACGATGTTTATTCAGTTGGCGAACATATATGGGTAGTAGGTGATAAAGGCACTATTATTCATACTGAAAATGGAATAGACTGGGAAGTCCAAAACAGTAAGGTGTATGGCAGGTTAAATGCTGTTTATTTTGATGAAAGCGCATCCCGGGGTTGGGTCGTGGGTGATTTTGGTGTTGTTCTTCATACTAGTGATGGCGGAAACGAATGGGAAGTAATGGATATTACCCCGCATAGGCATTTATATGATATAGATTTTGTAAGTATTAACAGGGGTTGGATCGTGGGTGAAGGTGGTATTATATTTCATACCGGTGATGGTGGAGAAAGCTGGACATCGGAGGAAATTGAAACCAAAGACCTTTATGCCGTACATTTTCTCTACAGTTACTATGGATGGGCTATGGGTAAGGAAGGAACTATTCTACTTTGGAACGGTAGCACATGGGAGTTGCAGGAAAGCCCGACCGTTGAGGATATATATGATCTGGATTTTGCCGGCAGCAACGGATGGGCCGTTGGAGCCAGGGGAACTATACTCCGATTTACACTTACATTGAGTCAGAAATGGAAGGTATGGGAGGAAAAACCTACTTTTAGCGATCTTAATTCTATAAATTTTTCCGATGAATTACATGGGTGGATAGTTGGATCTTTTGGCACAATCCTCAATAATAACAAGGAAACTGTTTTTACTCCTGATAGCTGGAAAACCCAGGGTTGGTCTGGAAGCGACAGATTGAATGCTGTCAGGGCTTTAAATCCAAATAACATCTGGGCTTTCGGTGAAAAAGGTACAATAATACGTTCCACCGGCAGAAAAATCGAGCAGACCCGAATTGACCTATTATCTCCTGCCTCTTATATACCTTCAAACATGCCGCTATTCAAATGGGATTGCAATAACAAAGACCTGGAATTCATAGAATATATACTCTACATTGATAATGACAAAGATCCTTATAATGAGCCAAAAGTTGTTGTAGATACCATCGGTAGAAATCTGACTTATCAGCTTCAGCCGCCGGCCTTATCCGAGGGTAAATATTACTGGGGTATTATGATTAAAGATGGTTCTGCCAGAGCCACACCTAAAGAGTTTATTGTAGACCTTTCACCTCCTTCAGGAAGTATCCAGATTAACGATGACAAAGAATATACTAACTCTTTGTCTGTAAATCTTAAGTTATCTGCCTCAGATTTATTGCCTGACGGTGGAAATGGTATTGGTCTTTCAAAGATGAGGTTCAGCAATGACGGGCAAACCTGGTCCGATTGGGAACCATTCAATACACGCAGGGAAGAATGGCATCTGGCCCAATATGGAGGAGATACAGAGGACGGTGAAAAAGGTGTTTATGTCCAGTTCCAGGACGGTCTGGAACATATCATGGAACAACCTGCCAGAGATACTATTATACTTGATACTGTTTCACCTACAGGTTCAGTGATAATAAATAATAACGCAGAATTCACCAGTTCCACAAAAGTTACACTATCTTTGTCTTCAACCGATGACAAGAGCGGCATGGAAAACGGTGAAATGCGTTTCAGCAATAACGGCGAGATATGGTCAGATACAGAACCTTTCGGAACAACGCGAAATCTCGATCTGGCTTTGTATGGGGGTAATTCGGCTGAGGGAAATAAAACTGTATATGTAAAGTTTAGGGACTCAGCAGGCAACTGGATGAGTGAAACGGTAACGGATGAAATTATCCTGGATAAGACAGGGCCTTCGGGTACAATGGTAATTAACGATGGTGCAGAGGTTACCAAATCTCTTCTGGTTGATCTGAATATTTCTGCTTCCGATCAGAGTGGCGTTATTTCTATGGAATTTACTAATGGTAACGACCAGTGGTCTGTACGGGAGCCATACAGCACAGAAAAGAAAAATTGGGATCTTTCCAAATACGGTGGGAATTCGGAAAACGGCGTAAAAACTGTCTACGTCAGGTTTATTGATTCCGTCGGTAATATTACAAAGCCGACTGTAAGCGCAAATGTTGAATATAAATCCCAGGTGATAATATCTGCTCAAATATCATCCGCATTTGGAAAAGACAAGATCAAAAACGGTGATGCGGTCAATGTAAATGGCAACACTGAAAAGGATTTGGTTTCTATAGATTTTGCTGTATTGGATGAAAATGGGGATACGGTTTCTGCTGATGTGAATAATATTCAGTATGAGCCTGAAAACGGTGAAATAAGCGGTTCTTTTTTTCTGGGTGAAGTTGATGCTGGCTTAGTAAGCCTGAAAGTAAATGCTCTGGATTCCCTTGGAAACGAGGGAGAAGTGATTTCTAATTCCATACCAGTAGATAATGAACCGCCTTATGATATGGAGATGTCTATTGATCAGGGAGAAATTACCAATTCCAGAGCTGTTGACCTTACTATATCGGCATTAGATGCTGTTGAGATGTATCTGCATATTGATGTTGTTGATCAGGGGAATTGGATTCCCTATGAAACCAAATTACAGGATGTTGAACTTACAGAAGGCGATGGTATTAAGGAAATACGCGTAAAATTTCGGGATGATATTGGCAACGAATCGGCTTCTATAGGTTCCCAGATAATTCTGGATACTACCATTCCAAAAGGCTTTGTAACGATAAATAATGACGATGAAATCACCAAAAATCCCTGGGTAATGTTAAACCTGACAGCAATAGATGAAAATGGTGTTGAAAGCTATCGCATCAGCAGTGATGGAGAGAGATGGACGGAATGGATGGGTATTCCCGATCCTGATTCATGGGAATATTCTTGGGATTTTGAGCTTGAGCAGTATGGCGGCGATCCCAGCGAAGGATTGAAGACAGTATATGTTGAATATATGGACAAAGCTGGAAACATAAGTGAAAGGGCCACTGATGATATATACATAAATCTTAAAGCACCTACTATTTCCCGCATATTCCCTAAAGAGGGGGAAATCAAGGAAGCTATGAATCCCATCGGTGTTACCGTCCTTGTAAAAAGTACTCGACTTATAATTGATATAAACCTTTTTTATCGCATTAAAGGTCAGATTGAATATAAAAAACTTCCTATGATAAGATTACAGGAGGATTTTTTCAGTGCGGAAATTCCGGCCAGTGATGTTACTGTTGCTGGGGTTGAATATTATGTAAGGGCCACTGATGGTTTATGGACTGTTACAAATCCTGTTTTGGATGCTCCAGCTCTTCCCCATTCAGTAAAAGTAAGTGATACTCTTGATCCGATTATTGAACATAAGTCTTTAAAAAGAACACCTGTTTCTGAGTCACCGCAAATTTCTGCCATTGCTACAGATGCCGTAGGTGTTAAGTTTGTAAATCTATTTTATAGACTCCCGGGAGGTCTGGATTTTATAAAATCTGAAATGCTTCCTGACGAAACTGTTAGTAATACATATAAAGCTAGTATACCGGCCCTGGATGTTATGGGTAAGGTGGAGTATTATATAAGGGCAGAGGATGTATCGGGAAACAGCAAAACATCCCCTACAAGAGGTGCTAACCAACCTTATGTTATTGAGTTTGTGGATGTTGATCCTCCGGTAATACTCCATACAGAAATAGCTGATAACCAGGAAGCAGGCAATTCTGTTATTATTGGTGCAACCATTACCGATAATATGATTGTTAGCTCTGTCTTATTGAAATATAAATCTTCCGGAAAAGATGAATCCGTTGAGTTAGAAATGACCAGCATAGGCGATTATTATCGGGGGGAGGTACCTGCCGAAGCAGTAAAACCCGGGGAAATTGAATATTCTATCATTGCTTCCGACGAATCTCCTCAGTCTGATAATGCTATAGTAACACATGTCTTTACAGTTGTGGATACAACGCCACCGAGTATTGAGGTTACCTTTGTTCCCTCCCAGGTAAATATTGGTGAAAGCATGGATATTTCCGCCACTGTTACAGACAAGGTTAAGGTTCAGTCTGTGAAAATTTATTATACGGCTGTGGATGGTAATCAATTTATACCTGTGGAAATGTCCGGCGAAGGAAATAATTATTCTGCATCCATACCCGGACAATCGGATACCGGAGAGGTTAAGCTTTATATATATGCCGAAGACTCCCAGGGTGTATCATCTACCAATCCATTACTAAATCCCGAAAATTCCCCCTTTGTGATAACCATACTGGATGTTTCCGCTCCGGTTATCCAGCATGCACCGGTTACTGGAGTCAGGGAAGCTGGTATATCTGTTGCTATTGTAGCTGATGTAACTGATGACTTGGCTGTAGTTGACGTATCTCTCCATTATCGCGTGGCTGGACAGATAGGTTTTAAGACCACTTCCATGCTGAATACAGGTGCAGGTAATTCCTATGTGGGAAGCATACCGGATACAAGCGTTATAATTCCCGGTGTTGAATATTACATCAAAGCTGTTGATGATTCTTCGAATCAGACCACACATCCCTTTGCCAATCATGATACTTTGCCCCATTCCTTTAGCGTTGAGGATACAGTTTCACCGGAAATTATATACAATCCAGATGATATGGAAACTGTCTTGATTACTGAGCCAATTGTTTTAAATCTGGAAGCGTCGGATCTGACTGGTATAAAAGAAGTAAGAGTTTATTACAGAAGATCCGGTCAGGATAGCTTTACATCCCTTATATTCGATCATGTAGATAACAATGAATATTCTATTATGATCCCTTCACCATCTCTGGAAACTGAGGTTATGTATTATATACAGGCTTATGATAATTCGGGAAATATAACCACTATTCCCGCTGGCGCTCCTGATGTTTCTGAACCCTATTTAATAGAAGTTGAAGATCCATTTCCACCCGACCCGCCTACACGTCTTGCGGCTGGTGCCGCTCCCGATGGAATAATTATCCTTAGCTGGTATTTATCCGCATCCACAGATGTTTACAGGTATAACATATATACTGATAACGGCAGTGGAAATGTTGATTTTTCCAGCATATATGACTTTGTGGATAAAAATACAAACAACTGGGAATCACCATCCTTAGGCGCGGGAGTTTATAAGTTCGCTGTCAGGGCTGTTGATGAATCAGGTAATGAGGAGACGAATACTGTTACGGTGTCGGAAACTGCCGATTCCAATCCACCAAAATCAGTCACTGAGCTAACAGCTACGAGTCTGCCCAATGGACGTATAAGGCTTGATTGGGTGCTTTCATCCTCTAATGATGCAGCCGCTTATAACATATACTGGGATAACGCCCAGGTTAATGTTGATTACTCAAAATCCCTGGCCCGAGTAAATGATCCTGTAAAATCCTGGACA
This sequence comes from Candidatus Poribacteria bacterium, assembly GCA_014730235.1. Classification (GTDB taxonomy): domain Bacteria; phylum Poribacteria; class DTPJ01; order DTPJ01; family WJIO01; genus WJIO01. The sequence continues at coordinate 29,665 of WJIO01000326.1, forward strand.
TCTGAAGAGCTACGAGATGGTATCATGTATCGCTTTGTGGTGCGCTGTCAGGATTACGCCGGAAATGAGGAACAAAATACCACTTTTGTCAGTGCAAAAGCCGATGCTTCCCCGCCAGAAAGCGTCGTAGGATTGCACAGCACTACTCATCAGATTGGTGAATGGTTAAACGAAACCCGGATAACGGTAAAATGGCTTCCGGCCGAAGATTCCGGAACTGGTTTGGCTGGATATTCTGTTTTATGGGACAATTCCCAGAGGACGCTGCCGGATAATACTATAGATGTGGAAAATGTAGTTACTCTCGGAAGAGTGCTTGACGGAGATTTGCCTGATGGACATTATTTCCATATAAGGCCTGTGGATATTGCCGGAAATTGGAGCATAGATGCGGCTCATTTGGGGCCTTTCTTCATTGATACACAACCACCCAACCCACCAACTGGTTTAAAAGCTATAGCCCAGGCCAATGGAAAAGTAAATGTTTTCTGGACAGCCTCAATTTCTGAAGATGTGATTAAATATAATATATATTGGGACAGCGGAACCGGCAGTATTGACTATTCCATTCCCTTTGATTCCATAACTTCTGCTGATAATGTATGGATTTCTCCGGAACTGGTGGATGGTAAGTCCTATCAATTCAATGTCCGGGCCCAGGATCGGGCTGGTAATGAAGAAGAAAACACCCAAAAAACGGCTGCGGTTGCTGATAACCAACCACCTTCTATAGTCCATGAGCCTATTCTGGGTATGCTGGAACAAGAGATCGTGGATGTTATGGTTCAGGCTGATGTCAGCGATTCATCAGGATTGGATAACGTTGTCTTGCATTATCGTAGTCGCGGGCAGACCAATTACACCCAGGTCAATATGTCTGCAACAACCGGGGATACATATCAAAGCCAGATACCGGCCTCGGCTTTTTCTTCAACGGGTCTGGATTACTACATTTCCGCTGTTGATATTGCCGGAAATCTGGCTGAGATATCCGTAATGACTATAACCGTTAGTTCTTCTATAAGAATACCTGTGGTTTCCGATGGTGAAACTGAAATACTAGTTGGTGACAGCACCTATCTTTATTTCCCGACCGACTCCCTCGATGATACTGCTGAACTTATTGTTACCGTTCCCCGTTTTATACCGGAAGTGCAACCAGGACTTGGGGACCATATTTTAACCCGAGAATTTACATTAAGTTCCAGGGTAAACAAACTTATAACTTTTAGACTTAATTATAGCAACGACAAGCTGGTTGATGAGGATGAAAATCGGTTAGGGTTATATCTGTGGGATGGCACACAATGGGATTTTCTGACAAAGGTTAATCCCTCTTCAAATTCTGCCGAAATCCGGATAATGAAGTTTGGTATATTGAGCATAATTGGAGATTATGAACCACCCGATATATCCCAGGTAAGGCCTGTAGGATATGCCCAGTCTGATACCACAATAACTGCATGGATAGAGGAAAACGGCAGTGGCATTGCTCCTGATGGTGTGGAAGTAACTTTAAATAACCAGTCTGTTAATGTACCTGATACAGCCTTAAAAGAGGATAATTTGGTTCTGAAACTTCCTGATCTGTTGAATCCGGGTAGCTATTCACTGAGAATTACCGTAACGGACAAAGCCGGAAATCAAAGTTCTGCTACCGCTGGTTTTCAGGTAGAGGGTGAATTAGCTCTAAAAGATATATATTGTTATCCCAATCCCTTTGACCCCTCAAAGGTCGTCAATTTTTCCTATACTTTAACAGAACCCGTAAAAAAAGTGATACTAAGAGTATTTGGTATGGACGGTAAAAAGATAATTGAAAAAGAGGGAACAACGGATGTAGGCAAAAATATATTGCAATGGGATTGCAAAGATGAGATGGGTGACCAGATACTTAGCAGCGTTTATATTTGTTATATTGAAGTGGAAGGATCTGAAGAGACTGTGACCGAAACCATAAAGATAGCTGGTTGGAAATAAATAGACGTTAAGCTGGAGGTTGTAATATGTCCGGGTGTTATTTTAATAATAAAGAATCATGTAATTTTACTTATCCTTTTTCTGAAATGAAATTAAGTAATTCCCTCTTTTCTAAAAGTCAAATCTTTATTTCCCCATTTCGTAAAGGGGGATTAAGGGGGATTTTTAATGCTTTCTCAATAACCATCTGCATATTGCTTTTCTGCTCAATAAACTTAAATGCAGCTACTCTGGAACCAAAAACAGGTGCTAGACCCCTCGGTATGGCTGCCTATTCTGCCGTTTCTGATGATATAAATGCCATGTGTTACAATCCAGCCGGTTTATCTCTCATTCAAACACATGAGCTATCAAGCGCCTATGCACCTTTATATGGATTTGATTCTGAAATCCTCCAGAGCTATCTGGCCTATGCCTATCCTGCTGGAAGATGGGGAACATTTGGGATAAATTTTTCTTATCTTGATTACGGTGATATGGATTGGCGCGATAATTCAGGAGAAGCCTTGGGTACTTTCAGCCGCACTGATTATTCCTTTTACGCATCTTATGGACTACGGGTTATTGAATCCATTGCCTTTGGTTTATCTGCTGGCTATAACTCAGTTGGTATGGATGCTGTTGATGAGTTCGCTGGCGGCGTTGGTTTTGATGCGGGTTTGTTATACACCATCGCCAGCAAAATATCCTTGGGATTAAACGTGGAGAATTTAGGAGGAGTAAGTGCCGCAGATATGGAAATTGCGCGTCAGAAAATAAGAACAGGTGTGGCCGTATCTGCTCTGGATAGGGGTGATATGGGGTTAATAATCGCTATGGATCTTGAAGAGCAGCAGGGAAAGACGGACTCTCTTTATACAGGTTTTGAATATTCAATTTTCAGTCCATCAAGTTTCTTTATAAAACGTAAAATTCAGGAGAGATACATCAATCTCTCCAAAAAACATGGTCAAATAGTTGATTACTCAGAGGGTGTTCCTGAACAAAACAGCAGGATCAGCCTTTGCCTTAGAGGTGGTTTAAGAAAGCGTTTTGCCGTAAGTGAACCAATTTCCCTCTCTGGCGGAGTCAGCATAAAGTATATAGCTATACCCGGTTCTTTGACAATAAAGCTAGACCATGCCTTTTCGTGGCATCGCTATATGGATTCAACCCAGAGGTTTTCGTTAGGGCTTGAAATGGGCGATTCAGCGTATAATTGATGGCGTTTTTCGTTTGAGTAAAATCCAGTATTTCATTTTACCTTGACATTATCAGAACTATATGATATACTTAACATATAATAAGTGGTTCTGGTATATATGTCTATTTTATAGCTGGCAAGGAGGTAACGACATGCTGGATTATATACTTGCATCTGTGGTCATGTTTTCCTCACTGGCCCTTTTTCTGATGATAATTTTAGCTAACCAATGGAAAAACGTCTAGCCAATTAATCCGCTCTTATTATATAAAATAAGGGTATGTATCTACATACCCTTTATACTTTTTCCAACCTGAAAAAACCTCATTTTGAATCTATAAAAAAATAAAGTTCTTCCGGATTTAGTGTGGTTATAGTTGAAAATTCTCTCAGCTTGTCATTCCTGCAAAAGCAGGAATGACAGCATAAAAAAGTTTCTTATCTTTATCACACTAAACCCGGAAGAGCCAATATAATTTGTGAAGTTTGAGATTACTTCGTTTTGCTCGGAACGATATATATGCACTTATCATTGCAAGGAACAGAACAACGAAACAATCTCCATTTTGCTAATTTACCTAACTCAAGTCGGGAGAACTAAAAATAATAAATATAAGAACCAAATTCATAAAAAACAGGAGGTAACTTTGAAACCCGGAATTATGACTTACTGCCTTAAGAATGCCCTGCCTGAGTCAGATCGCAGCATGGATAAAATGATAAAGATTGCAGGTGAAGAGGGCTATGATCTGGAAGTCTATTCTCCAGACCTTTGGCGAGAGGGTAAGAATATACAAAAGCTGGCAAATTCAGCCCGTAAGACGGCTGATAAAAATAACGTAAAATTATTTTCCTTTGGTACTGGCGCTCGTGTAGGGGAAGTTAAACCTGATCGATCATTAAAAAATATTAAAGAATTGAAAGATGCCATAGATGTGGCGGAGATACTTGGCGCGGAGGTTATATGTCCTGCTGCCATAGATTATCAACCTGTCGCGGCGGATCAAACTGATCCTGCGTTTGGTATGGTCTTTGACAGGGCTTTGCCCTATATTATCGATCAGATGCAGGAACTCGCTGATTATGCCTCTGATAAAAATATCAGCATTGCCCTGGTGAACCACTGCTATCTTGTATATCTTGGTATACATCAATACTGGATTGCAGAATTATCCGAAAGACCAAACGCTGGAGCATGCATAGATCCGGGTAATTATGTTTATTATACCTACGGAAGCGAAGATCCAGTTAGGGAAACAGTAATGGTTGCAGAATATGCGAAGTTGGTTCGGGCCGGAGATTGGGTTGTTCCATCGGATTCTGAAACCCTGGAGAAATTTAAATCCGCACCAAAAGGTCAGGGAAGCCTTTTTAACTGCTCTGGAACTATCTTTGGACAGGGTGATGTTGACCACGAGTCATGCTTTAAAATCATTGCGGAAACAGGATATGACGGTTATGTATCCCTGAAAGTAGCTGGTAGCTCTGAAGAAGGACCTATGGAAGCTGTCAGAACTTCTATGAAAAATTTAACTACTATGCTTGAAGGTATATAATTATAACAAATACAGGAGTAAACTTATGAGTGCATACAGATGTCTTAATACTTGGGTAAATCAGATAGAAAAATGTGAACGGAATAATAATGTAATTATCCAACGTTATGTTGATGTATTTCGGTTTACTGGATTAATCAAAGGTACACCGGATGTTCGCAAACAGAAAGTTGAAAGAATAAAGAAGCTTATTAAATCTGGTGAATATAATATACCTTCAGGACAGGTTGCCAGAAGTATGATAAAAATACACAAAGATTTAGTAGTATGATGTGAGGTAGTTAATATGCGATATTTTGCGTTAAATATCTGTGTCCTTTTTGTTTTTATTATATCCACTTTCCATATCTCAGCCAATCAGGATATGGATGTAAAGAATATAGTAAAAAATGTTAATGAATTATACAGGAGTAAGTCCAGTTATGCCCGAATGGAGATGAAGATCATTAATCCCAATTGGGAAAGAACGCTGGCTCTGGAGGTATGGACAAAGGGCATGGAAAAAACCTTTATTTTGATAAATTCACCTAAAAAGGAAAAAGGTATTGCAACTTTGCGTATTGAGGACGAAATGTGGAACTACTTACCCAAGGTCAATAAGGTTATGAAAATTCCTCCTTCTATGATGATGGGGTCATGGATGGGTTCGGATTTTAAAAATGACGACCTGGTTCGGGAATTTTCTATGGTTGATGATTATCATTACAAATTGATTGAGCTGGAAGATTCAAAGCCGGATCAGCTTTATATAGAATTTATCCCAAAAGAGAATATCCCCGTTGTATGGGGTAAGATTATTGCTGCCATAAAAAGGGATAAATATATACCAGTCTGGTATAAATACTACGATGAGTCAGATAAACTGATGCGAGTGATGAATTTCCGGGAAGTTAAAAAGATGGGTGATCGGGAAATTCCGGTCATAATGGAAGTAGTGCCGAAGAATAAAGAAGGCCATAAAACTGTCGTTAAATATCTTGAAGCTGAATTTAACGCTGATGTTGATGATTCAATATTCACCCTGCGAAATCTGAGGAAGAAAAGATAAATATATTAGTATCTACAAATGGTAACACTAAAAATAGCATTTCGCAATACTCTCCGTCAGAAACGAAGGACAATACTTACCGCTCTTACCATGTTGGTGGGTTTTATCCTTGCGTCAGTATCCATCGGCTGGGCCGGGGGAACATATTCCCATGTTATTGATATGTTTACCCGTAACCGCATAGGCCACATCCAGATCCACGCCAAAGGTTACATGGGCAAACCTTCTCTCCATAAATCCATATCCCAGGATAGGCCTGTATTTGAAAAAATTAAAAATCAAAAAGGCATAGAATCGTGGACTTCAAGAGTCTATTCAGTCGGTTTGGCTTCTTTAAAAGAAAAAACGGGCGGTATACAAATAACCGGCATAGATGTTGATAAAGAGGTAAAAACCACAAATTTTGATAAAAAAATCACTCAAGGTAGAAATCTTTCTAAAGATTCATACAAGGAAGCCCTAATTGGCAAAGGCCTTAGCAAAATCCTCCTGGCAGATGTTGGTGATGATGTAATTGTAATATCTCAGGGAGCTGATGGTTCAATAGCCAATGATATATATACTGTAGTGGGTATAACGGACAGTGGGAATGAAGAAGCTGACAGGACTGGTTTTTATATAGATCTTTCTGATGCTCAAAATCTGCTGGTCTTGGGTAAAAGAATACATGAAATAGTTATTGTCTGCACAGATCTTGATAAGGTAAAAAAAATTACTAATACTTTAAAATCAGAACTTGCCGAATACGATTTAGAAGTTTCTCCCTGGCAGGAAACTGCAAAATCTTTTTACAACGCCATGCAGGCCGACTTACAGGGAATGTGGTTGATGATTTTCGTTATTGTGCTCATAATTGCTGTGCAGGTGCTAAATTCTGTTCTCATGTCGGTACTCGAAAGAACCAGGGAATATGGAGTCCTAAAAGCTGTCGGAACAAGACCCTTTCAGGTGTTTAAGCTGGTAATATTTGAAGTTTCAATTATCGCTGTTGCCAGTGTCTTGATTGGAAGTTTATTAAGCACGTTTATCAATCATTTATTGTCCGTATATGGTATAAATTTATCTGAACCTTTTTCTTATGGTGGTATAGAGTTTAACAAGCTTAGTTCCCAGGTTAGCGCGAGAAGCGTTTATTTACCTGCGATTATTGTAATTCTATCTTCTGCTGGCATAAGCGTTATACCGGCTATCAGGGCTGCTCGAACAGTAGCCGCAAAGGCAATGAGAAGTATTTAATCTTAAAAAATGTGGATATACATAAAATTAGCCTGGAGAAATATCTTTCGCAATAAACGCCGCACTATAATAGCTGCTACTGCCATATCCATTGGTCTGGCTGCTCTGATTTTTACCGATGCCCTTGTTAGGGGGATGGAGGAGAACATGGTTCATTCCGCCACTGCGTCATTTTTAGGCGAAGGGCAGATTCATGCCGAAGGATTCCGAATAACTCATGAAGCAGAACTGACCATAAATAATCTTGATAGCGTCCTTTCTAAGCTTAAAGATGATAAGGACGTTAAATATTTCACACCTCGCACTATGACTTTTGGCATGATTACATCCGCTGCAAATCTAAGCTCTGTAAATGTGGTCGGGATTTTACCTGATACTGAAAAGCATCTTTCCCAGATAGATGATGCCATGACTGAGGGTGAGTATTTAAGCAATGATAACAAAAATTCTGTGGTAATAGGCAGTAAATTGGCCGAAATATTGGAAGTTGGTCTTGGTGATCGGGTTGTTTTGACCGTATCACAGGCCGAAACGAGTGATTTGTCCCAGAATATGTTTCGGGTCGGTGGTATATATCATTTCAATATAAAAGAGATGGACAGCGGCATGGTTTTTGTACATATTAGTAAGGCCCAGGAAATGCTCGCGCTGGATGGGGGAATTCATGAGATTGCCGTCAGGTTTAATGAACCCGGTTACGGTCGGAATGAAAAATCACCTTTCTGGGATAAATATTCGCAAAATAAAAATAAGGCTGTTAGCTGGACTCAGATTTTGCCACAGTTAGAAGGTGCTTTTCGTATGTTTCGCCTCAGCACTTATATTACCGGAATTATATTATTTGCCGCTGTAGCTTTTGGTATTGTAAATACTTTATTCATGTCAATATATGAGCGTATGTTTGAGTTTGGGGTACTTCGGGCCGTAGGCACAAGGCGCACCCGATTGGGATCGCTGATTGTGTTTGAAGCCGCCTTTTTGTCCATTATAAGCATTATTCTCGGCTCTCTACTTGGTTTAATTGTTACATATATAACAACCAAAACCGGTATAGACTACCGGGGAATTGAGATAACCGGGGTTACAGTGCGGGAATTACTGTATCCTGTCCTGAATACCCGGCAGTTTACTTTATATCCCTTTTGGGTTTTTGTTTTTACAACTTTGACAGGAATATACCCGGCCTGGCACGCCGCTAAAATGCGTCCAGCAGAATCTATGCGCAGGAGTTTTTAATAAATGGAAGAAAATTCAAATAATGACATAATAGTAACAGAGAATGTAAAAAAGGTATATTCAGAAAACGGCGTTCCTGTTCATGCTGTTAAAGGTATTGATTTAACTATAAGTTCTGGTGAATTTACGGCAATTGTAGGTCCCTCTGGTTCTGGGAAGACCACGTTTCTTAATATCATCTCAGGTCTGGATGACGTTACCGAAGGGAAAGTGTGGCTTAACGGAAAACTTATATCTAGCATGAAAAGCCGGGAACTTTCGGATTTTCGCAGAGATAATATCGGTTTCATCTTTCAAGCCTATAACCTTATCCCTGTGCTTACTGCGGAGGAAAATATTGAATACATAATGTTATTACAGGGTGTTCCCAAAGAAGAACGTCATGAACGGGTGGTAAAAATGCTGGAGGAAGTAGGGTTAAAAGGTATGGAAAATCGCATACCCACAAAGCTTTCAGGTGGTCAACAGCAAAGAGTCGCAATAGCCAGAGCTATGGTTTCAAGACCTACAATAATACTCGCTGATGAACCTACAGCCAATCTGGATTCCAAAACAGGCGCTGAACTGCTGGATATGATGAGACATTTAAACGAAAGAACCGGCATGACTTTTGTATTTTCAACCCATGACAATATGGTAATGGAAAGAGCCAGACGTCTTATTACTTTAAAGGATGGTCAGGTTGAAAGCGATGAAATGAGAAATTGACTTTTTGTGGGATTAAGGAAATTTTCAGCATGTCTAAAATATTTTTACTATTCTTTATCTTTATCCTTTTCCTTCCAAATTTAAGTCTATCCGCGGAACTACCATCCATCGAAGGCAACTACAAAAGCTTTTTCAGCATAATAGATAATCCCGACCTGGCTTTAAAGGGAAATCCCGTTAAAGGTTCTGTCAGCAATAGACTGCGATTAAAATCCTCTTATACTCCATTTGATTGGCTATACCTTCAATTGGCCTATGATCTTTCCTTTGAAGTTGAGGATACAACCGGGACAAATTCTCCATTTTCAAATCTTCTATCAGGACAAAGATACAGGATAGACGATTTAAATTCCCGTATTTTCCCCTCCAGGGATGATGATTATGCTAATTTTGGTATATATCAAAACCTGGATCGACTTTCTGCCACTTTCAGGGTACCTTTTGCTGATATAACGGTTGGCAGGCAGGTGGTGGCTTGGGGAAACGCCCGGGTTGTTAATCCTACGGATATTATATCACCCTTTACTTTTGACTCCCTGGATACAGAGGAGCGACCCGGAGTGGATGCTCTTCGTTTATTATTTCCCATTGGTTTTATGGGAGAGCTTGATGGCGGTATAGTGTTTGGTAAAGAGGCGGAGTTTGATAAAAATACCCTTTATCTAAGAGGAAAATACTATATATTTGAGTCGGATATTTCTCTCTTGATTATGGACTTCCAGAAGAATTTACTGTTGGGGTTTAACTTTGCCCGATCTATTGCTGAAGCAGGTTTCTGGTGTGAATCGGCTTATGTTTTTTCCGGTCTTTTTGTAAATGAAGAAGTTTATGAAGATTATTTCCGGTTTTCTATTGGTTCCGACTATTCTTTTACTGAAAATACTTACAGCTTTCTGGAATATCACTGGAATCAAGCCGGAATTAATGAACCTGAGGATTATCTTAACCAAATTGCAAAAGCTGCGTATACTGACGGTTCTGTATATTTTCTGGGTCAGCATTACCTGATTCCGGGAATTTCCTACCAGGTCACCCCCCTTATAAATGCTGAATTACGAATCCTCGCGAATCTCTCGGATTTTTCGGTATTGATTTATCCCTTCATTGAGTATAATATAGCTACGGATATTTATCTTTCCCTTGGTGGATTTATAGGGATAGGAAAAAAACCAGATTTAAAAAGTACGACTTTTAATGTACCGGATATAAGATTAAGATCCGAATTCGGTGGATATCCTGATGTCTATTTCTCATCTTTTCGTCTATATTTCTAAACATAAGGAGTAAATTATGAAAGGTAATCTTAAGGTTGGTATAGTAGGCGCTCCGCGTGGTTCTGGTTTTGTTAGGGCTATACAGACTGTAAAAGAGACAGAATTAACCGCTATATGTGATATAAACCCTGATATTTTAAAGGAAAGATCGGATCAATTCGGTGTGGAAAACCGTTATGTAGAATTCGCGGAAATGGCTGAATCTGATCTGGATATAATAGTTGTGGCAACGCCCATGCCCCTGCACGTTCCCCAGGCTGTCATGGCTCTTAACAACGGTAAGCATGTTATTACGGAAGTTCCCGCAGCTACCGATCTTGAGCAGTGCTGGCAGCTTGTGCAGGCTGTGGAAAACAGCGGATGCAAGTACATGATGGCCGAAAATTACACATATATGAAACCCAATGTCCTGGTTAGAGCTATGGCGGAAAATGGCGTATTTGGCGAGGTGTATTTTGGTGAAGGGGAATATATACACGAGTTAAAGGGATTAAATGAAATTACCGTTTGGAGGCGTAAATGGCAGACCGGGCGCAACGGTTGCACATACCCTACCCACAGCCTGGGGCCTGTTATACAGTGGTTCCAGGATCGGGTTATCAGCGTATGCTGTATGGGCAGTGGTCATCACTACGTTGATCCCCGAGGCGATGAATACGAAAACGAGGACAGCATAAGCATGATGTGCAAGATGAGCAAGGGTGGACAAATTAACATCAGAGTTGATATGCTCTCTAATCGACCCCATAACATGACATATTATTCTCTTCAGGGAACTCAAGGTTGTTACGAATCGGCCCGGGGATTTGGTGATAGTCCTAAGATTTGGCTGAAAGGTTTCCATGATAAGATAGAATGGCATTCTTTGTGGGAATTTGAGGAAGAATTCATGCCGGATATGTGGCGAAATCCGCCGGAGGAAGCCCTACAAGCAGGTCACGGCGGTGGAGATTACTTCGAGATACGGGAGTTTGTGGACTGCATAGTCAACGATACAAAACCACCGGTGGATGTCTATGAAGCCCTGGATATGACGGTTCCTGGCCTTGTTTCGGAAGTATCGGTCAATAAGGGGAGTATTCCAATACCAGTGCCGGATTTTCGGGAGATAAAGAGCTTTCCCGATGACCTATCGGATGAGTTGCGAGATAGTGAGATTATTTCCGTTAGGCTTTAATCATATTATAGGAATATTGAATTATGCTAAATTCAACTTTATATTTAAGCACCAACTATTTTCTTATCGCCCTCAATTCTGCGGGATGTATAACAAGTATTTACGATAACACCCGGCAGGTTGAATATTTCTTTCCTGAGCAAAACGTCTATTTACTCCGAATAGGTATTAATGGAGAAATACAAAATCCTTCATCAGTAAGTTATGTTACAGATAAAAAAATCTTGGAAGTTACATTTGGTTCTTCCGGGTCTGCTTATATACAGGTTGGCGAAAAGCCTTCCCATATAACATTTGAGCTTAAATCTGCTAATGTAGATGGTGCTGATGTGGTAATGTGGGGGCCGTATCCGGTTATCATAACAAATACCATAGGCGAGACTGTAGGCGTAGTGAGGAACGATGATTTTGCCTTTGGCATACAAGCTCTTAATATACAAACAACCGGCGGTAGACCCGGAGAATATCCGGAACTTGGGCTGGGTAGTGATAATAACGCCGCTGCAGAAACAGAATTCGGCAGCATTGTCCAGGCCTACTCAAGAGAAAGGGATGGTGGATTAACAGGATCAAAAATAGGCCTATTCGGATGTCCTGCTGATAAAGCCCTGGAAATCATAGAACGGATAGAAATATCCGAAGGGCTTCCACATCCTATACTGGATGGCGAATGGGGTAAGACTTCCCAAACTGCCAGATTATCATACATGATTACAGGTTTTGGTGAAAGCAACGTGGATGAGGTTCTGAAATATGTAGAGAAAGCCGGATTTAAGTATGTGTACCATCCGGGTCCGTTTCAGAACTGGGGGCATTTCCAGCTTTCTCCGGGCGATTTTCCCGAAGGTGATGAAAGCCTTAAACGCTGTGCTCAAAAAGCTGAAGTCAAGGGAATACGTGTTGGTGTCCACACTCTCAGCAACTTTATAACCACAAATGACCCCTATGTTTCACCTGTTCCAGATTCAAGGCTTATGAAAAGCGGTTCAACTATTATCAAAAAGGATATAGATGAAAATACCAGAGATATCCATATTGCCGATCCTGAACCTTTCAGGGATCAGGGAACTCTGTCAGCCGCTGTTATAGATAGAGAAATTATCCAGTACCGTTCTATTTCTGATTCAGAACCCTATATACTGTCAGGTTGTAAGCGCGGGGCTTTTGGAACAAAAGCTATTCAGCATGGTAAAAATTCCAGCATCGGTAAACTGATCGATCATCCATACCGGGTGTTTTTCCCCGATCTGGAGATGCAGGATGAGATGGCAGATCGCCTTGTGGAATTATTTAATAAAACAGGCTTGAGGCAAATCTCCTTTGATGGTCTGGAAGGTTGCGAAAGAACGGGTCACGGTGTATATGCCCATAACCGATTCGTCCAGAGGTGTTTTGATAGCTGGAATATGGAGGTAATCAACGATGCCAGCCGATTGCTTCATTACCTGTGGCATATTCACACTAGGATGAACTGGGGAGAACCCTGGGGTAAGGCCACCCGGGAGGGTATGCCGGAATACAGGTTTAAGAATCAGGATTATTTCAATCGCAACCTATTCCCCCGAATGCTGGGTTGGTTTCAACTAAGGTTGGCTTCCGGTGATGTTGAAGCAACATGCCTGAGCGATATAGAATGGGTGCTTTCAAAAGGCGCAGGTTTCGATGCGGGGTTTGCCCTATCCACAGGCCTCTCTGACCTTAAAATCAACGGTCAGGCTGAGGATATACTGAATGCTATTAAAATATGGGAAGAAGCGAGGCTAATGAATGTTTTTTCTGAGGAACAGAAAAAGCGATTAAAAGACCCGGAAGGTGAATTTCATCTGGAAAAAATAGAGAATGAAGGCTGGAATCTCTATCCAGTAGCTTATTCAGAGACATTTGTATACACAAACCAGGAAAAACAACCCGGAGAACCTGTTGATGTGGAATGGAGATTTGAGAATCCCTTTCACGAACAGCCATTCCAATTTATTTTACGGGTAATACCCGATGCTGGCGTTTCACCTCAGGATGTATTTGTAAGCCCATGCTTTGAGATAGGTTTTCAACAGGTTAAATTTCCAGTCCATATACCACCTAATCACTACCTTATATGTGATGGAGATAAACAGGTATTGGTAATGGATGCTAACTGGAATATAGTAAAGAATATTACTATTACACAGGATTTACCAGAAATTATGAAAGGTCAGGAGAATGTTCGATTTAGTTGTGATCCAGTATCAAAGCATTCTGTGGAAATAAAGTTCAGAACCATGGGAAAACCTGAATTCATATGCCTTGATAGTTATTAGGAATGCTAAAATTTCAATAAAAATTGAAATTCTTGCTAGTAATTGTGAAAAATCTTCAAAATGTACCTTGACACTGCTGGAGTTTGATGCTATACTTACTGTCGCTGTCGAAAAATAGCTTCTCAAACATCGTTTGGGGATTGATTTGAGAGATTTATAAAAGACAGTAGTTCTTTGATAAAAAATTGAAAAAAAACACTTGACAGTAATTAGTCTTTAGGCTATACTTACTGTCGTTGCCCAAAGAGATTAACCACTGATTATGAAAAGGTTAATGGGCAGTAAAAAATGCCAAATTTTGAAAAGATTCACTTGACATGGAACTGATAATATGATATAATTAAAGTTACCAGTCAATTGAAAATAACTAAGAAAATTAAAGGCATTGAGTTAGATTCTTTGCCTGTTTTTTTCTTGTTCTTTGATAACTGAATATTGCGTTGTCATGCAAATCGGATAATGTTTGAGCATGTATAATAACCTGGTTCTAACCCAGGGAGTGTATATGCACCATTACCTGTCAATTAAGACAATAACTGCATTGAGATAAATCTCAAAAAGCAGTATAGATAAAAATATTTATCGGAGAGTATGATACTGGCTCAGAACAAACGCTGGCGGCGTGTCTGAATGATGCAAGTCGAACGTAAACGGAAGCCTTCGGGTTTCCTAGTAAGTGGCGAACGGGTGAGTAACACGTGTGTAACCTACCTCTGGGCGGGGGATAACATCTCGAAAGGGTTGCTAATACCCCATAGGGTTATGCGTCATAAGACGCATAATGAAAGGTGGCCTCTTTTATGCTACTGCCCAAAGATGGGCACGCGGTCTATTAGCTTGTTGGTGAGGTAAATGCTCACCAAGGCAATGATGGATAGCTGGCCTGAGAGGGTGGCCGGCCATACTGGGATTGAGATACGGCCCAGACTCCTACGGGAGGCAGCAAATCGGAATCATCAACAATGGGCGCAAGCCTGATCGTGCGACGCCGCGTGAGCGATGAAGGTCTTCGGATTGTAAAGCTCTGTGTTACAGGAAGAAAAATCGATAGGTGAATAACTTGTTGGTCTGACGGTACTGTAATAGAAAGCCCCGGCTAACTACGTGCCAGCAGCCGCGGTAACACGTAGGGGGCAAGCGTTGTTCGGAATTACTGGGCGTAAAGGGCGTACAGGTGGTTATGCAAGTCGGTTGTGAAATTTTCGGGCTTAACCCGGGAACTGCATCCGATACTGTGTAACTTGAGATCAGGAGAGGAGAGTGGAATATGTGGTGTAGCGGTGAAATGCGTAGATATCACATAGAACACCGGTGGCGAAGGCGGCTCTCTGGCCTGTTTCTGACACTGACGCGCGAAAGCTAGGGTAGCGAACGGGATTAGATACCCCGGTAGTCCTAGCCGTAAACGATGAGTACTAAGTGTAGGAGGTATCGACCCCTTCTGTGCTGTAGCCAACGCATTAAGTACTCCGCCTGGGAACTACGGTCGCAAGACTAAAACTCAAAGTAATTGACGGGGGCCCGCACAAGCGGTGGAGCATGTCGCTTAATTCGAAGCAACGCGAAGAACCTTATCCAGTGGCTTGACATCCTCTGACAACTGTGGAAACACAGCTTTCCCTTCGGGGACAGAGTGACAGGTGCTGCATGGCAGTCGTCAGCTCGTGTCGTGAGATGTTGGGTTAAGTCCCGCAACGAGCGCAACCCCTATCTTTAGTTGCCAGCACATAATGGTGGGAACTCTAAAGAGACTGCCGGTGATAAACCGGAGGAAGGTGGGGATGACGTCATGTCCTCATGGCCCTTATGCCCTGGGCTGCACACGTGCTACAATGGCCGGTACAGCGGGTAGTGAAACCGCGAGGTGGAACCAATCCCTAAAAGCCGGTCTCAGTTGGGATTGTAGTCTGCAACTCGACTACATGAACGTGGAATCGCTAGTAATCGCGAATCAGCATGTCGCGGTGAATACGTTCCCGGGCCTTGTACACACCGCCCGTCACACCACGAAAGTCGGTAGCATTCGAAGCCGGTGAGCTAACCTTCGGGAAGCAGCCGTCGAAAATGAAACCGATGATTGGGGTGAAGTCGTAACA
>WJIO01000030.1 GCA_014730235.1 Candidatus Poribacteria bacterium
TCCTTTTTGCTCAAGCTTTTTCAAAAAGCTTGAAGCAGGAATGACAGCATAAAGAAGTTTCCTATCTTTACCACACTGAACCCGGAAGAACCAAAATAATCATTCGGGTATACAAGGAGGTCTAATCTTATGCGCGCAGGTATTTTAAAACTGAGGCAGGAAGAATCATATAAAGAATTCATAAACTCCCATCCCGATGCCACTATTCACCACACTCTGGAATGGCGGGATGTCATACAAACGGCTTTTGGGCATCGTCCCTTTTACATTGTTGCTTATGAAGGTAAAGATATTGTTGGTGCTTTACCATTATTTGAGGTAAATGCAGCTTTTGACAGAAAAAGACTTGTTTCTGTTCCTTACTGCTATTTTGTTAAGGTATTATACAAGGACGATAAATCATTGCTGGCAATGCTGGATTTTGCCAAAAAGATTGCTGATTCCAGGGATTGCATGTATCTTGAAATCAGGCATGGCTATGATCTCCCGGAAATTCCGGATTTTAAACGCCATGAACACTTTATCCGTTCCACTGTGGACCTTTCTGTGCCTATAGATGAAGTATGGAAAAAATTCAGAAAGTCAGCAAAAGAAGCCACAAAAAAAGCCAGGCGCAGTGGTCTGGAAATTATTAGGGCTAAAAACCTTCAGCATTATAGAATACATTACCGATTGGCCCTGGAAACTCGTAAAAAACTGGGTTTACCCGCATTTCCGTATGAATTATTTAAATCAATATATTATATATTACATACTTCAGGTAAAGCTAAGCTTTATATGGCATTTTTTAAGGATCAATTTATCACTGCCGAATTAGTCTTATATCATAACAAAACTGCCACCGCTGCAATTGTAGGATCTAAGGAAAATCGTGAAATATATAGACTCAGACCGCAAAATCTTATAATCTGGACTGAAATACAGGAAGCTCATGAAATGGGACATAAAATTTTCGATTTTGGAGTTACTCCACCTGATAACGAGGGTCTTCTTTTCTTTAAATCGAACTGGGGGTCGCAGAACAAAACTATGTCCTATTATTATTTCATGAGGAAAAATTTAGAAATTCCGATTGTTGATACAAATGAACCCAAAATCCAACTTGGATGCTCCATATTAAGAAAAATGCCCCTTATGGTAAATCGTGTTATCGGCCCGCTTTTATTAAAACAATTTGATTAATATTCCAGTTCCCCACCATTAGATGGTGAATATATAGAAAAGTATACCCAGTAATAGTAAAGTATGAATGCCTAAGGATATATGGCTCTTCCGGGTTCAGTGTTGTAAAGATAGGAAACTTCTTTATGCTGTCATTCCTGCTTCAAGCTTTTTGAAAAAGCTTGAAGCAGGAATGACAACTAAATTATATCCATTTTTTAACGATTACTTAATAGGGGAAAGAATATGCAAAATTCACTATTTATTGATGTCTGTCGTACTAATTACAATGCCTTGTTGGAAATGCTGGGTGAAATAATCGAGCTATGCCCTGATGAACTCTGGGATGATAAAACTGATGGTCCGCCCTTCTGGCAGCAGCTATATCATACAATTGGTTACACCGACTTTTATATCAGTGAATCTATAGAAAGCTTTGAAAAACCTACTTTTGCGGAGGAAAATGCCTTTGATCTCACCCACGATGTGAAAAAAGCCGTTTCGCGAAAACAGATGCAGAAATATCTTGAGGTTGTAAAAAAACACTGCAACGCCGCCCTTAACAATATGACCATTGAATATCTTGAAGGCAAAAATCCTTTCCACTGGACAGGCCCAACTCCAGCTCACCGTCTTGTTTATAATATAAGACATACGCAGCATCATATTGGCTGGCTAAATTCCATACTGGCCAAAAAAATCGGTAAGACAGCCAAATGGGTAATCTAAAAAACCAGGAGAATCACAATGAGTAAAGCCGCTATTCTGATTATCTCTTTTGTTTTTATAATAACTTCGTTTACTTTAGCTGAGGATATAGAAAGACGACAGATCGTAGCTGTAAGGGTTAAAACGCCGCCAAAAATCGATGGAGTTCTGGATGATCTGGCCTGGAAGAAGGTCAAACCTTCGGAAGGATTTATACAGAGCAAACCGGACATGGGCCAACCTATGAACCAAAACACTGCTATCAGTATTGTTTATGATAATGAAAACATATATGTTGGGATAATGTGTTACGATACTGAGCCTGAGAAGGTGGTGGCAACGGAAATGCGTCGAGATCATGAGGGGGTTTGGGATGCTAACGACTTTGTCCGGTTCATCTTTGACACCCATCACGACTTGCGGAGCGCGTATTATTTCGGTACAAACGCACTGGGGGCCAGGCCGATGCCCGGATAACCGATAACGGCAACTTTCACCTGAACTGGGACGCGGTCTGGGACTGCGCCGCAAAGCGTAATTCCCAGGGATGGGCGGCGGAATTCAGTATTCCCTTCCGACAGCTTCGATTAAGGCTACTTATTTCTTTAATATTTAGAAGAATATAAAACCTTTAAAACATTTTGGTTCTTCCGGGTTTAGTGTGGTAAAGATAAGAAACTTCTTTATGCTGTCATTCCTGCTTTTGCAGGAATGACAAGCTGAGAGCATTTTCAATTATTACCACACTAAACCCGGAAGAATCAAAATGTTTAAACTTATCTATATTTCAATAAATCTTTATACTACTCCATGTAGAGGCAAGCTTACCCGCATATTCTACAGGTGAATTAACGCCGGAATCGGGCACACCGGGGCCTGTGACTCTAAAGTCATCAAAAGATGCCTCACAACCAAGGGTTTTTAACCCTATAAAACCAACCTTATCATCCACATCTCTTGCATATTCTTTTATTAAATCATCATCAATGTAAATTTCATGTTCGTTATTTTCAACTACAACCTTGATGCTGTGCCATTCATCCAGCCCAAAGGCGAAAGGCATGTTCTGGTTTGCCTGCCAATTGCCGTTAAAACAGTTGTTGATACGAACAATTGAATCGTTATTGTCCAATACTACATGATACTGATTATCCTTATCCTGCCATTTATACATAATACCGGCTTCAAGCTGGCTTTCAACCCCGCTGGTAATTATATTCACCATAACTTCTATAGTGAAATTATCTCCCCAGTTCTCTGAACCTTCCAGATAACTGAAAAGCCCTCTGGCTCCATTTGAAGTTGTGTCGGTTTGATGGTAGACTCCACCCTCAATCGCCCATTCTCCCATGCCTACAACCCAGAAGTCGTTTGGATTTTCAAAATCATCAAAAAACGTTCCAGAATAAACACTACCGCATACAAAAATCATTAATATGCAGACCAATAAAATCATCTTAGCTGAATTTAACATAATTAGATCCCCCTATGGAATGTTATATTATTAGCATCTATGTTATATGTAATCGTTAAAAAATGAAAAATGTGTTTAGAATAATACCCTTACCATGATGGTAAATTACAAAATATGTCATTCCTGCGAAAGCAGGAATGACAACTAAATTGCATTCATTTTTTAACGATTACTATATGGAAAATCGTATTGACATTCTACCAAAATTTAACTTACAGATCAACAAAAAATGGAAAATATATGTTATTTTTTATTGACATAAAAATTTGATCATATACACCATATTTTACCCACGCAATAAATTCAAAGGGCAAAAGCTGTAATAAATGTCATGGCAACAAGGGTATGAAAATTATCGAGAAGGATGAATCCGTATCTATGATGTCCATTAAGAATGGTGAAGTGGTTCACTGGGAAGGTATTGCTCCTGTAATCCATGAAAATCTGAAATGGGTCTATCTGAATAAAGTTGGGGACAAATGGGTTCCTATCGAAAATGAAGAAGAGGCGAAAATTCAACTTGTAGGATACGGAGAGGCTTTGACAGAAGAGCAGATAGAAAAGCTTATGGAGTCATACAAAGAGTAGCAAATATTTGTCTCATGCGGTTTTAGTAACCGCATGAGACAGTTTTTTTCAAAACCAGGTAGTATATAAAGGCTCTCCCACAATTAAGCTCATGATCCCCCAGTAACATCCCACGACAAAATCCCCCACCACCAGTCCCATAAAGAACGGCAGGGCTTTGTTATACATTTTCAATCCGCCGAATTTTATTATAACCCATTTTATCACAGAGGTTGTAAGTAATGTGAACCAATAAACGTCAATCGTTCCGGAACTGATACCCAGAATATATCCCGCCGGATGAAAGGGCCACCATAAAAACCTTGTTCTGGCCCACCATATCATGATAGAGAATATAAAGCTGGTTCCTGTTATAGTCAGTCCTGTGGTATCAACAGGTCTGGGATGATTAAGCCATCCGCTCAGGTTATTGTAAGCCTGCCATCCCGCCCCAAGAAGTTCCCCGGCAGTAGTCGCACCATATTTGTATAAAGTGTAGGGATATATCCAGAACGTGGCCACAACCCCTATAACAATGGCCAGAAGCATGGCCAGTGCCATCCTTCGGGTTTTGGCTCCGGTTCGTTCCGCCATCTTAAAGGCTTCCAGTTGGTGCGGCATGGGGTGACTTCTGTTGAACCTGTTGAACCAGTAAAAAAGGGAAAGTAGAGCAAGGTTATTTGGCCCTAATCGTCGTGTCCCGAAAACAGATATAATCACCGTCTGGGGATTAACCAGCAGTATTGCATGAAGGGGAGGCCCCATCTCGGCACGCATCCGGGTTATACTTATGGATATGGCGAAATACAGGCCAAAGAAAACAGGAATTAACCATAAAGACATACCTAATTCCTGACAAAAGAACATCAGTGCAGCCATTCCAAGAACTATACCTATTACCGCCGTCCTATAGCTCATGGGTTCGTTTGAATCATCCAACTTTGACCTGCCGATGACTTTTAGAAATACGTCTTTAAGATGGCTCCTGCTGGCCCATAACGCAACCACGCACAGGGCCAGCATGGCCCCGGTGGCCTGCTCTCCAAAGAAGGGATAACGGGGTATATTACCCCAACCCATTATCCTTCCGAAAACCCGCTCCCATTTCCGAAACAGGAAAAAGAACCATGTAGAAAATGTCATATCCAAAGGTATAAGGAAAGAAAGACCTATAAGGAAGGGATAAAAGCGTATAGGCATAGAACCCACAGCATTTAACGGAGGACGGGTAAAGAAGCGTCCCAGATCGTAACTTGGGTCTTTGATGGGTATAACCGGAATGGAGGGATACATAAAATTAAGACCGTTGATAATACTAATAAATCCGGCTATTCCGAACCCTATCCACATCAACTTAAGCCTGTAAAATTTAAAACCCGGTTCGGTCATTCGCAGGGGTATCTGAATAATGGGGTATGAAAGTCTCTCCTGTTCTATCCATCTTTTCCTTATTATGACGTTTATGCAAAGGAGCATAAAAAACAGCAGACAGATAAGGAACGACCAGGCAAGCATAACTGGAAGCCAGCTTTCAACATACTCAGGAATGAAAAAATTTGATTCACCCTTATAAAAATCCCTTGTGGCCCGGGGATTATCAATAACCAGCCATCTGGGCAGATAGTTATGAAAGAGATTTACCCAATCATTTTCCGGCGTGGCATACCAGAAGGCATGGGTTAAAACGCCCATGAGACACACCATGTTATCATGAGCGGTAAAGGCCGTTGTTGCGGCTAACATGACGTATATTATAAGTATCTCATTCTGCGTAAATAATTGAATATTTAAGACTTTTTTAAGCAGGAAGTTAAGGGCTACAAATACGGCGATGACGAATATACCAAGCTGAGGCAAAGACATGGAAGTCCAGTGCAGAGCGTGCCATATCATCTCCTGCAAAGCCACCAGATAGACAAACCCCGGCATCAGTATAAGACCTATGACGATAGCTTTGGCTGTTACTCGGGATCTGGACATTCTGGTCTCGCCGAACCCTCCCCGGATACAAAATAGTTGATACTAATTCAGTAGAAGTGTGAATTGACAGTCTTTTGAACATGCAAGTGATTCTGGTAAGATAAGAAAAATTTGCCTCTGTAACCTATTTTATCAGATTCAGGTTCTACAAGTCAATAAAAGTTTATCCGTTCCAGGCGTAAAGTTTGTATAAGCAGAAAATTTATGTCCGTGAAAACTTTGGCTCTTCCGGTTTGAGTATGATAATAATTTGAAAATTTTTTCAACCTGTCATTCCTGCGAAAGCAGGAATCCAGTAGTAATGCTAAGCTTATAGATTCCTGCTTTCGCAGGAATGACAGCATAAAGAAGTTTCTTATCTTTATTACACTAAATTGAGACAGGTTAGTCAATATCACCAGGCATAAATTTCACAACCCTATGTCATTGCGAGGAACAGGGTGACATGTATAGTAAGTTTTTGACCTGTTCAAAAGACTTCACGAACAAGAAATTTCTGCTTGGTAATCCTGAAAATAGTTTGACAGTTTTTATTTATTTTGGTATAATTATATGCGTGAATCTGAGTTTAGGCAGCGTTAGGAAAATTTGCTTGCTGCGAAATAGCATGTTCGAGTTTCTGTCTTACCGAAATTCCTATCCTTTTTGCACATCCATTTTCTATAACAAATACCTTTTGCTAGAGTTCACATTTAGTCTGTTTTCATATATTACTTTAATGACAAAACAGGCTTGACGGGAAATGAATATAACATTTCTCTTTAGTTCGTACGATGCGAATCTTGCATACACAGATTAGCTGTGATGTCAGGTATATTCGCGACATATCCAAAGGAAGGATATAGATAATGGCTAATAAGCTTTATGTTGGCAATCTGAACTTCGACACAACCGATCAACAATTAGAAGAAGCATTCTCTCAGTATGGAGAAGTCGTTTCTGCTGTAGTTATAAGAGACCGGGATACCGATAGATCAAGAGGATTCGGTTTTGTAGAATTTTCCCAAGAGGAAGACGCGCAAAAAGCTAAAGAAGCTATGAACGGCACAGACCTTGACGGCCGTATGCTTAAAGTTGATGACGCTAGAGAGCCAAGGAGTCGCGGTGGAGGAAGGTCCGGAGGATTTAACTCCCGCTCAAGATTCTAGTTCTCTTTCAAAATTATATAAATAAAGAAGAATCCTTTGCCAATATTTAGGTATTAATTAGACTTAGGGGGTATAATATTATACCCCCTAAGTCTAAAAGGATATTTTACGTTTAGTTATATTGAAGGTTACTAAAACCGAGGTTATTGATGATAAATAAGATAGCGAAAAAAGCAACCCTCATATACCCTAAATTTTACGAAAATACTTTTTGGAGTTTTGAGCGTACATTAAAAAAATATATCCGCAAGAACGAATTTGGTCTACCAAAACGCTCGCTTCCGCCTCTGGGTTTAATGGGGTTATTCAATCACCTTAAACCCTATTACGACCACCTTGAACTTATTGACAGAAATGTTAATCCAAAACCCCTTGAAGAACTGCTAAAGGATACCGACCATGTTTATATGGGAGGTATGATCGCCCAGAGCACAGGATTTATCGAAGATGCAAAATTGGTTAAGTCTATGGGCAAAAAGCTCATAGCTGGCGGTACAATTGTCGATGAAAAATCACCTCTTATGAAGATAGCAGATCATCTTGTAGAAAATGAGGCTGAGATGGTTATTGATGATCTTCTCCAAGGCCTCTTTCATGGAAATGCAGAAAAATATTATCAAGGAACTCATACCCCTCCTGAAAAATTCTTCCAGCCCGATTACTCATGTATTAGTTTAGATAATTATCAAAGCATGGCCGTACAGATTACCAGGGGTTGTCCCTTTAACTGCGAATTTTGCGATATTACAGCCCGTTTTGGTCATAAACAGCGCATGGCACCCTGGGAACATACAGAAGCAGCTTTCCGCCAGATGTTTGAGCTTAACTGGAAGGGAACAGTATTTATTGTTGATGATAATCTTATTGGTAAACCAAAAGAAGTAATACCGCTTTTAAAAAGAATATATGATTTAGAGAAAGAATTAGGCTATAAATTCCCTAAATACAGCGAAGTATCACTAAACCTATCCGACGATACCCCTATAATGAAGGAACTCAGAACCTGGCTTCGCAAGACGTATTTTATTGATAACTTCATCGGTGTAGAAACCAATAATACTAAAGCCCTGGTTGAAACTGGTAAAAGGCAAAATCTAAGGGGAGAAAAATCCACCCAGGAAAAGCTGTCTCTCATCTCAAAAGAAGCCGGAACAAATCTCATGATGGGAATTATATATGGATTTGATTCAGATACAACTGAATCGGCTGATGATCTAATTAAATTCATAAACAGCACAAATGTTCCAACTGTAATGGTAGGGCTTCTACAGGCTTTACCAAATACAAGGCTCTGGGATCGTATGAAGCACGAAGGACGTCTTGCTGAAAATGCAACAGGTAATAATTCTGATGGCACAATGAATTTTATACCATATAATATAACAGAAGAGGAAGCTGAAAAAAGCTATCTGAAAATTTTAGAGGGAATATACGAAGAAAACGCTTTCTTTACAAGGGTAAAAAAAGCTCTTAATCTTATAGATGTAGAGGTAAAAGACATACCCGATGCTATAGATGGAAAAATATATTCCGCTCTGCGTATCTTAACAAAAGAAAACGCCTTAAGTTACTGGAAAAATCTTAGAGAAGCACATAATATAGCCAAAAAGCGTTATGGTTTAATTACTAACGGTTACTGGTATATTATTGGTGAATACCTGACATACTGCGCCCGTTATACCCACATGAAAGCCCAGATTCAGCACATAAAAGACCAGATTAAATACCGTAATTATGAAAAATGGCAGCAGATATCCTGGAGAAAAATCCAGGAAAAGCTGAAAGAAAGCAAAGAAAACCTGTTGGAATTCTACGCAGGATATGGTATAGCCAGAGGTAATACCGGCTGAAATCATATCTCTCCAGCTGTTTAAACAACCCCCGGTTCAACATTAATGTTGAACCGGGGGTTGTTTTTTGGTATCCTTCCATTAAATACTCATCCAGAGTTTAAATTCCGTAATCGTAAAAAAATGAAAAATGTGTTTAGAAAATACCGTTAAAATGATGGTTAATGACAAATAATATATGAGCTGATATCCTTTGTATTGATCAGATCATTTCACATAAACAACATCAATAGGTAATTTTTCCACATCCCTTAAAATCTCTACAACGTCTACCATGTCGGTTCTCGACTTAAATTTACCAACTCTGACCTTATATAAAGCGCTTTCTCCCGGCACAGGTTCAAGCATATAAACGGTATATCCCTTGCTTTTCAGTCTATTTATAATTTTTTCAGCGTTCCGCTGTCGGGAAAAAGCCCCTACCTGAATACTGTAGTATGGCTGATCATCATCTTTCTTCTCCGTTTTTTCTAATTCTTCAGTTTGAGCAGGTTTTGGCTTATCCTCAGTTTTTTTTATAGCGGGTTCAGGGATCGGCTTAGTTTCTTTTTTGATTTCGTGTATTTTGGTTTTTTCAGTAGATTCAGAATGTACTTCAGACAAAGAAAATAATAACAAAACAGCAATAAAA
>WJIO01000327.1 GCA_014730235.1 Candidatus Poribacteria bacterium
AAACTTTGCTGTGTCATTATAAAATGGCTGGGATCATAGGCCAATTTAAGCCCCGGAACAGCTTCTATCATTGCCAGTGAATCTGCGTATTTTTCCGCAACGGAATCTACATGAGTTTCGATGGCCAGGACTATACCATACTTATCAGTCACTTCAACCATATCCTTTAAAGCCTGTATAGAGTTCTGCCGGGATTTTTCAGGACCTAATTCGTCTATTATCCTTCCTGGCTGTAGCACCAGGACAGGTATTCCGATCTCTTCAGCAAAGATACCCAAAGCTTCTGTTTCAGCCATATTGGTTTTATGAACTTCAGCATTTCCTGTATTGATGGGATTGCTAAGGTTGGCGTTTATAGCAACTGCTATAAGGGAATTTTCCATGAGTAATTCTATTGTCTGTTTTGCTTTTGAAATGGGATCAGATGAAAGCTCTGATGGGTTGATATGAGCCCAGTTTTCCATCATCAGTAGGTCAACATAACCAAAGCCCATTTTACCTATCGTTTTAAGAGTTTTATCAAGAGGTTGTTTGGTAAATGCGGCAGTGGAACAAGCGGTTTTCATGAAATCCTCCAAATTGCTTTGGTCATAGGTTTATGTCTTAAAAAGACATAAACCTATGGTTATAATTTTTACATTCTTACAGATATACCTTTACGGGATAAATATTCTTTTGCTTCGGCGATTGTATGTTTCCCAAAGTGGAATACAGAGGCAACCAGAACAGCGTCTGCCTTTGCCTCTGTTATAGCTTTATATAAATGTTCAAGATTTCCAGCTCCGCCCGATGCAATGACAGGTATACTAACAGCTTCGGCGATGGCTTTAGTCATAGGTATATCATATCCTTGCTGAACTCCATCGGTATCCATGCTTGTAGGTAATATTTCCCCCGCGCCCGAGCCTTCCATCCTCTTTGCCCATTCGACGGCGTCAATACCAACGCCTTCTCTGCCACCTTTTATCATTACCTCGAATCCAGAATCCAATGAATCAGATTTTCTGGTGTCAATAGCAATAACAACACATTCGCTTCCGAATTCTTTTACAGCTTCTATCACAAAGTCAGGATTCTTTACGGCGGCAGTATTTATGGAAACTTTAGAAGCTCCTGCGTTAATAAGTTCGTCAATAATTGATAAAGAGCTTATTCCGCCGCCCACAGCCAGAGGCACTTCAATTCCTTTAGCTGTTCTTCTTACCACATCAACCATTGTTTTACGTTTTTCCACAGTAGCTGTTATATCCAGAAAAACTATCTCATCTGCACCTTCCTGAGAATACTTTGCCCCTATTTCAGCCGGATCTCCTACGTCCTGCAAATCAACAAAATGAACTCCTTTGACAAGTCTGCCGTCCTTTACATCAAGGCAGGGAATTATTCTTCTGTATTTATTCATATTATTCTCCAATCGTATTTATAATTAATTACTGGAAATGTTATAATTTATATACTGCTAGTATAACAAATAGTTTTTTATGTTTCAATATCACAAATTAAAAATCCTACTTGACACTTAATTATTAATCTGGTATAATGCACAACTGTTGATTATGCAACCAATAAAATTAGTATATAATATCCTCAAAGTACAGTTGGATTAAAACATATGCAAGATCAAGATCAAAGTTCCGAACAACCTTTATTTTCATTAATAAAATGGGTATCTAAGGCTTTCAGAGCAAAGCTGAATCATAGTTTTACTAAAGCTGGTCATAATGTGACAAGCGAACAGTGGCGTATTTTAAGATGCTTATGGCATAAAGATGGACAAAGACAGCAAGACCTGGCCGATGTTGCCCGTAAAGATAAGACTTCTATTACTAGGATTATCGACTCTATGGAAAAACGAGACCTGGTAGTTAGAGTTCCTGATAGATTGGATCGAAGGCAGAATCTGATCTATCTAACTAACAAAGCTAAGAGACTTCAGGAAGATTTGACAGAAATTATCCGAAAAACTGCTTTGCAAGCCCAGCAGGGGATTGATCCTGATGATCTGGAAACTCTCAGGGAAGTTTTGACAAAACTTCATGATAATCTCCGTAATTAATAATTTTTTTACCAATATAGTTGATTATACATCTGTTTGTATATCAACTGTATACAATATATCAGAAGTAGAGATGATATGGAATCGTTTCAGCATAAAAATGCAAGTTTTTGGCGAAGGTGGTTGACCCGATGGCTGATCTCTCATCTTGAGACAGGATCTGTGGATATACGAACATATATATTGCAGATTCTCGGTAAAATAGGTGACGAGACGGCTTTTCCCGTTATAGTTGAAGCGACTAAAGATGGAAATGATTCCATACGTCGCTTCGCTGTCTCCGCCCTGGCTGATACAGAAGATAAAAAGGCAATAGATGTGCTTGTGGGTTCTATGGATGATAAAGAAGTAGATATTCAGGCAGCCGCAGCAGCCGCTTTAGGCCGTTTTAAAGGTGAAAAAGTTGAAAATGCTTTGATTAAAAAACTTATGAATAATACAGAAGATTCTGTAAAATCCCAGGTTATTATTTCATTGGGAAACCTTGGTTCCAAAAAGGCTTTGCCAATGCTAAATAAAATGATGAAAACCGAATCCAATGAGTGGATACGGCGATATATAAGTCAAGCGATTAAAGAAATTGAAGGAGGCTTAAAATCGTGAAGAAAAATTCTGAAGCAATTATAGTGTTTGCAATCCTTTATCTTGCTTTGATTTTTATTTTTCTCCCGGCATGTGGTGAAAAAAATATCGAAATGGAGCAAAAAACTGAGGTTGTCAAACAGGCTGATTTTGTAGTTAAAATTAACGCATCAGGAAACCTAGAATCCCTGATTGCTGTGGAAGTAAAATCCAATGTGGAAGGTGAAATCGAAAAGCTCCTTGTTAAAGAGGGGGATTTCGTGGAAAAAGGACAGCTTTTGCTTCAAATAGATGATGAGCAGATAAGAGAGGAAATGAAACAGGCCGAGGCTAATGTTTCAGCAGCTCAGGCACAACTGGAACAATCCAGACGCTCACTTGATATAAGAATAAAAGAGTTGGATAACGGTTTACAACAGCAGATTGACACTGTTACGCAGGCAAAAACCAGCTATGAGGTGGAAAAGGCCACAACCTTACAGCTGTTGTCCCAGCAGAGAACAGAGATTCAAAATTCAAAAGAAGCCCTTGAACAGGACAATATATCCTTGCGTCAGGCCGAAATATCTCTGAAACAGGCACAACTCACCCTCAGTGAAGCAGAACAGGCAGAATCGGCAGCCAAAGTGGATATGGATAACGCAGAATCAGAACTAAACCGCAATAAGGAACTATTTGAGAAAAAATATATATCTAAAAAATCAATGGAAGATGCCCAAGCAGCTTATGCTAACGCCGTATCAAGGTATGATTCAGCTCAAAAGCGTGTGCTTTCCCAAAAAGAAACTGTCAAATCCCAGGAAGAAGGGATAAACATGCGGAAAAAATCAGTCCAGATGCGTGAGGCAACTATCAAACTGGAGGAAGAAAATCTGGAATTGTTAAAGCAAACTCGTGCTGCCCAGGAAGAACAGACCTTAACCCAGTTAAAAAATGCCGAAAGAAGATTAAAACAGCTTCAGGAAAGTATTGAAGATGAAAAGGATATTAGCCGTTTTTCTCTTAAAAGTGCAGAGGCTAATCTCTTGCGAAATCAGAGTAATCTCAAAAATGCAAATGAACGCCTTGAATGGACAAAAATTATAGCCCCTATGTCAGGCATAGTTATTAATCTGGAGGTTGAAGAAGGCGAAATTGTAACATCAGGACGTTCTGCATTTTCCCAGAGTCCTCCTATTATGGAGATCGTGGACTTATCCCAGATGGTTGTAGAAACATCTATTAACGAAGTGGATATGGAAAAACTCAAGGTAGGTCAAAAAGCAGAAATACGGATCCGTGCCTATCCGGATCGTATATACCAGGGAGAAGTAAGGGAAATATCCCCCAGTGGACAGCCGAGAGATAATATAATATATTTCCAGGTGGTAATAGCTGTCTTAGGTTCTCCAAAAGAATTGCGCCCGGGTATGACTGCGGATGTGGATATAATTGTTCTGGAACACAAAAACGCCCTGGTTTTGCCTATTGAAGCTGTAAAATCCGAACGCAGTTTCGGCAGAGGAAGTGGAACTTCACCCGGTGGGCAATCAAGAAGCGAAAAATATTACGTGCTTTTACCATCAAATGGAAAGCAGGATGAATCCTCAGATGACGATAATAAGAGCGAAAATAAAAAGTATATACAGGTAGGAGGACAGAATGACATGTTCGTAGAAATTCTGGATGGTTTGAATGAAGGAGATAAAGTTCTGGTCCAGCTTCCTCAGATACCTGAAGAAGGAATGAATAGAAGACGGAGGTAGAGGGATAATATGAACCTTATAGAGAGCCTCGTTTCTGGAATTAGGGCTTTAATGAGCCATAAAATGCGCACTTTCCTGACTTTGCTGGGTGTAATGATTGGCGTTGCTGCGGTTATTGGTATGATTTCCATTGGGGATGGCGCAAAGACTATTATAATGGAAGATTCGGAGAAAATCGGTGGAGCAACCATGATACGCTTTCGCCGATCAAGATATATCCAGAGAAATGGAAGATGGGTTCGCAATAACAGCGAAGAGCGATTTACATATGAAGATGCCTTGGCTATTGAGGAAAAATGTCCTTCTGTAAAACACGTTGTACCTTCTATTAACAGACACTGGGGAGTTCGTCTTAGCAGAGGAAGTGGTCTTGATATGCGGGAGATGTATGCCGGTTATCAGGGAGTAAACTCAGATTTCAGAAAAGCCATGAAATGGAATACAGCTAAAGGTAGATTTATTTCTGATACCGATATTGAATACGGTACTTCCGTATGTGTTTTGGGGCAGGATGTATTGACCGAATTATATGATCCTGATGAAGATCCTATGAATACTGAAATCAGGGTCAACAACCAGCGCTTCAAAGTTGTTGGTATTATGGAAACCCGCGGTAGAAGTCTCAGGTATGGATTTAACCTTGATGATGAGATTTTTCTGCCTATAACTACAGTACAAAAGCGTTTTACAGGAAATGATTATATATCGTCCTTATCTGTGCAGGCAAAAAGCATTAATCATGTACCAAAAGCTATAGCAGAGGCTACAGAAATTCTAAAAAAACGACATCGCAACGAATTATTTTTTAGCACTCGGGATGTAGCCAGTGGTCTGGATTTTGTTTTACAAATAAATCAGATAATTAAAATATTGCTTACAGGAGTAGCGGCTTTTTCATTGCTTATCGGTGGAATAGGAATAATGAATATAATGCTTGTTTCAGTAGCAGAACGCACCAGGGAAATCGGACTGCGCAAGGCAATTGGAGCCAGGCCTTATGATATTCTTATACAATTTTTAATCGAAGCAGTTCTCCTTTGTTCCATCGGAGGAGTGTTAGGTCTATTGTTGGGTGTTTTATTTGGTTCAGGAGTTGCCTGGATCGTCACAAGCTTTATAATAAAATCAGTAAACTGGCCCTCAGCCCTTCCTGTTTTCTGGGCAATAATATCCCTGGGGTTTTCCGCCGCTATTGGAATATTTTTTGGTCTATATCCTGCAGTTCGTGCTTCTCAATTGGCTCCTGTAGAAGCTCTTAGAACGGAGTGAGAAAATGGGTTTATTTGATGGTTTATTTATAGGTTTTTCGGGTTTACGCAAACATCCCATGCGTGCCATTCTTACTGTATTAGGAATTGTAATAGGCATCGCCGCTGTTGTAAGTGTGGTTGCTATTGGTGATGGTGCGCGGGCTTTAACCCTTGAGGAAATACAACAGACAGGCGGAACTAATATTGTAGAAATATATCGAAACGATTGGTCTCGCAGCAGCAGAGGTGGAACGCTGACTCAAACAGCCAATCAAGCAGTTAGAACAAGGCGATGGCGCTTTAATCGAGCAGAGGATTTAGTAAATCCTGATATTTCAGCTATAGAAAACTCTGAAATGGTTACGGTTGCGGTTGGTGAACTGGATACTGACGATGTGAACGCCACTTTTGAAGGTAGTTCAAAAGACGCGCGTATCGTTGGAGCAACTCTTGGGTATCAAAGGCTGCGCAACTGGTATGTAATGAAAGGGCGTTTTCTATCTGATTTAGATATGGATAACAGTACATTAGTGTGTGTAATTGGTTCCCAGTTGGCTACAGACCTTTTCGATGAATTGGATCCGATTGGTCAGGTAATAAAAGCCCAGCGTTTTCGTCAAAGATGGGGAGATTCCTTCGATGTAAGTCTCAGAGTTATTGGAATAATGGAGGCTAAAGGTGACGAGGGGGCAACTGAAGGCTGGGATGACACAATAGTAGTACCTTTAACAACCTTTCAGGAAAGAGTAACCGGTGATAATGAAGTAGAGCGTATCCGGGCCGAAGTTGCAGATGTCAAGCAGATAGAAGCTGCTGTATTTCAAATCAACCAGATTTTGAGTAAACAACATCCAGGTCCCGGAAACATCTATGAAATCTGGATGGCCACTGAAGAATTGGCCACAGCAGAACGCGTTGGTTTGATTATGAAGCTCATGCTTGGAGGAATAGCCAGTATAGCCCTTCTGGTGGCCGGTATTGGTATCATGAATATTATGCTTATATCTGTTACCGAACGCACAAGAGAGATAGGATTACGTAAAGCTCTTGGGGCAAGAAGAAGTGATATTATGTTACAGTTTCTGGTCGAATCCGCAACTCTAAGCCTGGGTGGTGGTTTGCTTGGAATAGTGGTCGGTATATTCCTGGGTAGAGGTACGGCAAAACTCATTTCTGACCTGGTTTGGGAAAATACCCAGTGGCCCGTGGTATTTTCTGGAATCACCGCTTTAATTGCCTTTGCTGTGGCCGTAAGCGTAGGTATCTTCTTCGGCCTTTATCCAGCCAGAAAAGCAGCGCGCTTAAGTCCTACTGAAGCATTAAAATATGAGTAAATATTATTCAGGAAAGGAATTACAGATGCGGCATAAAAAATCAGAAATATCTGTTGTTTTTGTGATCATATGGTTTGTTTTTGTTACATTTATAGTTCAGGCAGAAGTTGATCCGGACAGTATTATGGCTATGTGGCTATTCGATGAGGGAAGTGGGGAAACAGCCAAAGACTCCAGCCCAAATGTTAACGACGCTGTATTTAACGGTGGAGTTGAATGGACAACGGGCAAATTTGGCCATGGGATATTATTTAATGGTTCCGATGGCTATTTATCTGCCCAGGATTCTGACAGCCTTGATATAGGCAGCGAAGCAATGAGTATAGTTGCATGGTTAAAAGCTGATGGTTGGCCCTCTGGTTGGAATCATATTGTTCGTAAAACGCCGGAAAATCCACGTATTTATATTTTAGGCGTTCATAATACAAGTTTACCCTTTATCTTCCTGAAAACAGAAACACAACAGGTTTCCGATATAATTGGAGCTACCAGTTTACCTGACGGTGAGTGGATACATCTGGCCATGACGTATGATGGGGCTGAGGTTAAGATCTACGTTAATGGCGAATTGGATGCATCTACCCCGGCTACCGGTATTGTTGAAGCCAGTGAAGGGGAACTAAGAATCGGGCGCGGGGATCCAGCAGGATATTTTTCAGGAATCCTCGATGAAATTGCCATTTTTAATATAGCTCTGGATCAGGATGAAATAAAAAATATTATGAACGGTGGTTTTATAGGTTTACTGCCAGTAGAATCAAAGGATAAGATTTGCGAAACCTGGGCAAAAGTTAAAAGATTCTAAGGAAGGATTATTGATGTTAATAGAAGCGCAGGATTTAACAAAAAATTACAAAATGGGAACTATTGAGGTGCGCGCCCTGCGGGGAATAGATTTTAACGTGGACAGAGGTGAATTCGTCTCAATTATGGGACCTTCAGGCTCAGGTAAATCCACATTGATGGATATACTGGGCTGTCTTTCCAAACCAACCGATGGTTCTTATAAACTGGATGGTGATGAAGTGGCCAAGCTTTCAGAAAACCGTCTTGCTGCTATACGCAATCGTAAAATCGGATTTGTATTTCAGGCCTATAATTTACTTCCCCGAACATCGGCTCTTTATAATGTGGAACTACCCTTGATTTATGCTAAGGTTTCTCGACGTGAACGCAGAAGGCGTGCCCTCGAAGCCTTGGACACTGTCGGTCTGGCCGACCGGGTTGATCATAAACCTAATGAGATATCTGGCGGTCAACAGCAACGAGTGGCAATTGCCAGAGCATTAGTCACAAAACCATCTATTTTCTTTGCCGATGAACCAACAGGAAATTTAGATACTAAGTCTGGAAAGGAAGTGATGAGCGTATTTCAACAGCTTAATGTAGCTGGAAATACAATTCTCATGGTTACACATGAAAATGAAATCGCCGCTTATTCTCAACGCATCATTCGGCTTCGGGATGGAGTAATTGAAGCAGATGAAAAAGTAGCATAAAAATATTCAGGGAGAATAAAAATGAAACAACCTGTTTCAGATCAAACATTGCCTATAATACCCAAAGAGGAAATGCCAAGATCGATCCAGGAATATGTTGATAGAATTTCAGGAAACGGTTCAAAGCTCCAGGTAGCTGTTTTTAGTGATATGAATGTTGAAGGGGATTTTGAGGATTGCTGGTTTCTGGCCACTGATGAAAAAATCCATGTTCTTAACGGTAATAATTTCAAAACCCCAAAACCAATATATGAATTGCATATATCTGAGATAGAGGAAATAAACCTTAAGAATTATGTGGGAAATGGAATTCTAGAGGTTAAAATTCAGGGAAAGGCCCTGGAAATACTGAGGTTTTCCAAAACAGCTTTTCGCGAAAATCAGATCGACGAGATTCCCCGGGTTGTCAATCGCTTAATGGAAAGATATGGTAAGCCATCAGATAAAGACAAAGGACATGGACGGGACTTTGGACATGGCAGAAAGGATGTCCGTCGCTGTGAAAAGTGTGGTAAAATTATGCGTCGGGGAACATGTCCCGATTGTCTGGAAAAAAGAACTCTTCTTATAAGGTTATTCAGCTATCTCAAGCCCTACTGGTATGTAGCAGTCATAGCCTTTATAATATCTCTGGCTACGGCTGGTCTAGGGCTTATTCCTCAGATAATTACCAAGTATATAATGGATACGGTCTTTGTGCCGGCAGTAACGGCTTTGGAAATAGCCAGAAAAGCCGGAGAACCATATGTATACGATCCTCAATTGCTCAATCGTCTTACCATGCTTATTCTTGCTGCTATTGGAGTTCATCTTGCCAATACGGGTTTAGGAACAGGTAGAAATTACATGATGCGATGGTTAGGAAACAAGGTTATAGTTGATTTAAGAACATCAGCATATGCTTACCTTCAATCCCTTTCATTAAGCTTTTATAACCAGAAAGAAACCGGTCGGCTTATGTCCAGAATTTCCAGGGATACTGAAAGACTACAGGATTTTGTGGTCAACAGCATCCAGGAGTTTGTTATGGATATGTTTATGCTGGTGGGTATGTGCGTTATACTTTTCGTTACAAACTGGCGTTTGGCAGCTTTGACTCTACTGCCAATACCATTGATAACATTTGCATCATATATATTTGGCAAAAAGATGCACACAGTATTTCACAAGGTTATGCGCCAGATGGCTGGAATATCCGCCGTATTAGCCGATACAATACCCGGAGTGAGAGTGGTAAAAGCTTTTGCGGCTGAAGACAGAGAAGTTGACAGATTCAATGAAGAAAATCAAGGCTACTTCAAAACCAGCATGCACGCTGCAAAACTAAGCACTATATATTTTCCTATTATGGGCCTTGCTACATTCGTCGGCGGAATTGTGGTACAGTTTTTCGGAGGTAGAAGTATTGTTTATGGAAATATGAGCATGGGCGATCTAACTCTCTTTATGGGTTATCTTTGGCGTTTTTATCGTCCTATAAGAGGACTCACCCGTTTGAATCATATGCTCCAGAGATCTGCTGCAGCTGCTGAAAGGGTTTTTGAAATTATTGATGCTGAACCCGATGTTTACGACAAAGAAGACGCTGTTGAGCTTCCTACCATAAAAGGTGACATAAGCTTTGAGAATGTGGTCTTTAGTTATGATGGTGACAAAAATGCTCTAGATGGTGTAAGCTTCGAAGCCGAAGCTGGTCAGATGATTGGCCTTTCAGGCCCCAGTGGTGCTGGTAAAACTACTCTCATAAACCTGTTGGGAAGATTCTATGATGTCACTGAAGGAACTATAAAAGTTGATGACTATGACATAAGAAATGTAAAGATGAAATCCCTGCGGGAACAGATCGGTGTTGTACTTCAGGAGCCCTTCCTCTTTCATGGCACAATAGCGCAAAACATAGCTTATGGCAGACCAAATGCCTCCAGAGCAGAAATTGTTGCCGCAGCCATAGCTGCCAATGCCCATGATTTTATTATGAACTTTCCAGATGGATATGACACACTGGTAGGTGAACGTGGTGCCCGACTTTCTGGAGGAGAGAGACAGCGCATATCTATCGCAAGGGCAATACTCAAAAACCCACGCATACTTATTCTGGATGAAGCTACATCTTCTGTTGATACTGCTACAGAATCCCAGATACAAGCCGCTATTGAACGATTGGTTAAAGGTCGAACGACTTTTGCCATTGCCCATAGACTTTCTACCCTTAGAAAAGCCGATAAGCTTTTAATCCTTGAAAAAGGTGAAATAATCGAACAGGGAACACATGATGAGTTAATGGATAACGATTGTCTTTACAAACGCCTTGTAGATATGCAATCCGAACTTTCAAAGATTAAAGCCGTATAATTAAATTTTCCTTAGAAATTTCTATTGACGATGAAGCGTTGATAAGTATAATCTTTGTGTTAATCAAGTAATTTTTTCTTTTAAAAGAGGCTTAAATCAAAGGAACTGAATATGAAAAAAATATTATTACTTATCAACGGTCCCGGAGAACCTTATTCTGCCTTTGCTAGCATGCTGAAAACCCTGGCTGAAGGCTCTGATCAATTTCAGATCCAGGTGACAGATAATCGGGAAAGCCTTACAAATTTATCAGGTTTTGATGGTGTTGTCCTGTATATATTGGGTGGTAATTTTACCCCTGATCAGGAGAAAGGTATAGTAAGCTATGTCAAAAATGGCGGCGGTCTTCTGGCTGTCCATGCTTCCAATGCCCTTTTAAGTCAATATGAGCATTACCTTGAGCTTATCGGGACGGAATTTACCGGTCATGATCCCCTGGGAAGCTTTGAGGTTACCACAGAATCAGGTTTTGACGAGTTTCTCCCTCGCCTCAGCAGTAAATTCAGGGTTATTGACGAATGTTTCAAGCTGAAACCCAAAACAGAGGGTAACCTGCAATACTTCCAGCATGGCACATGGCGAATGGAGAAATATCCCCTCAGCTATATTCGAGATTATGGACAGGGAAAAGTGTTATATACAGCTCTGGGTCATGACGAAAGAACTTTTCGTATGCCAGAATTTCAGGATTTGATGATAAAAGGTTTGAGGTTTGTGACAGGTCTAAAGGACAATCCCGAAATCCGCATCGGATTAGTAGGATATGGCCCTTTATTTGGCATGGGTGGTCATCATTCAGGCATGATCAAGCAGACTTATGGTTTCGAACTGGCGGCTGTTTGCGATGTCAACCCGGAAAGGCTTGAAGCCGCTAAAAAAGAGCAGGGAGATCATATAAAGACATTCCTGGATGCTAAAGAAATGGCCGAAAGCGGCTTGATAGATATGGGAATTGCCATTGTACCCCACGTTCATCATTACAAAGTCATCAAAATCCTTCTGGAAGCCGGATTGCATGTGATAACCGAAAAACCCTTTGTGGTTCATGTTTCCGAAGCTGATGAACTTATTGCCATTGCCAAAGAGAAAGGTCTGATGCTTTCGGTATATCATAACCGTCATTGGGATCCCGACATACTTACTGCCAGAGACATTCTGGAATCGGGAGTTATCGGTGATGTGTTCTCCATTGAATGTAATATGGCCGGCTACGGCCCTCCCGGACAGCAGTGGCGGGCCCATAAGGAAATTTCCGGCGGGATGTTGTATGACATGGGGGCGCACCAGTTTGAAAAGATACTTCAGCTTGTTCCCTGGAAAGATGCCAGAGGAAACCACATAAACCGAAAAGCAACGCTGTATGGTAATTTCCTGAAACGTAAATGGTATGCCAGCACCAATGAGGACTACTGCCGGGCCTACGTTAAATTCGATTCAGGTCTGGAAGCTCAACTGATCCAGTCTAGCCTCTGCACAGCCCCCAAACCCCTGTGGTCAATACTGGCAACTCAAGGGTCAATTATAATAGACGGCTGGGACAGCAACGCTTCTGTTACAACAGTTCAGGATGATGGTCGACAGATAACCCGATCCTATCCCAAATTGTCAGGCCCGGGCTGGCAGGGATACTATAAAAACGTCGCGGATCACCTGCTTTCCGGTCTGCCATTGCTGATAACTGCAGAATGGGCAAAAGGAACTATACAGTGTATTGAAGGCTGTGAAATCGCTTCCAGGGAAAACCGTTTGGTGGAAGTTGAGTTTGATTTTTAACAATTTTAAATAATATAAAGGAAGCATAATGTCAGAACTGAGAGGTAAAAACGCCCTTATCACAGGAGGTGGTCGGGGTATTGGTCGGGCTATTGCTCTGGCTTTTTGTGAAAAAGGCTGCAACGTGGCCGTAACGGCTCGGTCTACAGATGAAATCGAATCAGTAGCTCAGGAAATATGCTCAATTGGGCCAAAAGGAATATGTATAAAAGCAGATGTATCCAATGAGCAGGAGGCAAAAAATACTGTGCTGAAAGTTCAGGAAGAACTTGGCTCTATAGACATATTCGTAAATAACGCCGGTGTCTTTATATGCAAACCTTTTACCGAACTGACAATGGATGATTGGGACAGAACCATGTCCGTAAATCTCCGAGGGGCTTTTATCTGGGCCAGGCAAGTGGCGAAGGTAATGATGAAGCAGAAGTCAGGGATCATAATAAACATGTGTTCCAGCGCATCCCGGAAGGCTTATGTCGACCAGATGGCCTATGTGGCATCCAAACACGGTCTTTTGGGTTTGTCCCGATGCCTGAACCTTGAGCTAAAACCTTACGGGATAAAAGTCCATGCTATCTGTCCCGGCGGGGTGGATACGCGCCTGACAGCCGATGCCCGTCCTGACGCAGACAGGTCAGAATGGATGCAGCCGAAAGATATTGCCCATGTTGCCGTCATGCTGGCAACCCAGAGTAATCGAGCAAGTATAGACGAAATCTATATTCGACGTTATGATGCTACACCTATATATTGATAGGATTATCTAAAGTAAAAATTGCTTGAAAAAAATAAAAGAAAATGTTATAGTTGGCTTAATATCCGACCTTGGAAATGGGTAAAGTTTTTAAAGGCTATGGGAATAATTTATAATGATCAGGAGGAATAAAAAATATGAAGCTATTTATTAGATTGAGTATTATCATAATGCTCTTGGGAATTATGGCATTACCGTCACTTGCTAACTTGTATGATGGACTGTTACTGTATTTCACGTTTGACGAAGTAAACGGTGATACTGTAATAAATTCAGCAGGTAACGGTCATGATGGTATCCTGGAAGCTGATGCAAAGGTTATAGACGATCCTGCCAAGTATGGTACTGGCGCTTTGCAAATTGATGGTGGTAGTCAGGCCATGACAGTGGAAACCTTCACAGAACTTGAGGAATACCAGGAGAATACTCTTATATTCTGGATTAATTTTACCGCGCCAGCCAGTGGCGGATGGGATCAGATTATTGCAAAACCTGCACCCGGAAGTGACAGGTCACCCGGACTATGGGTTACGCCTGAAGGTCTAAGCATTCACTATCGCTATGAACCCGGTAATCTGGGTCCCTGGGGAGTCACACCAACAGGTAATCAAAACGGTGAATTCTTTGAGGAAGGTATATGGTATCATGTAGCCGGTGTTACACAAGATGGAGAAGTAACATGTTACGTTGATGGTGTAGAGGTGTGCGCTGAAGCTGTGCCAGCAGAAATTGCTCAAGGAGCTGGCGGTTTTCATGTAGGCAATTCTCCGGCTTATGCTGGTGCAGCCGCCAGGTTTATTGCTGATGATGTTGCACTTTACAACCGAGCTTTGAGTGAAGATGAAATACTTTCTGTTATGGAAGGTGCTTTCCTTGCTGTTGAAGCTTCAGATAAGCTTGCATCTACCTGGGGGAGTGTAAAAGATATTCGTTAGATAATATTGTTTATATAATTTTAAAAGGGCACGCATTGGCGTGCCCTTTTTCAAGTAAATTGACTTTTCTGACTTGAGTGTGGAAATGAGATTCTTCACTCTAAACAGAAAGAATAAAACATTATAATCTTTTTAATACTATAAAGTGTGGCCTGAACCTGAAGACGGCATATACATATTTAGGATCAGGCTTACAATGCTGAATATGCTTCTCGGTATATAATCTCCGATTATTAAACCGAGAAAGAAAGGTATTGCTTTCCTGTGAGTTCCTCTTCCCCCATGCTTTAGAATTATGGATTTTATAAGCCAGCTTACCATCACCGGGAACCAGAAATATATCATACCACCCCATGATGCCCCGGAAAGCACATATCCTGAAGCATGAAGAGGCCACCATAAGAACCTGGTTCGCATTATATATAAAAACACCACAAAGGTAAAACCTCCACCCATAGCATACATGGCCGGAACGTTTGTTCCCTGGGGATATTGTAACCAGTTTTGCAGTGGATTAAAACTTTCCCAACCTGAGTGGGCTATCCATCCTCGTAATTTTGAAGAAACACCATATTTATAGGCCAATTGTAGGTATGACCATAAAGTGGCTATTGCTCCCACTGCCACAGCAAGGGTTATAGCTTGTATAAGTTTGCTTCCCCGCATGTTTACCTTTTCACTCATTCTAACAGACTCAACCAAAACAGGCATGGGATGCGCCCTGCTGCATCGGTTAAAGCCATATAAAAAAGTCATCACCGTTAGATTATTTCCTCTAAGGCGCATAGGGCCAAAGAAATTTACCATCATTTTTCTTGGGTTTATATCTATGAGTTCATGATAGGGCGGTCCCAGTTCTGCTCTAACTCTACCCAAAGCAATGGCTAAAACATAGTAAAAGAAATAAAACATTAATATAGCCCATAAAGACATACCGGCCAGGTAACAAAAAACTACAATACCAGCAAAGCTAAATAAAAATAATAGAACAGCCGTTCTGTAGCCCATTATCTCGTTAGATTCATCAATACTTTCCCTGCCGATGACATGCTTTAAGAATTTAGTAAGATGCCTTCTGCCAGCCCAGAGAGTCAATAGACATATTCCAATCCATGCGCCGGAAGCCCTTTCGTTTAAATACAGGGATTGCCATCCCATAAGGCTTGCCAGCACCCTTTCACCTCTGGTGAGCCAGAAAAAGAACCAGCATGAAAAGGATAAATCAAGGGGCATGAAATAAGTTAAACCTACAATAGCGAAGTTAAATGACATCCACACATAACCTATGGAATTCCAAGGTTTTTCCGTCAGATATGGGTCAAGACGAAAACCATAGGGAAATTGGGGAATGGAAGGTAAAAGGTCATGAAAACCATTAACTATTCTTATAAAAGCCACAATACCAAAACCTATCCACATAGCCTTTGAACGGAAGAAGTTTCTGTCTGTCACCATAGTAGTAGGAAGCTGGGTTATAGGGTAAGTAAGTTTTTCGTTTTCAGTCCACTGCTTTCTTATAATGGAACTAATACAAAGCATGGAAAGATACATCATAAAGATCAAACCCGACCAGGCCAGAATAGGGATAATCCAGGCTTTAATATATCTTATGTTATGAAAAGTGGTCTCGCCGGTGAAATAGCCTTCAACAATATTAAGATCGGATACAGTGATCCATCCGGGGATGTACTTCCAGAAAAGCTGCTGCCATTCATTTTCCGGGGATGCGAACCAGAAGGGATGGGCTAATGTACCCATGAGACTTGTCATCATAGTCGCGCCGGATATAGTTGACGCAATGGATATCATAATATAGATAGCCATAAGATCTACCTGGGAAAATAGGACATATCTGGTCAGTTTTATCAATATAAAATTGATTGCTATAAGGATTATCAGGCTAAATATAGCATTAGAGAAGGGATTTACCAGGGTAAAGAGGGAATACCATAACTCGCTCATTATTGCAATCCAGTAAACGTTTATTAC
The DNA here is from genome assembly GCA_014730235.1 of Candidatus Poribacteria bacterium. GTDB lineage: Bacteria > Poribacteria > DTPJ01 > DTPJ01 > WJIO01 > WJIO01. Next base: position 16,270 of record WJIO01000327.1, read on the forward strand.
TACGAGGATCAAACCTATTATTATGGCTTTTTTACTAACTCTGGTATCAAGATTGTTTTTGTTTTTCATGTAACTATAGTATTTCCAATTATTTTGACTGTAGATGTTGAAAGCATGTGAATCTGATGATACATTTTACATGCTGCCGAATATAAATTCAAGGATAATATCATTTAGCAAAAATCATTGATAATGAACCGGGTTTATGATAAAATCACTGATGTAAAAGACCTGCCATTTTTTATATTTTAAAACAGGGGTAATGAAATGAAATATAGTTATTTTATTCTGGTTATGGTGGCAATTTCTCTTTTATTTCTGGGAAACAGTCTTGATGCCAGTATGGAATGTTTGTCTTATAATTTTGAATTTATAAAAGATATAACCGATCATGACAAGTCTGTAAATTCAATTTCACTTAGTCCGGATGGACGTTTTTTAGCATCGGGATCATCAGATAATAACGCAAAGCTATGGGATATTGAATCGGGTAAAGGTATCCGACCAATACTCCGGCATCCCCATGCTGTAAAATATATATGTTTTAGTCCTGACAGCAATATATTAGCCACAGGTACAGATGATGGCGCTATAACCCTATGGGATGTAAATTATAAAGAGCGTTTAAGAATTTTAAAAGGACATGAATCTGCTGTCCTTACACTTGGTTTTAAACCTGACGGATCGCTTTTATTTTCAGGCTCTGAAGATAAGAATATCAGATTATGGGATATGAAATCTGGCAAGGAAATTAGCATTATCAAAAATAACCTGGGTATTATAAATTCAATGGATTTCTCCAGAGATGGATCTATGATGGCTTTTGCAGGTTCAAATGGTATAGTTAAAATATGGGATGTAGAATCGGGAAAAGAAATACTGGAGCAAAAAATAGGTGATGCTCCTGTAAATTCTTTATGCTTTAGATATGATGGCAATTTTTTAGCACTGGGCATGGATAATGGTGTTATACATATACTGGATATAAAAAATAATCAGAAATCAAAAGAATTAATAGGCCATCAGGATGCAATTGGCCAGGGAGATTGCATAAGCATTAATCCGGATGGGAGAATAATGGCTTCAGGTTCCAGGGATGGGGAGGTTATAATATGGGACTTTGTTTCCGGCAGTGTTATTAAGAAGATTGATAATAATGACTCGAGCATTGAATCTGTTATATTTAACCATGATGGAACAAAAATGCTTTATTCGGATGCAAAGGGTGTTATTAGAATATGGAATGTAAAGGTAACAGAATCCCTAGAGATAACCTTAAAAACAGGTTACGATGGCTGGCAAAGGGGTAAAATTGATCTAAATGCAGATGTGCTAGGTAGGGCTGAATTTGTTAAGTTTCAATATTCCCTGGATGATTTCAAATGGGTTGATATAACAAAAATGGAAAAAGCACCTTATAATATTACCTGGAATACAAAAGAATCAATACCCGGAGTAGCTGATTATGTGCGCATCAGAGCAGTAGCAGAAGGTAAAACTGGTATAACCGCGCTGGATTTGGATAGCAAAAGCTTTTCTATCGATAATAAATTTCCCATAACAAATCATAACTATGATGGACAATGGCATAATAAAAATTTTTTCATCAAATTATCAGCCGAGGATGAAGGTAGTGGACTTCTCCTTACCAAATACAGAATAAATTATGGCGAAGAAAAAAGCACAAAATGGAACGGTGAACCGGAAATTACCTTTGAAGGTGAAAATACCCTTGAATATTGGAGTATAGACAAAATTGGTAATGAAGAAGCACATAAAGTATTAACGGGTATTGGTCTGGACAAAACTACTCCAGCATTTATACATTGGTCGAAAAATCCGGAAAATATTGATGATAAATTCACAGGTCCACTTCGTATCAATGTCCAGATACTTGACGAAGGGGGAAGCGGTCTGGATGATGAATCTATAAAGATTGATTACCATGTCAGCAAAAATTCATCCTATAAAGGCTATAAAAATATGCCAAAAGATGAATCTGGGACATGGTATTATGATATATCCGAACCCTTAGAAGGTTGGTCTGCTTATAATGGGGATTTTGTTTTTTATAAAATCAGATGCTCTGATAATGCCGGAAATGTTTTAGACAGCCCGGAACGACAGGAGTTTATAGGCGGCTCAAGCGTTCCTCCTGTTGTCAAATTGACAACAGCGCTTAAGGAATGGGAGAGGGGAACATTAACACTATCAGCAGAAGCTGTTGATACGGATGGTTCTATTGAAAAAGTTATATTTGAATACAGTTTTGATGGTGTTATATGGAACGTTATTGGAACTGATAATGAAATACCTTACTCTATACAGTGGGATACTACTTCATATATTAAAGATATTAAAGAAGAAGTATTTCTGCGTACAAGCGCTGTAGATAATGATGATTTTTCAGCAAAACATATATCTGATAAATTTGGAATAGACAATGAAGCTCCAGTTACAAATCATAATTATGATGGTGGTTGGTATAAAAAGAATTTTACCATCACACTGACATCTAATGACAGTGAAGGTGGCGGTGTAGCAAAGATTTTTTACAAAATCAATGATGGCAGAGAACAAAATGTTACCGAAGATGGTCAGCCAGAGATTACAGAACAGGGAAAAAGTATTCTGGAATACTGGAGTATTGATGTCGCCGGTAATGAGGAAAAGCATAAGATATTATCGGATATTAAATTGGACAGATTAGCTCCATTTGTAGAAGAATGGAAAGCGGAAAATAAAGATAATATTATAAAAATCCAGGTAAAAATCGTAGATACAGAAAGCGGCATAACCCTTGCTCCACAATTTGATTACCATATCGGCTCTGGGTCGGATTTTGCAGGTTATAAAGAAATGAGAAGAAGTGAAGATAAATCCTGGTGGAGTTACAATGTGGATATCTTAGGTCAGAACAGATCTCTTGCTGGTAAAACAATCTACTGCAAATTAAGTGTGAAGGATGTAGTCGGCAATCTTAGTATAGATATGTGGGAATACAGTATTCCCGGAAACATAGAAGCATCGAATATTGATAGAGATATAGAAATTCCTGACGAATCGGATATAAGAAACATAGATATGGATGAAATAATGGCTGAAACTGATGACACATATTTGTCAGGAGAGGGCAGAATTGAATGGCTGAATACTCCAGAAAATAAAGTTGAACTGGGTGATGAAATAGAACTTCAAGGAACGATGGAACCTGACATTAATCAGGCTGTACCTGTAAAAATAACTGTTATAACTCCAGAAGATAAAACTTATGTTTCCCTGGTGGATACCTCCGACAAGGGAATTTTTAGCTTCAGGCTTCCAATAAATTCTGAGGGTAAGTGGGTTGTTGCCGCAGAATGGGAAGGTAATAGCGAATTCAGCAGATATGTCAGCAGTCCAATTGAATTTGTAGTAGGTACAGAAGATGCAAAATTCCTCAGTGACACAAAAACCGGCCAAAAAGCTGCGAATTTCTTAAAGAAAAATACAATAATAATAGGTCTTGTGGTTTTATACGTTATAATTATAAGGCTTTATAAAAATTAAATGTTTTTCCTGCCATTTTTTAACACCGCCAAATTTTTTTCCTCAGTAATAACAGGCTTTTATAGGTATTAACATCGAATTATCATAAAAAAATCAAAAAAAATATAATGACAAATAGTGACACCTGTGTTATAATATAAAGGTGACATTAGTTGGCAGTTGTTTTCGGGTGATAAAGATGACTGGATAGGAGTCTCAAAAATGCAAATTATAGACATTAGTCCTAAAGCTAAATCCAGAAATTCCAAAGTTACAAATGATACAATCCTTTTTCAAATGAGTGGTCCCGTGCTTTTAGACAGTAAATCTGATATTACCTCAAAAGACGATAGTTTCATTTATGATGTTCTAAAAGTTGAAAATATAGCTACAGTTAATTCATTTACAATTATTGACAGAGAAAACATTCAAAACTCCCGCTGACTATAATTGTCAGTTTAAGGAATAATGACGGTTAAACATATTTACTTATACGATTAATATAAAATGGCAAGAGAGGGAGTCCAGGGATGGCAAAATCCGAAAAGATTTTTGAAATGTTGGAATACATAAGCGAATATCCAAATTTAACACCCAGGGATTTGGCCCGTCTTTGTGAAGTTAGCGAACGCGCCATATACCGTTATCTGAATACTTTGTCGAAGGTTGGAATTTCAGTTCAGTTTGAAGACGGTGGCTATAAGTTGCAGGGGGGATATAGGGATATATTTAAGAAACCCGACCCCGAAGGTTTGGAAGCTTTAAAGATTCTTCTTTCTGCCGGTATGGAAGTCTGTAACGATCAGCATATATTGGAACATGGCAAAAGTTTTCTTAAGATAATAGACTCTAACCTACCGACAAAAAGACAGCGAAACCAGAATGAAATCGAAATCGTGCCAGAAGAAATAAGGGCAAAAAATCGAGGTGGAACCATAACTGTCGGTCACAGCAGTCAACCCAGTATTATAAATCCAATATTAACCTCTGAAACTATATCAGTTAATCTGATGAACTTAATTTACAGCAGTCTGGTGAAATTTGATAACCTTCAGCAACCTATACCCGATATAGCCAGAAATTGGGAAATTTCAAAAGATGGCCTGGTTTGGACTTTTTATATTAGAGAGGATGTTAATTTCCACGATGGTCATCCTCTTACAGCTCATGATGTTGAATTTACCTATAAATCTATCATTGATCCTAAAAATGGATCACCAAGAGCTAAGAGATATGAGCTTATAGAAAAAATGGAAACTGAAGGTGACTATATATTCAGGATTTACCTTAAACATCCTTTTGCCCCGTTTATCTGTAGAATGGGATGGGCAATAGCTCCTAGACATTTAATGGAAAATATAAATCTTCAAAAAACTAAACTTAACAAAAAACCCGTGGGCTCAGGACCTTTTAAACTTGAGGAATGGAAAGATGATAACACTATAGTTTTAGATGCAAACAGAAAATATTTTAGAAAAGACAGACCAATTCTGGATCGTTTAGTATTTAAGTCTTATCCTGATAGGGAATCAGCCCTGCAAGCAATGGCCCAGGGAAAAATGGATATTGCATTTGATTTGGCAGCCTCAGATTTGCTTTTTGCCAGTGAAAATGCTACCTTTAGAATCTATTCGGCTTACAATGGTGCCTGTTATACAATATTATTTAACCTTGAAGATCCAGTATTTAAAGATATTAGAGTTCGTAAAGCACTTGATTATGCAATAGATAAAGAGTCTATTATTGATACACAATTAAAAGGACATGGAACCATATGTACCGGTCCTTTCAGTATTGATTCATGGGCCTATAATCCTGATGTAAAACCAACTCCTTATAATATTGAAAAAGCCCAAGAGTTACTTGCTGAATCAGGATGGGTAGATACTGACGGAGATGGATTGGTAGATAAGGATAAAAACCCGTTAGTTATTAAACTTTCTATTTTAAATATATCGGATGTTATGGAACGTATTGCAAAGTCTATAAAGGTGCAATTAATGAAGATTGGAATTAAGGTAGAACTAGATCGCATTGATGATTCCAAAATTTATGAAACAAATTTCCATGCTATGTTAATTCTCAATGGTGCAGGACCAGATCCGGAATCCGCTCTTAGATCATGGAATTTTAATGGTGAAAATTCGGCATTGGGAAATTATAAAAATAGTTTCATTGATAATCTTATGAAGTTAGGAAAAACTATATCAGATATTAAATCAAGAAAAAGCATTTATCATAAAATTCATGAAATGATGCATGATGATTGTTCTGCCATATTTATAGCTTCTGCCTTTGATTATATAGGCAGCACTTATCGTTTCAGAATTGATAAATTTCCGTCTATGATGCAGTTTTTAACGAGTATGAAAGACTGGCAAATTGTCACCAGAAAAAATAGCGGAAAATCCAATGAAGATCAAGGAAATGTAGATGTATTGGCAAGGACTGTTGGTTAGTATCAAAATATGTTAATTAAGAAGAGGCAAAGCTGGCTTCTCTATTCTCAGAATTGGCGTTCAGGATTTTGAAGTCAGCTATTAAGTATAATTGCTAAATTAAAGCCTCTTCACCGTTCAATAAACAAGGAGATAGACTCCTCAAAGCTAGTATATCAACCTTATGTAAAGATGTCAAGCAAAAAGGGTCTGATTCTTCTTGATAAATTTTAGTTTTTCAAAATCTATGAACCGCGCGTTCAAAATCTTTTTCCAACATGTATCACAAAACTACGGAGGTAAAGATGAGTAAGCACGAACGTCTGGCGAGATTGATGAAGATCATGACTCTTATCAAAGCCCAGAGAAATTTACACCGAAAAGACCTGGCAAGGAAGTGTGAAGTATCTGTAAGAACTATACAAAGAGATATTGATACCCTTTCATATGCCGGAGTGCCTGTGTTTTGGGCAGATGAAGGATATGAAATTATGCCGGATTTCTTCCTTCCGCCTATGAATTTAAGTTTTGAAGAAGCCTTCCATCTTGTGCTGGCTGCTGAAGCCTTCTCTGAAGATATAGATAAATCCAAGCGTCAGACAATAGAAACGGCAATTTCTAAGATTATAGCTAGGCTTCCTAACGAAACCCGTTATCGCCTGGAAGAAATACTGGATGAAGGTATTGAGGACAAAGCAATTGCTGTATAACTTCAGTTTTAAACTGAAGTTATACTCAATTCGAAGGTAAGGGGTAAAACCTTCTATTGTGAACAAATCCTTCCTCTTTATTTACAAGATTACGTCAGACTAATCCAACCTGTGGTAGTTTTAAATACCAGAAGTGTTATCTAACCTTATATAATTTCAATCTCCTCCTCCCAATTTACAAAAAATTAAATATAGATTCACCAAAAAGTCTGAAAGACTCGATAAGTACTGACGAAATAAAAAATGCCGTGATTGTTTAATTATTTAACTAATGAATAAAGTTGGAGGAGATATAAATGTTTTTTAATTTTATGGATCTGGATGTAGTACTGAAATCATTGTTTAATGATGAAGAGTCTGATGAAGTGGTAGTATTAAAAGACGGCACAAGCGCTCCTTGTTCCCTTAGCTGTTGCTGTACTTATAGCTATGCGACATATGGTGGTTAAATAATATAAGGTAACCTCTGCCTCTTATTTAGAGAATTATTTGACAATAAATTTCCAATTAACAAATGACTCACACGGCATAAATATAACAAGATTTATTGTTAGTAGAGAATTACAAAATAGTATTAAGTTGGTTAGAGCGGCTATATAATATAGACCGCTCAAACAACTTATATAGTAAATTCATTATATGGGATCGAATTCTTCTGCTTTTGTATCCAATCCAGATTCTTTAGCTATATCAATAATTTGTCCCCACGTTTCATCTTCAATATATATACCGCTTTCCAGACGCTTTATCCTTTCCTTTTCTTCTATCTCACCCGGAAATAAAATTTCACTTACATCAGGCCTTTTGGGTGATGATTTTACATAATCAATCAATCCGTCTACATGAGCTTTGAATTCGTTGATAGATATAAAAGATTCAATATTTATTACGTTTATAAAGACTGCGTTGCCAAATCTAGGAGCATCTGCCCTACTGCAACCAGCACCGCTGAGCGCGCCGGCCAGTATGTCAAGAATAAATCCAAGCCCATAACCTTTATGCCCCACTATTCCACCAAAGGGTAGGATAGCTCCGGGAGGTGGGCCGTAAAAATCATTAGGATTGGTTGATGGCTTGCCCTCTGAATCTATTATACATCCTTCAGGAAGTTCTTCTCCCCTATTGCGTTTTACCCGGACTTTACCTTCTGCCACTACTGCTGTGGTTATGTCTAGTAGAACATCAGAATTTTCGCCTGAGGGTAAACCAATAGAAACAGGATTTGGCGAAAGCCTTCGACTTATTCCTCCCCATGCAGACATACACTGGGCGGCTCCGTGATTATTAACGGCGATCATACCTATCATGTTCTCCTCTGCCGCCATGGCTGGATATTCACCCAATCTGCCTACATGATTCGATCTGGACATGGAAATAGCTGCAAGGGAGTTATTCTTTGCCTTATTGATAGCCTTTTTCATAGCTTCTCTTGCCATTACCTGTCCAAATCCCCAGTTTCCATCCAAGACAGCGGTACTGGGATTATCTTTGACTATTGTTATTTCTGCTTCTGGAACTATATCTCCTTTCTTTATAAGGGCTATATACTGAGGAATTCGGATAATTCCATGGGAGTCGTGACCAGCTAAGTTTGAATTAACCAGTGAATTGGCTACAATTCGGGCTTCCTGAGATTGTACTCCTGCACTCTCAAAAATTTTTGCCCCGACTTTTTTTAGTTGTTCAGCGTGGAAATTTGGCATTATATTTCCTCCATATTTATGGTTCTCCCGGGTTCAGTGTGGTAAAGATAAGGAACTTCTTCATGCTGTCATTCCTGCTTTCGCAGGAATGACAAGCTGAGAGAATTTTCAATTATAACCACACTAAAACTGGAAAAGCCATGTTTATTTTATTAAACCTGCTTTTTGCAATATGTTCTTTAATTCCTTTTTCTTATCCGAAGTTAAACCTGTTACCGGTTTTCTTGCTGGACCTGCCGGTAATCCCATTATATTTAGAGCTTCTTTTACTACTACTGGAAAAGTTCCCAGTTTAAAGGCTTTTCTAATTGGAAAGAGGGCATATTGCAATTCCCTGGCCTTTTCAATATCGCCAGCCATTACAGATTCGTATATACCCACGATAAGCTCAGGAGCTACGTTTGCCGTAGCAGCTACTGCACCTTTCCCGCCTGACAGTAATGTCGCAAATATTGAGGCATCGTTTCCTACCATGACGGAAAAATCCATATCCTTCGTTGCTTCTATATAGTTCATAGTCTGTATTAAATCTGCGCTGCTGTCTTTCATACCTGCAACGTTATCTATTTCCGCCATTTTTATCACCGTTTCTATACTAATACTTACACCTGTGCGATTTGGATTATTGTAAAGCAAAACGGGAACACCATCAGCCGCCTCTGCTATTGTCTTGAAATGCTCCAGAAGTTCTTTCTGGTTGGGGCTTATAAAATATGGCGTAATTACTGAAATGGAGTTGACACCGAGTTCCTTTGCCGTTCTTGTAAATTTTACCGACTGGGCAGTGGTAATCATACCTGTTCCAACACATACGGGTATTCTGTCTGCCACAGTTTCAACAGATATTTCTATAACCTGTTTTTTCTCATCCGGATTAAGTGCAAAAGATTCCCCCTGGCTGCCCAGGATAAAAAGACCATGAACACCTCCGTTTATTACATGCTCTATTATTTTTTTCAAACCCTCTTCATTTATGCTTTCATCGCTATTCATTGGAGTGACTAAAGCAGGATAAATACCTTTTACTTCTATTTTTTCAGACATTTTATTTATATTCTCCTGATTTTCTTGAGGATAAAACCCCATAATTATGTGATAATTGACTCCAATTATCACATAATTTCTCTGGTTTGTCAACTTTGAGAACCGTATCCGAAAATAAATTTTATGCTTGGAGGAAAGTAAACGACTTGAAAATACATATTTGTTATGGTAGAATATCTATCAAGTTTCTATATGATTATTGTTAAAAAATGAATATCGCTCATGCTGTCATTCCTTCTTTTGCAGAAATAATGCAATTAAGTTGGGTTGTCAGCAATATAAATAAATGAGAAATTCGCTTAGAATAATAACTTTATCATAATGACAAATAATTGATATACATTTTTTATGATTACACAGAAGAAATAGTTTATGTATCGGAATAAAAGTTATAACATTCAAAAACCAAGATTCACTATAATAATGCCGGTATATAATGAAGAAGAAAATATAGCCAATAGCATAAAATCTATAATATGTCAAACCTACAAATCTTTTGAATTAATTATCATTGACGATGGATCAACAGATAATACACCGGATATACTTTCCCAATTTTCAGACTTACCCAAAATAAAATTGATCCGTCAGAAAAATGCCGGAACGGCAGCCGCCAGGAATCATGGTCTACAATTGGCATCAGGTCAATATATATGTTTTTTAGATGGGGACGATAAATACTCGCCAGATAGACTTGAGGTTATAAATAACTACCTTGAAGATAATAGTTTTGTTAAATGCTTGGTAACCAATTACGCCATATGGAATGGGAGAAAATTATCTGAACCTATTTTAAAAGAGGCGCCAGGAAAAATAACAAGACATGGATTGCCTAATGCCCTATTTCCGAGCTTGGTTTTTCATTTTGATGTTTTTGATAAAATAGGTCTTTTCGACACTAAATTTTATTATATAGAAGATGTGGATATGTGGTGTAGACTTCATATTCATGGATATCATGTCGACTTTGTAGATCATTGTAGCTATTATTACAATAGATATGGTGAAAACAATAAGACATCCCAGAAAAATAGTAAAGAAATTAGTAAAGACGTTATTAAAATTGATATGAAGTATATGCTTTATAAAAAACAAAAACTTCATATAAGATTTTTATTTTTTAAATGGTTTATAGGCAATATTAAGAATTATATTCTAAACTTCGTAATATTTCAGAAACACAAAAGATTTAATAATTGAAAAATGACGGAATTAAGAGAATCAACTATTTCTCACGAAAACTGGGAAGAAATATGGAATTCAGACAGCAATTTACGTAGCTTCTATTGGTGGTTAAAAAGAGATAGAGAAGGGATACGCGGGCGTAAAATATTCAGTTTCCTAAGAGATCACGTTGGGGAACTTGATAAAATCAAAATAATTGAAGTTGGTTCGGGGATGGGGGTTTTTAGCTTTATTTTTGCCTCCTTGGGTGCAGATGTAACTCTAATGGATTATAGCAATAATGCTCTAAATCAAGCCAAAAAAATTTTTAATCATAATGGGCTTTTTGCTAATTATATTCATATGGATGCCAGAAATATTACTCCGCAACTTCACGGTAAATTTGATGTGGCTATGTCCTTTGGTACAGTTGAACATTATCCAGATTATTTTTTTATCGCAAAATCTCATCTGGATTTAGTAAGAAGAGGTGGGGGAATCATTATTAGCGTTCCTAATCGTTTTTTTATTTTACATGAAATATTAAAATTGTATCTTCAATTCAGGGGGAAATGGGACTTAGGATATGAAAAAGCTTTTTCAAAGAAAGAACTATTTACGTTGGGTGAAAAACTAGGTCTTAAGCATCAAGCAATACAGGGATCTTCCACAATTATGGATTTTATTAGCTTTATTCATATATTTAAATCAAGACCGCGTATAGTACCTTTGAATAGATATAAAGAAAAAAGTTCATTTCTTGATGACTATTTAGGTGCGTCTCTATTTCTAATGGGATGTAAATCTTGAGTTCTAAACAACAATAGAATGAAATGAATATTCTATATACAGTTACTCATGGTCATTTTACCGGAGGAAATGTTGTTTGCCTTAGAGTTATTGAAGAGGCTTTAAAGAGAAAATGGAAAGTATTTATAAATTCCCCATCAAATGGGGAATTTATAAATTATTTAAAAGAAAAATATGTTAACGTTTATTATATTAATACGACCAGATCCTTCAGAATTGACAAATGCTTGCAGATTTCCAGGGTTTTGAAGAAAAACGATATAAAAATAATCCATACTCATGCTCCACTTCCTGATACAAATATAAGCCGCATTGCTGGAGCTATATCCGGAGTTCCGGTTATTAGCCATTTACATACATGTGGGCCGATCCTTAACTCAAACATTTTGATAAGAAAATATCAACTTTTGCTGGAAAAATTTTCCAGTAAGTATTTTTGTCATAAGTCTATTGCTGTATCAAAAGCAGTAAAAAATGCTTTTTTAAATACAGGATATCCTGATTCTAAAATAGAAATAATATATAATGGAATAAACACAAAAACTTTTTTGCCTGTTAAGAAGTGTAGGGATATCTTTTCAGAATTAGGTATTAAGAGTGATTATAAATTAATTGGGCAAGTTAGCTATCTCTGTAAAAGTAAAGGTCAACATATTCTTATTAAAGCAATGGGTTCGGTAATCAGAAAAAATCCCAATGTTGTTTTAATGTTTGTAGGTGAAGATTTGCAACAAGGAGGTAGATATAGAAGAGAACTTGAAAAAATGGCAAAAAACATGGGAATATTAGGAAATGTTATATTTACAGGTTACCGCAGCGATATTCCTGATATTATGAATTCTCTTGACTTTTTTATTCTTCCGTCTTATGGTGAAGCTTTTCCTATAACGATTTTAGAAGCAATGGCAGCGAAAAAACCAGTAATAACAACACCGGTTGGAGGTAACACTGAATTGGTGATTGATAAAGAAACCGGTATAATAGTTCCTGTTGGCGATTATAATAAACTATCAGAAGCAATACTGTATTTACTGGAAAATCCAGAAAAAGTTGCCTTTATGGGACAAAATGGTTATGAAAGGGTTAAAAAACATTTCAGTCTGGATAATATGGTACAAAAAGTATTCCAAATTTATGAGGAAGTTTTATAAACTAAAAGCTGATAAAAATGACGAGAATTGGTATTGATGCAACTTCTCTTTCTTTAAACGGTAAGGGAGTATCTATATATCAATATAACCTTATAAAACATCTGGCAAATCAGGATAAAGATACAGAGTATTTCATTTTCCTGAATGCTAGAAATAAAATACCAAACTTACCCAATTCGTCTAATTTTAGATACATAAAAATAAAAGCTGTTACTACGTTATTTATGGAGCAACTTCATATACCCTGGCAGATTGAACATTATAACATTGATTTGCTTCATACTAATACAGATAGACTGCCGTTAATATCAAATCTGATATCGGTAATTTACCTTTTTGAAATACCTGACTACAGAATAAATAAGGCAAGAAAAAAATACGGATTGTATAAGCGTATAACCGATAAAGTTACTCATAAGGTTTTTCCAATTAGTTTGAATAAAGCCGGATTTATCATAACTTGTTCCAAAAACACAAAAATGGATTTGACAACGAAATATGGAACAAATCCAAGAAAAATAGAGACCATACATATGGCACCGTCAGAAGCTTTTAAGCCAAATATATCTTTAAAAGAAAGACAAGGTGTATTGCAAAAATATAATTCACCATACGGCTATATACTTCATTTAGCATCTGATGATCTAAGAGATAATACAGCCACTGTTTTTAGAGCGTATAGCAGAGCAATAAAACTTGCACAAATCAAACAAAAATTAATAGTTGTTGGAAATGTTGAAAACATAAAGCAAAAATTATTAAATTTGGCTGATAGTTTTGGCATAAGTAATCGGGTGATATTTACTGGTTATATAAGTCAACATACTAATCAACAAGAGCTTGTATCCCTTTACAGCAATGCTGATGCTTATGTTGATGCAACTTTATACGAAGGTTTTGGCTTGCAGGTAATAGAATCAATGGCCTGTGGAACGCCGGTAATTGTATCAAACACTACTTCTCTACCTGAGGTTGTGGGAGATTCCGGAATATTAGTTAATCCTATTGACTATAAAGGCTTTGCTAATGCTCTTATTGACGTATTAAAAAATAGCCAGAAACATAAGGAATTATCAGAAAAAGCAATGGAAAGGGCAAAATATTTTACCTGGCAAGAAAATGTTAAAAAGACAATTAAAATATGGAAAAAGGTTCTTGCTAGCAGTCAGGAACGTTTATGCTAAACTCCTGATTTTAATCTGTCAAATGTTTTTATGATATTATTATCAGATTCTATAAAATAAACATGAGCATAGTTGATATTCGTCAAAAAATATATAGTAATTACCTCTTTCCGGTCATACAAAGATTGCCTGGACGCAACACGTTGTCTTTGATAAAAGAATTAAAAGAAACTCAATGGTATTCACAGCAAAAAATAGAAGAAATGCAATTGAGGAAATTAAAGCATCTAATATCTTATGCTTACCAGCATGTTTTATACTATCGTAATGTTTTTGACCAGTTTGGAATAATTCCTGGAGATATAAAAACGTTTGAGGATTATAAAAATATACCATTCTTAAGTAAAGAGGATATTCAGTTTAACCATCAGCGTTTTATTGCAGATAATGCTAAGAATTATAACTTTGTTACAACCAGTGGTTCAACAGGCACACCCCTAACATATCCAACAAATGGAAAAACAAAGGGATATCATATTGCTAATATGGCTTTTGCAAGAAGTTGGTGGGGGATAAATTCTAATGACAAACAGATGCTCCTTTGGGGTAGAAGCGGAGCTATGGCAGAAGGAAAAAAAGGTATAATTAATAAAATTAAAATGGCCGTGAAAGATAGGGTTACAAACAGATTGCGCTGTGAATCTTATAATCTTAACGATGAAAATCTCCATAATCATTATAAAAAAATGTCTAAATTCCGACCGGATTTTATTTACGGATTTGCCTCTTCTGTCTATTTATTTGCCGATTTTATTAGACGAAAAGAACTTGATATGGATAAGTTTTCATTAAAAGGAATTATAATAACGTCAGAATTGATCTTTGATAAAGAGCGTAGAATAATCGAAAGTGTCTTTAATGCACCGGTTATAGATGAATATGGAATGGTTGAAGCCGGGATCATTGCATACTCCTGCCCTGAAGGAACTATGCATATTATGGATCCAACCATTTATGTTGAGAGAATACCGGTAAAAAATAGTAAAAATTCCAATATATATGAAATTGTAATTACCCCTTTTTCAAATTTTGTTGCCCCGCTTATTCGCTATAAAACAAGGGATTTAGTCAATTATACCGATTCAAGTTGCTCATGTGGTCGTAGCTTTTCTGTATTAGGTAAGCTGATCGGTCGAATATATGATTTAATACAAACAAAAGAAGGAAAAAGAATTGCTGGTGAGTATATAACAGATGTGCTTGAGTATATTCCAGGTATACGTCAATTTCAGTTAATTCAGGAGAACTGGTCCCAGTTTATTTTCAATATAGTAAAAGAACCCGGTATATTTAAAAAAGATTCAGAACAAAAAATTGTTTCAAAATTTAAAAAGATA
Organism: Candidatus Poribacteria bacterium; assembly: GCA_014730235.1. Lineage (GTDB taxonomy): Bacteria > Poribacteria > DTPJ01 > DTPJ01 > WJIO01 > WJIO01. The sequence goes on from WJIO01000327.1 coordinate 31,339, forward strand.
CTTGGAGACAATATCTCAGTAAGTTTCAAATATGTCAATTCAATAGCTTCAGAATCTTCTGGAAAATATAAATTGGTTATATCTAAAGTTACTCAAAGAAATAATTGAAACAATTATAATGCTTAGGATAAAAGTGCTTACAGAATTTCCCAGTCCCCATATGATGGATTTTTGGGATGCTATCAACAGATTAAAAGAAATAAGATTGAAGCTCTTTTTTGAAAAAGTTACTGTATCAACAAAGTCATGGGGTGTTATACCTGATGAGATTGATACAGAAATTGCTGATTGGTTGAACATATCTACTTTTGATAAAATTAATTGGCTTCGCAAAATATTTTCAGAAAAAGCCGATATTTGGGTTTTATGCGATAACTATAATTTCTGGGAAAATCATTTGATAGCCCATTGGGCTCGAAATTACAAAATTCCAACTATATACATGGCAGAAAGAACTTACTGGAAATGTCGACAATTCACAGGTGTCAAAAGCTGGAGAAACCCATTATACAGTTTTGTAAAACAGATAACAGTACCTTTAATAATTCGCCATTTTGATGCTCTGGCTTGTTATGGTGGTTGGGCTTGTGAACAGTACAACAAATTAAATTCTGGTTCTTACATATTCCCAACTGAATACTACGTCAATCTTGATACATTAAGGAAAATCAATCGAACCAAAAAAAATCCTGATGATGTTGTAGTTATTGGTCTTTGTGGAGCCTTGATACCAAGAAAAGGTTTTCAATATATATTGTCAAATCTCAATTTAATTAAATCTTTTGATAATTGGGAAATAAGAATTGCTGGTAGCGGATATTTTGGGACAGAATTAAAAGCAATAATACCTGATAATTTTAAACCAAAGGTAAAATTTCTGGGTAAAATATCTAACGAAAAAATGCCGGAATTCTGGAGTGAAATTGATATACTACTTTTTCCATCGCTATTTGATGGTTGGGGGATGGTGGTGTTGGAAGCTTTGTCCGCTGGTGTTCCGGTCATATCAGGGGATAACGTAGGTGCTGCCCGGGAATATATTAAAAATGGATGTAATGGTGAAGTACGTAAAGTTGATAAAAATTTTATTCAGGCTTTATTACCATTACTGGATAATCCGGAAAAACTCAATATTCTCTCTATAAATGCCCGAAAATCTGTAGAAAACTATAGTCCGGAAATTGGAGCAAGCAATTTTATTAAACATATTAAAATTATATCAAAAAGAATTAATACCAAAAAAGTAATCGTTAAAAAATGAAAAATGTGTTTAGAAAATACCTTATAATTATGGTAAATGACAAATAAATTATATCCATTTTTTAACTATTACAAAAAGCAAAATGATTTCTACCATAGAAACTAATATAAGTAATAATATTCAATCGAATACATATACATCCAAAATAGAGAATATATCATTTAAATGGTTGGATGGTTTGATTATTGCTTTATTGATATGGATCAATATATTTGGAAAAACAGCAAATGTTATAGTATGGGCTTTTCTGATAGTATGGAGTTTGTCGGGAACTTATAGAGCTGTGCAGGCTTTAATACTTGGTTATCTGATTTTTTCTATGAATCGGGAATTGTTCTTTCTATTGCCTCAAATATGGTCTTTGCGTTGGTTATTGCTTTTTAGTTCAACCTTCAGGATATTATTTGATTGGATTCGTTATAAAAGACCAATAACCTGGTGGCTTCCATGGTTTGCTGTGTTTATATTGATTCTATATCTTCTGTCATTTATGAAAAGCTACCAATTATCTGTCTCATTTCTTAAAATTACAGCTTTTGCTATTGGCTTTTTTGCCGTCGTTATGGGAGTTAATCTATCATCAGATTATAGCTGGAAAAATTGGCTTTTAACTTTCTGGGTTGTTGTATTTATAAGTGGTTTGCCGTTAATTGTATCCAGTATTGGATATTTACCCGGAAGAGGTTTCAGGGGTATATTAAATCATCCCCAGGAATATGGTGTTTTTTTTGCAATACCGTCGGCTGTATTTATAACAAATATAGGTAAAAACAAAACTTTGAAAGCAAAATTTTTCTACATAATAATGCTTATTTCTATATTAATAAGCATTATTGTATCACGAAGCAGAACCGGGATATTTGCCACAATACTTGCCGTATCTACCATTTATATTATTGCTTTGATCAGAAAACTCAAAATTGGAAAGGAAATATATGTTAAGCCTTTATCTATTATCGCTGTTTTAGCTGTTTTGTTAATATTTACATTCTTTTTCGATACAATATACGATTCAGCCTTCAGCTTAATAACAAAAGGTTATACAGATTCAATATATCGAGGAGAGATGGATATAAGCCAGGCAATTATATCAACCAGAACACAATTCATTATACCTTCCTGGCAAAATTTTCTAAAAAATCCATTGGGAGGAATTGGATTCGGTTTAGCTTCTGATCCTGAAAGATTCCATGTAGGTAAATTTTATGGAATACCTATTACAGCAAGAATAGAAAAAGGGTTTATATTTTCTGCTCTTTTAGAAGAGACAGGTATAGTTGGTACTTTATTCTTTTTACTCTTTATATTCTTTTTTATTAAAGTTATCCTGAGATATGGCAACATTCAAGAACAGGCCCTTCTGGCTTCGTCAATTTTTGTTAATTTCGGTGAAATGGGTTTCTTTTCTCCTGGTTCTCGGGGACCTTATATATGGCTTTGCATTGCCGTTGCTGTTCTTATGGCAAAGAAAAGAGAATATCAATGCGGATTATAATAAATGCCATAAACCTGACAGCTGCTGGTACTTTAACAACTGGTAAACAATTCTTAAAGGCCTTGGTTTCAGTGGATAATTATAATGAATATCTTGTGGTCGTACCCAATGGTTATGGCTTTGAAGATATTTATTGTAATGGTAATTTCAGGTTTAAATTTTACCCTAGAATAAAGGGATTTTATAGGTTTTGGAGAGTTTATCAGGACATTTTAGGTTTTCGAGGGTTGGTTCATGAATTTAAGGCTGATGCCGTATTGGCCCTTGGTAACATATCCCCTGTGAATCTTGGTGTTCCTACTCTGGTTTTAATGAGAAATTCTCACTATGTTGATATGTCAAGTTCAAAAAATCTGGGCAAAATAGAAAAATTTATAAAGAAACTAGAGATGATATTCTTTTACATGACTACAAAACAAGCTGATTTATTTATTGTCCAGAGCGAATACATGAGAAAACGTCTTTCCGAAAAATGGCTTGTATCAAATGATATTATCAAGATAATACCCAACGCCCTGTCTGATAACATTAAATTATATGGAGTTAAGCCAATCTCTATGACCAGATTAATTCCAGATATTTATGATAGTAATTTTAAAGTTTTATATGTCAGCAGGTACTATCCTCACAAAAACCATAGTTTTATAATTGAAATTGCGAAATATTTCCAAAATAAAAATATAAAGAATATAGTCTTTTTTCTTACTCTGGATGAAAAAATCAATGGAGTTAAAAAGTTATTAAATGAGATAAATAAAAATAACCTAAATGATTATATTTATAATATAGGCGAAGTGTTGCAATCTGAGCTAATTAATTGGTATAAATACTCCGATCTTTTGTTTTTTCCATCCGATTTTGAATCCTTTGGCAACGCTTTTATCGAAGCTATGAATTTTGGATTACCTATATGTGCTGTAAATTTATCCTATGCCAAATCTATATGTCAGAATGCAGCGTTATATTATAAACAAAATTCTGTTGAGGATGCAGCCAGAAAAATACTCATGATAAAGAGCAATTCTGATTTCAGAGCAAAAATGTCAGATAAGAGCAGAGAACGCTTAACAGCTTTTCCCTCCTGGGAAGAAGTTGCCCGACAGTATTTACATACTATAAAAGAAATTGTAAACAGGTAAAATTGTGCATATATTATTCATAAATCAATATTTTTATCCTGATAGAGCCGCTACTGCACAGCTTCTTACTGAACTTTGTTTATCTTTGTCGGATAATCATAATATTAGTGTACTTTGCGGTGCGCCGTCATATAATCCTGTTGAACAATATAAAGTAGAATGGCCCTTCAAGCAGGAAAACTACAATGGTGTAAATGTATTTAGAGTATCCAGTACAGGTTTTTCTAGGGTAAATATGGTTGGTAGATCATTAAATTATATATCATACATGACAAACGCTACTATATCCTCTATTTTTGTTGGTAAACCAGATGTTTTAGTGGCTATGACCGACCCACCAATCGCCGGGCTTATTGGTTCTTTTATGAAGAAAAGATTAAAAATCCCTATGGTACTTATTGTTAATGACCTGCATCCTGACATAGGTGTGGCTTTGGGCAAACTCCGAAGCAGTTTGGTAATCAACAGTATGGATAAAGCCGTTAAACATATATTAAAAAGTGCAGACCATGTAGTTGCAATCGGACATTCTATGCAAAAAAGAATACTGGCTAAAGGTATAAGTAATGATAAAATATCCATAATACCAAACTGGGCTGATGTCGAAGCTATAAAACCTCAGGCAAAGATAAATAAATTTTCTATAAAACACGGCCTTGTTGACCATTTTGTTGTTATGTATTCAGGGAATATTGGGTTAGGTCAAAATCTCAGTAGAGTTATAGAAGCTGCTGATATTCTTAAACAGCAAAAATATATAAGATTTATTTTTATTGGTGATGGAGCAGCAAAGTCCAAGCTTAAAAATATGGTGAGAAAGAAAGAACTTACCAATGTAACTTTTCTGTCTTATATGCCCAAAGAAATGCTTCAATATTCTTTCTCAGCAGGTGATTTACATCTTGTTCCTCTGGAAAGAAGGCTTCAGGGATTTATTGTGCCCAGTAAAGTCTACGGAATTATGGCTGCAGGAAGACCATTTTTGGGGTTAGTTGATGAAGACAGCGAAGTCGCAGAAATCGTAAGGGAGTTTAATTGCGGATTTATTTTGGATCCCGATAATCCTGAGTTATTGGCAAACACCATAAAGAAGCTCTCAAAAGATCCTCATCAACTGGATGAAATTGGCAGAAGAGGAAGAGAAGCTGTTGTCCAATGTTATAATCGTGAACTTACTTGCGAGCGTTACCAAAAGCTTTTCTTCAATATAACAAATGGGAAACACTAACTTTTTATATCCATGAATCTCCCATAGCATCTCTTCCTGAAAAGGCAGACCTTCGCAAGCTTATTTGCAATTTTCCTTTATCAGCTACTGAAGAACGCATTTTATAGAATTCATATCCTGGTTTGTAAACCGTTAGGATAAAAGGGGTTGCAATATTTTCATCAAAATTTCCATAGGCTTCACCTGAAAGTTCAGTAGTGGTATTTACTATTGTTTTACCTTGATTGTCTATAATCTTTACCTTTGCACCAGATATAGGATTTCCGTTCTTGTCATAAACTTTAATAAAATTAACTGATATAACTGGCTCAATACTTAATCCTAAAAGTTTTATTACGCTGATTCTGGGCCATATACTTGTTATCTGGTGTTCTATACTAAAACCTTTACAAATCACATCTGCCATGTTTATTGCTCCGTTCCATCATTCCTTAATGTAAGTCTTATTTGGAAATACCGGCAAGTTAGGTTTAGGTTGCCATCTCGTTCTGCTAAAAACCAATCCGGTGTTGGATCACCCTGTTCAAAAGGACCTTCTGCATTTGTCTTAAACCTATATTCAAAACTACGTTTATTGGGTTTGCTATCATCAGTATCGCTGTCAATCACGTTTGCTGGATAAGTTTCTACAGAATCCCATCTTACTTTATTTATTGTTATATCATTTCCAAAATCCAATACGGCTGAAGTTATTGTTCCTTGGGTACTTACTGGATCAAGCTTAAAATCTCCATTTTCATCTCTGTAGACATTAACCAGATCAGCTCCATGAAATAGATCGTCTGTACTCTTATAATAAGTCGCTGCCTCTCTTGCTCCTATGTTATCTCCACCTTCACCCCTGCCTATATTTGGAGAAGACCATCTCAAAGTATAATTGTCATTAAAGTCTGGTTCTTCGTCTATTGAGTGTGTAACAAGATCTGGATATACAGACTGAAAAGCTGCTAGATCTTCAAAATCATCAGAACCATAACTTATTCCGCCTCTTATATTATTGTAATCTAGTGAACCTAATACCAAATAATAATTATATAAATATCCATCTAATTTTAGATCACCTTCTATATGACAACCTGTTATATAAAGTTCTCCATTTGGATCTAATGGTCTGATACCATCAGTGTAAATTGGTGTTGGGTGTTCAACAAAAGTGGAATCTTTAATGTAAAAGTTTGATTGTAGATATTCTCTAAAATATAGTTGGCTGTTCTGCCAGAGAGTGTTTTCTGATATAGTATATATACCTACATCATATCCTGTTATAAAGAAATCAGAGTTGATTAGATGGCATCTTCTCAGCATTGGCTTACCTTTGTGTCCAAAATTAAAACTATAGGTGTAATTTCTAATTATAAAATCGTATAAATATAAACTGAATTTGGAATAATGTTCCGCAGTAAAAGCATTACCACCTATATTTGCACCATCCATTACAACATATCCATCAGCCCTGATATGAAGAGTTTTATTGAAATTTGCTCCAACAGAAATGTTCTCCTCGTAAACACCTGATCCTACATATATATCATCACCACTGGCAGCAATATCCACTGCATGTTGTATGGTTGCAAAAGCTTCGTCATGGTTTATACCGCTGTTTATATCATTTCCGGATTTATTCACATAATATTCTGCCATATCATAAATCTCCTATGTTTTATATCTTTATGAATATAAATATCATAATACATATCGAGTCTTAAGAACTGAAAGTTGATAATATGGGTTTTCAACTCTCAACTCTATAATCTCGATATGTATTATGACCTATTGCAATTCTAAAAATTATAGTCAAGAGTCGCAATTTTTATGGCTCTTATACCATCTTCCATAATTATTATTTAATAATTATGGAAGATGGTATTACTC
>WJIO01000328.1 GCA_014730235.1 Candidatus Poribacteria bacterium
GTATCTGGCTATATAGCGGAGCGGTGCTTTCAAGCCCCTGCCTTTGAAAAACGGCAAAAGCTAAATCACCCAGCGACCAGCTACCCAGACCATATTCGTAATCCCACTTAAAACCGTCAAAGCTATCAACTTCTACACCGGCGAAGTATACCCTTGTGTTATTATCAACAAACTGCCAGTAGCCAAAAAACCTTTTGGAATCGCTTTTATTTGGTATATCGTTAATTTTTTGAAAAAGTTTTTGTGTTAATCCAGATAGTATAACTCCAACATCACCTGAGCTGAAATTGACCACAGCCTGTAAACCTACAAGTTTTATATCTTCCGTCTTTATTTCAGGCTTCATTATCACTTATTCCTTTTTAAATTGCTATTTTTCTACTTTTACATAATTGACAGGAACATCTCGTCTATTGGTAAAACCAAGTTTTTCGGCAATATTCCCGGATATTTTGTTATAAAAGCAACCCCATTCCGGTAGTATTTCATTTTCAAGACAATGCTGAATATATGCACATGCCGCCAGCGTTCCAAATCCCTGCCTTCTGTATCCTTCTTTGGTCTTAATAGCTGTTTCTGCTCTCCCACCACCCACATGCACTGTGCTGCAACTGCTAATGACTTCATTATCCTCCATCACGCAAAACCCAAAACCTTTGACAAGGAAATTATATATACCTCCCCAGGAACTATCCACACCCGGAAGTTCTTCCGCGAGTTTGTTATCAACCCTTTGTATTCTATAACCCTTTGGAATTCTTTCCTGCCATCCACTGTGCCTTTCTCTAAACAACTCAGGATCCAGATCAAGCACTGTTCTTATTATCCTAATGATTTTATATTCATTGAGCATTTTATCAATAACATTTTTCCATTCATCCGAAAAAGAATATATCATAAAATTTCCATCGTCTAAATTTGGCATAATTTTATTAACAAATAGCTCTTTCAATTCATGGTTAAAGCTGGAATTATCTTCTCTTCCCCCCAGAAAGCACCATCCCAGATCGATAAGCGCAGATTCTGGTTTATCAACATTATCCACAAATATTTTTCCTATGCTGTTACCTTCAATTGCGGCATATACATGGGCAATATTATTATCAATACCAGCAAATATTGGCCTGATTTTACCATATTCTTTCCTGGGAAGCTTGGGCATAAAACTAAAATCTCCCTGATGTTAAGTATTATTTTGTGAATATTATTGCACCTCATTTTTTTTCCGAACAGGTACATATATAAGCACGACATCATCCCCTGTTTTGGTATCAGGCGGATAACGTTCAAAGGTCTGTCGTGAATTTTCTTGTTCATATTTAGATGCAGGAAGCCAGTTTTTAAATACGTTATCATATGTCTGACCGATAGTTTTTACTGTACATTCAAAGACAGCACAGTATGCAGCAGGAACTTCACGAAGAGTCAGTCCTTCGGGAACTTCATCAACACCTTCTACAGACATCCCGGCTATATAATCCAAACCTTTTTCTCCGTCAGTATAAAAATAAACTCCATAATACGCCTTATCTGTGCTGAAATTATTGATCTTTCCATGATATGCCATAAAACGCTTCCATATACCTTCGTAATCTTCATTATCCGGTGTAAAATACTCCATCAATCCCAATACATTTATGGCTTTACGATTTTTAAATTCTGGTTTCATTATTTTTTCCTTTCATACTTCTTCGGCTAGACACGGGAACATGGTTTATCCTTACAATAGCAGGGATAATCATTTCCCCGACCGCGACACATCATCCATTCTTCCTTTGCCGTCTGTAAATCTTTTATCGCCTGTTCGTCAACCTGTTTTGCCCTTCGGATAATTTTGGCAATTCTTTCCCTTACAGCCCGGTCTTTGAACGTAATAATATCTTCATCATCGTCCCAATAGAGATATGGTTCTGGAACATCCTGACGAACTTCCAGGCCACTCAGAAAACCTTTCCGCAAACCGATTACGCGCCATATATCCCACATTAAACCGTGTATAATACCAGGCCCGGCCTGGGCCCGTTCCACATAGCCGCTTATTACTCCATGAGATGGGGCTTTACATTTTGGAAGTTTTGTAAAAGCCTTCTGGGATGCGGTATATCCTGTTAGAAGGATATGATAGACAAATCTTCGGGAAACGATTTCATTATCCACATTGACAATGTTATCATCATCGAGGATCGCACGTTCCCATGCATCATATGCCGAAAATCCATAATACCTTGTGCCTTCAGTATAGCCCCTTGAACGTCTCAGGGCATTTTGAATCGCAATAAAGCAGGGGTGCTTATCCCGATCCATTTCTTTTTCTTTCCCGACACCCATAACCGCCAGCACCTCACGCTCCCATTTATCCATGCGGAAGTAACCATATTCACCTGAATTGTCCATATCAGGATTCTGGTGGGGTGATCTACCCAGGATAGCCTGACCTTGCGATTCATATCCGGTCAGGAGAGCAAAGTCCACAATTGAATTACTGGACAGATGAAGCAGGACTACTACCGGTCGCTGATGCTCAACAAGGCTATTGGTGACATACTGCCTGATATTCTCATTATTAGACTTTTCTGCCATATTTATAAAACTCTTAGCTTTTCCTTTATCAATTTTATATTGGCAATCCTCATTCCACAGAAATTCATGCTTATATCCTGCAAACTCTACAGCATCAAGCATTGTATCAGGATGTTTGTAAATGGATTCCAGTCCTGAAACCGGGAAACTTTCGTGAAGACCTTTGTCATATTTCTCCCAGTAAAAACACGCATCATCAAACCCTATTAACCAACCACGTCCGGAAAATCCGGAGATGCTGTCGTATATTCCTTCCGGGAATCGTTTATTTAACTCCTCATTTTTGTATGATAAAGCAATTTTCAGCGCATCAGTGAAAATATCCGGACATGCAGTATTTTCAATTCTTGGCACGTCTTTGATGATAAAGTCTTTTTTTATTTCAGCCATTGCACTCCCCTCTGAAGCATTTTCTGTATTTGTTTTTCCCAAAACCGGCAATGTAAACGAAGCAGATGCCGCAAAACCAGCAGCAGTTTTTAAAAACGTTCTTCGATTCATTTCCAAATTTCCTTGATTATTATTTTCGTGAATATAATGTATTATAAATTGATTGCAAATTTACACTCATGATCACCTTTAATCCGTGATCCCAATAGCTCTACTTTTACTGGCTTATCCAGTATTCCAGACCATATCTTTTCTACATGTGACCTTGAGCAGTTACACCATGTCACGGAAACATTTTCATCATCTTGCAGACCATGCCAGAGACTGCAGAAACACCTTAGTCCCATATCATCAGGCGTATAATATACATAAAGAATCTGTCCATCCCTCTCAATTCTATATCCCGTCTTTGATTCCTGCTGTTCCGCTCTGATGTATTCATCCAGAGATGCGAATTGTCTGCGTTTCTCAATTGCTGACTTAATCACATTATGCATATCAGCGCACTCATGTCCACAACGTTCCATCAGTTGTATTCTCGTTTTTTCATCGACCAACTCATCCAGCCGCTGCATAACTTCCTTTAACCAGTGGCTGAGTTCATCATTTGAAAATTCCCCTACTTTTTCCCACCCCTCAAGAACCTTATTTTTAATATCCTCATCAACCAATCCATCATAATGTTTTTTGAATGCGTCAAGCCAGTTTGTATCTGCCAATTAAATTGCCTCCTTCAACCCATGATGGTTAATAAACTAATCTCTGTCATTTTCACTGTCCACTGTAGGAACTACACACTGCTCACACTGCAGCATATGATAATGAAATCCGTCCTTAATTCGCTCTTCCTGCTCCGTAATCCATGCGTCTAATCCAATCTCCATCATTCTATGACCGTCAAAAATTAAATTATATGCACTTCCTCCAGCAAGGGTTTTAATCCTGTGGCATGGATACAAATCACATTCGGGACACACAAATACTCCCCTTTCCTTAGCACATTTTCTGATGGCACATGGGAACCAATCATTACAACCGCCAGCTCTACAACTACCTTTAGGTTCTACAGCCAGAGATGATAAAGTTTTCCAGAACTCCGGCTCCTCTTTGGCATAACGATCCCCATGACGATGTTCCAGATCCCGCTTGAGAAGGTCCGCCAATTTATAAGTATACTGGCATAACTTGCAGTAGAATCCACAATAACATATATAATCTTCATTTTTCATATTTATAACTCCATTTTAAAATCTATAAGAAATATGCCGCAGACATTGTAAACCTTTGTATTCAGCTTCATGCACCTAACAAACTAAAGCCGCACTTTCAATATTAGTAAAAGTCCTTCTCCAATCAGTCTTTCCATATTTTGAGTGCATTTTATTTTATCTTATCATACGTTAAGTATACCATTCTTAAAACCTTTTGTCAACAGCTTCTTGAGAGGAGAAAAATGCTCTCTTATTTCCAGGATAATCCTGTAGTGTGTAATTTATATTTACACATGGAAATTCTTTATGATATAATAAATTTAGAGAGAATTTACTCTTAAATTATACCAAAAACAATTAAGAGAGGTGAGATTTTACATGCTGTCGTATTCAGGCATATTTACACACAGCCAATGAAGAATAACTTGTGGTGTCGGGTTGCACCTTTATATTACCTGGATTAATCTATTCGGCGGTCTGTGGAAATTCACCTTTTATTTTCTCTACTCTCCGTCTGGATAGATAAATTCCATTCTTAAATTATCCCTTATAATCTCAATAAATCTAATTGAAAGGATGCGAAGGTATGATCTATCTGGACAATGCTGCCACTTCCCGTCCTAAACCCCCGGAAGTTTTACAGGCAATGAATGATTTCATGAATGATGTATGCGCCAATTCCGGGCGTTCCGGGCATCACCTGGCTATTCAGGCTAGTCGGGTTGTTTATGAAACCCGTGAATCAATAGCCCATTTATTTAACATATCAAATCCCTTACAAATAATATTTACCATGAATGCCACTGAAAGCCTGAATCTGGCCCTACATGGTATATTAAAGCCCGGTGATCATGTTATTACCAGCAGCATGGAGCATAACTCGGTTATGCGACCTCTCAGATTTTTAGAAAGCTGTGGTGTTGAACTTACTGTGGTTAAATGTTCTCAAGATGGTTTTCTGGATGCTCATGATATAGAAAACTTTATAAAAGAAAATACAAAGATGGTTGCAATTAACCACGGTTCAAATGTAATAGGCAGTCTTGCCCCAATCCGGGAGATCGGGAACATTACCCGGAAACATGGTGTGCTTTTTCTGTTGGATACAGCCCAGACTGCCGGAGCTTTACCAATAGATATGAATGACATGAAGATCGATCTTCTGGCTTTCACCGGCCATAAATCTCTGTGCGGTCCACCAGGAATTGGCGGACTATGTATTCGGGAAGACATTAAGATTAAGCCTTTAAAACAGGGAGGAACCGGAAGCCGCTCAGAAGAGGAATACCAGCCGGAACTCATGCCGGATGTCTACGAAAGCGGAACTCTGAACCTTGTTGGTATAGCCGGACTTGGGGCCGGGGTTAGATATATTATGAATGATGGTGTTGAAAACATAAGAGTCAGGGAGGTAAAGCTAACTCAGAGAATGATTGATGGACTCAGGGAAATACCTGGTGTTGATGTCTATGGACATCCCGATGCGAACCTTCGGGTTGGGGTTATATCCTTTAACACTGAGAATATTTCACCTTCGAAAGTTGGACTTATTCTGGATGAAGATTATGACATTATGTGCCGTGTAGGACTTCACTGCGCACCCATCGCCCATAAAACCATAGGAACTTTTCCCGATGGCACAGTTCGTTTTGGCTTAGGAACTTTCACAACCCAACAGGAAGTTAACGCTGCCGTTGATGCTGTAAAAGAGTTATCAAGGCAATCTAAAAATAAATGAGGAGAGAAAATATGTCTTCTATAGCAAGATTTTTTACATCCCGATGGGGACCTATAATTACCGGCGCGATGGTAGGAATCCTTGCGCCCATTCTGGTTAAACTAGGCAACCCTGGCAACATGGGTATATGCGTTGTATGTTTTAACCGGGATATTGCCGGTGCTTTGGGTCTTCACAGGGCTGGCGTTGTGCAGTATATAAGACCAGAGATCATCGGCTTTGTGGTTGGTTCTCTGGTAGCTGCACTTATATTCAGGGAATTTAAACCCCGAACCGGTTCTGCTCCTGTGGTAAGATTTTTTCTTGGTGTATTTTCAGTCATCGGCGCGCTGGTATTTCTGGGATGCCCCTGGCGCGCATACCTGCGCTTAAGCGGCGGTGACTGGAACGCTATTCCTGGTATACTGGGATTGTTAGCAGGTATTGGTCTGGGTATCGTTTTCCTGAAAATGGGATTCAGCCTTTCCCGCAACAGAACTGCACCAAAAGCTGTGGGATGGGCGCTTCCGATTTTTATGGTTATTCTGTTTTTGCTGCTTGTTTTCAGGGTTGATTTCAGCGGCAATTCCACAGGCCCTATCTTCTTCTCTAAAAGCGGTCCCGGGAGTATGCACGCTCATTTGCTAATTTCTCTATGTGTTGGACTATTTATTGGATTTCTGGCCCAGCGAAGCCGTTTCTGCACCGTTGGCGCGGTACGCGATGTTATACTCCTGCGAGATGCCCATCTGCTTAACGGCGTTATTGCATTGATCATAGCGGCAGTGGCTACAAATCTTGTATTGGGGCAGTTCAAAGCAGGTTTTCAGAATCAACCGGTAGCCCATACCAATTTTGTCTGGAATTTCATGGGTATGGTTCTGGCTGGGCTGGCCTTTACCCTGGCCGGAGGATGCCCTGGCCGGCAGTTGTTTTTATCCGGCGAAGGTGACGGAGATGCGGCTGTGTTTGTGTTGGGCATGATTGTGGGTGCAGGATTTTCCCATAACTTCAACGCCGCCAGTTCACCAAATGGCCCTGCAGCCTTTGGCCCAATTATGGTTATTGTAGGTCTTGCTATTTGCATCATTATTGGATTGACCATGAGAGAAACAGCAAAGAAATAGGAGGATAAAATGAGTAATATTGTAAATGTGGACGTGCGGGGTCTATCATGCCCCCAACCGGCTCTTCAGACAAAGCAGACTATCGGGAAGATGGATTCAGGAACAGTTGAGATTTTGGTAGACACCCAAACCTCATGCGATAACGTATCCCGACTGGCTCAAAAAGCCGGATGGGATGTTGAGGTGCAGGAACAGCCTGAAGGTGGTTTTAAAATCATTTTAAATAAGAAATAAAACTCCTTAGGGACAGAAGCAAGGAGAAAAATACTACCAGATTAACCGGATAGTCAGTTAAACTTTTGGTTCTTCCGGTTTGAGTGTGGTGATAGTTTGAAAAGTCTCTCAGGATGTCATTCCTGCTTTCGCAGGAATGACAAACAAAGGATGTTTTTTCTTAATTAGACAATGTTTTTTACATTTCCGCACTAAATCCGGAAAAACCAATATATTTTATGTTGTATCCATAACAATCTTGTTGTATGATCAATGTATGGAATAATATACATCGGATATAGAATACAAGAAAGGATCATACAATTGACAAGAAAAGAGCTAAATCTGGCAATATTCGAAGGTACTGCCGACAAGGTTCTCTGGCAGCCAAGGCTGGAGACATGGATACATCATCACCGAGCAAATGGAACGCTCCCAGATCGTTATAAAGATAAAGATTATTTCGGCATTTACGACGCCCTGGGCGCGTCGATTAGGTATGCTGCTTCGGCTGGAATCCAGAGGTATGAAGAACCTGCCGACGTGGAACGCAGTTCCGAACAGCGGGGTAAATACCATATAACAAAAGTTCGCACCCCAAGTGGAGAAATTGAGACAGTTCATCAGGATATATGGGAAGAAGGCAAGCTGAAAAACCGCCGAATAGTTGACTTCCCTGTAAAGACTCCTCAAGGCCTCAAAGTTATTACCGATCTGGTAGACCGTCAGCAATTTAAAGCAAATCAGGAGGTATTCCAAAAAGCTGCCGATGCAGTAGGTCATCGGGCAGAACCAACCATGTTCCTTACCAGTTCAGGATTTACTGAACTAATCAAGAACCACTGCGGTTTGCTGCATACTTACTACTTGTTTTACGACCATCCAAAGGCTGTAGATGAATACATGGAAGCCTGCTATCGCCGGGACGACAGGATGATTGACGCTGCTATGGAACTGCCATGCCGTATCTTCAATCTTGGGGATCATGCTACCAATGAGTTCACCCCTCCGCCTATACTGAAACGCTACCTCATACCCCGATGGCAGCATATAAGCGATCGTTTGCACGAACATGATCGGTTTGTACACACCCATTGGGACGGCAACTCGGTTCTGATGCTTCCGTATTTGCAGGAAACCCGTCTGGACGGTGTGGAAGCGCTGACACCCGAACCTATGGGCGATATGACCCTGGAACAGATCAAGGATGCTGTCAAGGATAATATGGTGGTGCTTGATCTGATAAGGGCTATTGATTTTCTACCTAACTTCCCTATGGATGAAATGCTGGACTTTACCAAACGGGTGATTGATATATTTGCACCTAAGCTGATTTAGGCATATCCGACGAAATATCCCAGGTAGGGGAAATCGAAAAAGTTGAGGCTATCTCTGAACTTGTTGATAGAGTTTGTAGTCTTGCTGAATGAAATGGTAAATTTATATGTGTCTAAAGGAGGTATTAACAATGAAATCAAAAGGTGTTTGTAAGTTATGCGAAAAAACCTATACTGGTCAGGGTATGACCAGACACCTAACAGCATGCCTTGAAAAAGAAAAAGCAAATGATAAAGGTAAAAGCAGAATTTTCCTTTTAAAAGCTGGTGACGGCCCTTTCTGGATATATTTTGAGGTTAATGCTAAATCAGAATTGGCTGAAGTTGATGTTTTCTTACGGGATTTATGGCTTGAGTGCTGCGGTCATATGAGTGCTTTCAGGATAGGTAATACTGATTATATGTCCCATGATGATTTCCTGGATTTGGGCGAAAAAGGTATGGATGTTCCTCTTGAGGAAGTTATTAAACCGGGAACAAAGTTCAGACATGAGTATGATTTTGGGTCAACAACGGAATTGGAACTGGAATGTATTTCAGAAAGACAGGGTAAAAAACTCAAAGATATAGTTATCCTGGCCAGAAATGATATACCGGAACTATTATGCGATGAATGTGGAAAACCGGCAACTCAGATATGTACCGAATGTGTATGGGAAGGCGAAGGTTTTTTATGTGAATCATGCGCAGAAGATCATGAATGTGGTGAAGAAATGATGCTTCCTGTGGTAAATTCTCCCCGGATGGGTGTATGCGGCTATACCGGTTAAGAATTGAGCGTCTTAAAAATTATTAGTAACAATTATGACCGATATTGCCAGATTTATGCTACTAACATGGATGAAGTTTAGTTAATTGAACAGGCGATTAGCAAATTAACAAAACGTAATGGGGTTTGAAAAAAATTTCAAACCCCATTATTTTTCCAGGAGCGAGGTATATTATATTATGTCAAAGATACAGGGCGCAGGTGGCACTGCCGGTGGAATACGCTCTTTTCTGCTGGGTCTTGGTATGACTATAGGCGGTGGTTTTTTGTTTATGAGACATGTCAGGGTTGGTTCGCACTTTGGCTTGGGGCGTCACTTTGGCAGAGGGTGGGGATATTTTAACTCTCAGGGGCTTATACTGCTGCCTTTAATAATCGGTATAGGGGTTTTATTCTTTAACTCCAAGTCAATAATCGGTTGGTTATTAACCGGAGGCGGCGCAATTATAATTTTTTTAGGCATAATCAGCAGTATAAGGTTTCACTTCCAGAATACCAGCTTGTTTGAATTAATGATTATGCTGGTTTTGCTGGTGGGTGGAATAGGTTTAATGCTGCGTTCCCTAAAAGCGGCAAAAAACCTGGCCTAGCAATTAACGTATTTTCCCCCGGGCTGCGATATTCCATACAGCTTCGAGTTTTCCATCCCGAATTGCATAATAATCGTCATGTAGATTTATGGTAGTGCAGCCATGGCTTGGTATAATTTCGATCTTATCTCCCGGTTTCAGTTCCAGATTGGATTTACTTAAGTCAAGTTTACCATGCTCTTCGGATAAGCCTGTTAATTCAGCTCCTTTAATATCCTTTACTTCTGGTAGACCAAATTCTTTAGTAACCGTTTTCATACCCGCATCTAATATAACCATATCCCGGTTGGGTCTGCTGATGACTGTTGTTAATATAGTTAGAGCGCAATCGAAATCTTTCAGAACCTTTCTGTAATAAGAATCCATAAAGATATAAGAACCGGCCTGAATTTCCGTCATCACAGGATGCTGACCGCTGATATTATATGTACCTGTACCTCCACCACTGACAGTATTAACCTGCAAACCATTCTTTTCCAGTATTTCTTTTGTTTCTGCCAATAGGCTTAGGGCCTTTTCCGCTGCCGATTTTCTTTCGTCAAAGTCGGGGATAGCTACAGCATGACCTTCATATCCCTGCAAACCAGTAAAATCCAGATTTTTGGCTTTATCCAACTTTTGAGCCAGTTTCAATGCTGATTCACCGGCGGAAACACCACATCTATTCATACCTGTATTAACTTCCACAAGTACCTGTAATTTTACCCCTTTTTGTTGAGCTGCTCGGGAGAGATTCTCTATGTTTTCCTCGTGATCAACAGCTACCATTATATGGGCATAACGAGCTAAATTTACCAATCGAGATATTTTCTGTCCTGTGACTATCTGGTTTGCTATGAGTATATTTTTGATACCAGCCGCAGCCATAACCTCAGCTTCACCAAGTTTGGCGCATGTGATACCTACAGCACCGGCTTCTATCTGCTTATGAGCCAGGATAGGGGTCTTATGTGTCTTGGTGTGGGGTCGAAGATCGGCATTTACCGTGCGAAAATACCGGGCCATCTTTGCGATATTACTTTCCATAATATCCATATCTATCAGCAAAACCGGTGTGTCCAGTTCATCTTTTAAGATTCCTGTTAGATTATTCAGCATAGTTTATTCCTTATTGCGGTTAAACATCAACAATCACATTATCAATCAATCGAGTTTTTCCGGCAAAGACTGCCAGAGCTATAAGGCTCTTGCCTTTAATACTTTTGAACCCCTCCAGATTTTCTGCATCAACTATGGCGATA
>WJIO01000329.1 GCA_014730235.1 Candidatus Poribacteria bacterium
CCGAAGGGCCGATAAAAGTTATCTTATGGTCGCGACATGCTTCTGCAAAATGGGGTAATTCTGCAAGGAAACCTGCTCCTGGATGTATGGCATCTGCATCTGTTATATCAGCCGCACTTATTATACTTAACAGGTTAAGATAGCTTTCGGATTTAGATCCGGGTCCAATACATTTAGCTTCATCCGCATATTCCACATGCATACAATCTTTATCCGCTTTGGAATATACAGCTACTGTCTTAATACCCATCTCTCGACAGGTGCGCATTATGCGAACTGCTATCTCACCTCGATTTGCTACCAGTATCTTCTTAAAAGGCATATTGAATCACTCGCTTTTTATTATTTTGGCTCTTCAGGGTTTAGTGTGGTTATAATTGAAAATCCTCTCAGTTTGTCATTCCTGCGAAAGCAGGAATCCAGAAGATCCTCTTCATTTAGGTCTGATACGAAATAGAGGTTGATCAAATTCCACAGCCTGACCATCGTCTATCAAAACTTCCACAATTTCACCGTTATGCTCTGATGGAATCTCATTCATTAGTTTCATAGCTTCAATTATACATATTACTTGACCGATCTTAACTTCATCACCCGGATGAATAAAAGGTTCTGCTCCCGGTGATGATGACCTGTAGAAAATGCCTACCATGGGGGATGTTATAATTATTGTATCTGATGGCAGCTTTTCTTCAACCGGGGATTCCTCTCCCTTCTTTTCCTGTAAAATTGCCGCCCCCTGATTGGCAATATTTACCGGGGATGTTGGGCGACGAACCTGGACTTTAATCTCATTTTCTTCTATGCAAACTTCCTCCAGATCTTCGTCTTTCATTATTTTTATTACCTCTTTCAGAATATCAAGACTGGAAATATCATTAGCTGGCATTGGTATACCCCCCTGATAAATATGATTTAAGGATTACAAATAATTATGCCCGTTCTAAATATTCACCTGTCCGGGTATCTATTTTTATAGTTTCTCCTTGTTGTATAAAAAGCGGAACCTGAACAACGTATCCGGTGGACAATGTCGCTGGTTTTGAGCCTCCTGTTGCAGTATCTCCCCTGACTCCCGGATCGGTTTTCACTATCTCCAGTTCTACCGATGGCGGAAGTTCAAATCCTACCGGTTTATCTTCGTAGAATTCAATCTCTATATTACCTCCTTCAACAAGAAAATCCAGAGCTTCATCCAGTGTATCAACGGACATTGGTTGTTGTTCATAAGTCTCAGTATCCATGAGGTATATAAGGTCACCATCTTTATAAAGATACTGCATGGTTTTACTTTCCAGTCTTACATCCTCGATTTTCTCTTCTGACCTGAAGGTGCGTTCCAGCACATTTCCATCTGACAATCTCTTGATCTTGGTTCTTACATATGCCCCACCTTTTCCGGGTTTAACATGTGAAAAACTTACAACTGAATATAGCTGATCATCTACTAAAATAACCTGACCAGTTCTGAAATCATTCGCTGTTATCATTATTTTCCTTCTCCTTATTTATACAACGGAATTCTATGTTTCCGTTTATTCTTTTCTTAACTTAATTTGTCTGACTACAGCTTCCAGCGCAAGCAAATAGCCATCTGCACCAAAACCGCATATAACCCCTGTAGATACAGGGGTTATATATGAAAAATGTCGGAATCCCTCTCTCTTGAAAACGTTGGAAAGATGCACCTCAGCCGTAGGTATGTCGAGAGCTGATATAGCATCCCTTATAGCCACACTGGTATGGGTGTAAGCTGCTGGATTTATAACTATTCCGTCAGCCCATCCCATGTTTTCACCTATAAAAGAGACTATTTCACCTTCAGAATTTGACTGCATTATTTTTACTTCTATATTCATTGAGTCCGCAAGTTCCTGGAGCTGTTGATTTATATCTTCCAGTGTATTTTGGCCATAGACATCGGTCTCACGTTTTCCCAGAAGGTTAAGATTAGGCCCGTGAACCACTATAATTTTATAACTCATTAAAACAGATCTCCTTATCTTAAAGAAATTGGTTCTTTCGGGTTCAGTGCAGTAATAATTTGAAAATTCTCTCAGCTTGTCATTCCTGTTTTCGCGTGAATAACATATATACAAAGCTGTCAGTCCTACGAAACTCTTATTCCTTTTTGCTCAAGCTTTTTCAAAAAGCTTGAAGCGAAGAATCTCATTTATTAAACTTGCTTAGCGGCATTCTTCTATTGCCTTATGAACCTGTTCTTCCATCACATCTTCAACAATAATTGCCTTGCCGATTTTTTTTGCTAATACAAATCTAAGCTTTTTATTCTCTTTGATTTTCTTATCCAGATAGAGAGTTTTTATTATCTCGTCTGTTTCCAGATCCGGAAATTTAACAGGCAAACCATAATTTGAAAGTATAAGATTTTGTCGTTTTTCCTGTTCATCATCGAGAATTCCCATATTCACCGCTATTCTTGCCGCCACTGCCATTCCGATGGATACAGCCTCGCCGTGTCGAAAATAGCTGTAGCCGCTTACAGATTCAACACTGTGACCGATAGTGTGGCCATAATTAAGTATTGCTCTTATATTTTGTTCTTTCTCATCTTGTTCTACTATAGTTGCTTTATCTTTACAAGAACGGGAAACAATCTGTTCCATGCTTTGTATATCAATATCCATAATTTTGTCAACATTATCATCCATGTATTCAAATAGTTCTTTGTCCATAATTACAGCATGTTTTATAACCTCTGCAAAGCCGGATTTTAGTTCCCTTTCAGGTAAAGATTTGAGGACGCTAACATCAATAAACACGAATTTTGGTTGGTGGAAAGCTCCAATCAGATTTTTTCCCCTGGGATGATTAACTGCTGTTTTACCACCCACACTGCTGTCTACTTGAGCTATAAGGGAAGTGGGAATCTGCACAAACGATATTCCCCGCATAAAAGTAGCTGCGGCAAATCCTGCTAGATCTCCTATAACTCCACCGCCTAAAGCAACCACACCGGAATGGCGAGTCATTCCAAAATCCACAAATGAATCAAATAGCTTTCCTGCCCATTCCAGGGACTTATATTCTTCTCCATCAGGTATTATCACTACTTCAACCTGGATGCCAGAGGATAAAATGCTATCACATATAATATTACCGTAAAAACCGTTTATGGTCTCGTTGGTAACAAGGGTTATTTTCTTTAAGGATAAATGTCTTTTCAACACACTGCCAAATTTACTCAGATTACTATCATCAATGTAAATCGGGTAGCTGTTTTTGCCTAATTCCACATGTATCTGATGCAATTTTTCCACCTTCTAAAATATAATTTGAGTAACACCAATAAAACAGAACCAGCTAACTTGAAAAATTCAAACCATATATTCCCGCTATTTTATCAGCAACCTGTTCAACTGTAAGTAGTGACGTATCAATAGTATGATCGGCTTTGGAATAGAATTCTTCCCGTTTTTCCAGTAGGTCCCGAATTTGGGATATAGGATCATCAACCTGCAATAATGGACGATGATTGAATTGAGAGGTTCTCTGGAAAATTACCTCCGGCGTAGCATTCAGGCGGAATATTATACCTGAGCTTTTCATTATTTCAATATTTTTATATCTAATAACTGCACCACCACCAGTGGCTACAACCATTTTGGAAAGTTTACTGACTTTCTCAATAGCAGCTGATTCCAGATCGCGGAAATATTTTTCCCCCATGTCAGAGAATATATCGTTGATTATCATACCGCTGTCCTGCTCAATTACATCATCAGTATCAACAAAAGTCATACCGAGCATATCAGCAAGATACGTCCCAACAGCGGTCTTTCCGGTTCCCATAAAACCTACGAGGATAATATTTTTTTTAGATTTATTGTTAGTCATAACTTTTCGTTTTCCAGATTTTTTATCAATTCCGTATAAACATCGTATGCCAACCGCAGCTCTGAAAGGCTGTCACCACCGAATTTCTCAAGCATAGCGTTAGCTATCTCAACAGCGACAACAGCTTCTCCCACTACTCCAGCAGCGGGAACAGCGCACACGTCGGCTCTTTCCTTAGCGGCTTCAAAGGGTTCTTTAGATTCTATATCCACAGATCTAAGGGGTTTAGTCAAAGATGGAATTGGTTTCATTGCTGCTTTTACTATTATGTTTTCGCCGTTGCTTATACCACCTTCAGTACCTCCGGCGTTGTTGCTCTTTCGATAAAACCCCAGCTTTGTTTCATAGAATATTTCATCGTGCATTTGCGAACCTTTGAGCTGAGCAGAAGCAAAGCCTGAGCCTATTTCAACACCTTTAATAGCGGGAATACTCATAACTGCATAGGCTAATCTTGCATCCAATCGGCGATCCCAATGCACATGAGAACCTAATCCCGGTGGAACATTGAAAGCTATAACCTGAAAGATGCCGCCAAGGGAATCACCTTCTGTCTTTGCTGAGTCTATGGCCTGCATCATAAGTTTTTCTGTGTTTGGGTCTGGACATCTGACAGGGGATTCTTCAAGGTTGTTCTGAAATTCCTTAAAAGTCTTTTTGCTGAGTTTTTTAAGGGGTGGAAAAACCAGTTCTTTATCGGTTTTTGGCAGAAAATCAACGTTACCCGGAATTTCTGCGTTACCGATATGAACCACGAAACTGGCTATATATATGCCGAATTCATCCAACAGTTTTTTTGCTATACTTCCAGCGGCAACTCTGGCAGCAGTTTCCCGCGCGCTGGCCCTTTCCAGTATATTTCTTAAGTCTTTATGATGATATTTTATTCCACCGGCCAGATCGGCATGACCCGGTCTTGGTCTGGTGACTCTACGGGCTTCAATATCAATTGCTTCAACCGCTTCGGGAGACATTATAGTCTGCCAATTTTCCCAGTCTTTGTTCTGTATAGTAACGGATACAGGGCTTCCAAGGGTTACACCAGCCCTTACACCGGAATTTATAATAGCCCGATCTCTTTCTATTCTCATTCTTCCACCGCGACCGTAACCTTTTTGTCGTCTTTTTAGTTCTTTGTCAATGTCCATTGATGATAAGTGCATACCTGCTGGTATACCTTCCATTATGACGTTAAGGCACTTACCGTGAGACTCTCCAGCAGTTAAAAATCGTATCATAGTTAAACCTTTGATTGGTGATCAGTGATCTGTTAATTCTATATTCCCATAATGCCTGTGTACCATTTTATAAGTGGATTACCGAATAACAGGGATATTAAAGCTCCTAAAGCCAGGAATGGGCCAAAGGGAATTCGGCTGCCCATCTTCTTTTTGCTTGCTGATATTAGTATTACGCCGATTACAGAGCCGAAGACTGAGCCAATTACTATTGTCAGGGGTATATGGGGCCAAAATCCTGTGTATATTCCAACCATACCCATGAGTTTTACATCGCCGCCGCCCATGGCCTGCTTGCGAAAGATAGCACTGCCTGCAACTGCTATAACATATATTATACCTGCGCCGGTTACCATTCCCAGGATTCTAAAAGCTATTGGTTTATAGCTATTTGTTAATACCGATGCGGCTATAGCTGATAATAAACCGAAAATAAGACCTGTCAGAACTATTTTATCAGGTATTATGTAAAACTCCAGATCTATAAATGTTATGGCTATTAACAATGAAACAAAGAAGGCTGTGGTTATGAATTCAAGGATTATAAACTTAACTTCCTGGTGCATTGTCATGCTTCTAAGAAGCATGACAATGAAAAGGGCAGCGGTTATAATTTCCACAACCATATACCTTGGGGATATTGGCGCTTTACAATGGCGACATTTGCCCCGGAGAAATATATAGCTGAGGACAGGTATATTTTCCAGCGCGCTGATCTTATGCTGGCAGTTGGGACAAAAAGATCTGCTGGGTTTTATTATGGATATATCCCTGGGAATTCTGTATATACAGACGTTGAGAAAGCTTCCTACAGCTAAGCCCAGGATCACTGTAATGAAGTAGAACATCCTAATCCCATTTCCTTTGAAAAATTAAAACTTATTTCCTCTTCACCGTCAAACTCATATGGATCGGGGGCTGGATCATCTTTTGGAATACCGACTTCCTGAGCTTCAAATTTAACCTGATATTTTCCTCCCCAGGGGTTAACCAGTTGCTTTTTATCTATGTAAGGCCCCATCCAGCCTTCCAGGTTGGGATTTTTCAAAAGGTCGTTTATATCTTTACATTCCATACCAGTGTCATTTCGGTATCTGACCAACCCGTTTGCTATGGCCAATACATTAGCTTCAGTTTGGGTTATACGGGAAAGGCTTATATATCTGGGAACCGCTATGGCGGCTATGATTATTAACAGTAATACAACAACAACGATTTTTATTTTTGCCATGTTTTGTTAGTTTTGTTTGTGTTTAAATAATCGTTAAAAAAATGGATATAATTTAGTTGTCATTCCTGCGAACGCAGGAATGACAAATTTTGTAGTTTACCATCATTATAAAGGTATTTTCTAAACACATTTTTCATTTTTTAACGATTACGTTTAAGGAACAATGGTTACATCAACTTTTACATATTGACCTTTGTTTTCCATGAGACAATGCAAATGGGTCGGGCTGTCAAATACAATACAGCTTTTGTCCACGTGTCTGTCAAATAAATCGCTTTCTGCTTTATCCACAACCACAAAGTTTTTCCAGTTGCTCTGGGCAACGTAGGCTATATATCTATTATCGGGACTAAAAGTTAAAGTGTTTAATGCAACCCGGTCATATTCTTTTTCCTTTTTACCATCAACAACTATAAACCATTTGGTTTTAATACGAGCTATAAAGGCCGTATGCTGGCTGTCCGGGCTGAAAACTATGCTGTTGTTCTTTACATAATCAAACTCACCAAGCTGGGTATCATCCAATACATATCTCTGCTTTAACCCCTTTTTGGCTATATAGGCCAGGCGTTTACTGTCCGGACTGAATGCAATGAATTCCACTTCTCCTAAAGCGTCTTTTTCTTCACCATCTACTACCAGAATATTTTTTCCCATCTTTTTAATTGAGTATGCAATATGATTGCTGTCAGGACTAAAAACTGGATTTGCGGTTATCTTACCCTGTACCTCAATTTCCTGATCATCTTTAACTAATACCCACTGTCGGCCTGATCTGGCTATATAGGCAACATGCTGACTGTCGGGACTGAAGGTAAGAGAACCCTCCTTTATTTCGTCATAGAGTTTTCCCTCTTTACCATTTACCACCAGCAATATGTTTTTATCCTTCTGGGCTATATAGGCTAGCTTTTTACCGTCAGGGCTGTATATTGGTGTACCTTTCATGATGGCTTTATAACCTGGTTCCTGCTTTTCACCATCAATAATCAGATTCCATACATCACCTTTCCTGGCACCAAAGGCTACATGCTGACTGTCGGGAGAGAAGGCGATAGTAGGAGAAACGCCATCAAACAAACCATTATCCTCACCATTTACAGCCACTGTCCAGCTTGGCCCTTTGGTGGCGGGTATGGCAAGATGTTTGCCATCGGGACTGAAAACAAATGACGCCATTCCTATATTGCTGTATCTTTTAGTCTCTTTGCCGTCTACAATTATGGCCATGGATTGACCAATGGGCATGGCAAAGGCTATATGCCGACAATCTTTACTGACAGTCATGGTTTCGGGGAAAATCTGGCGAGGTACACGTCCCAGGTATGACTGTTTTACTATAAGACGCATTTCTGCATCTGCGCCTGTAATGGTTATAAATTGAGCGATTATACATGCAAGAATTGATACACATAAAAACTTGAATTTTTTACCGTTGACCATGTTTTGGCCTCCTTAGTTATTTAGGTTAAGATGAGTTTATGATTCATTAAACATTGACCACATCTTTTTAGCTGCAATACACGTATTAACGTGTATTGATACAGTGTCATCGGTGTTATAAGCGTATCCACCTGCCAATAGTATTGTAACTGGAATTCCTCTTTCCAGGGATTCACTCATTATGTATTCGTCTCGTTCTTTCAGACCTTCTATAGTTAAACTAAGGCCGCCCAGTTGATCTTTTTCATAAGGGTCAGCACCAGCCAGGTATATTACCATTTCTGGTTTGAATTTATCCAGTATTTCCGGTATATGAGTCTGTAAGTGGGAAATATAGATTTCGTTTCCCACCCGATCCGGTAGGCCTATATCCAGATCGCTTTTTTGCTTGATGGGATAATTGTTTTCCTGGTGTATGGAAAAGGTAAAAACATCAGGATCGTCGCGGAATATGTAAGCTGTACCGTTACCCTGATGGAGATCGCAGTCAACCACAAAGAATTTTCTGGCCAGACCTTCCTGCTGAGTTTTGCGTATAGCTACGGCTGTGTCATTGGTGTAGCAAAATCCCTCGGCATGATCGGGAAAGGCATGATGAAAACCTCCGCTCAAGTTCACTGCTATATGAGATTTTAAAGCTTCTGCACAGGCCATTATCGTTCCGCTTGTTCCTATGAGGTAGCTGTCCCTGATTTTCCTTCCCAACGGGAGTTCGGAACGGGATGTCCGCTCCGTCCATCTTAGCTCCATCAGGTCCCGGACATATTCCTTTGTATGCACCAGTAGAAGGTCCTCCTCAATTGCCAGAGGTGGTTCGATAAATTCCCCTGGTTCTGCTATACCTTCTTTAATAAGCCTGTCGTGTATTAGCCTGTATTTTTTTATGGGAAATACATGGAATCCTATATCGGCGTATATTTTATCGGAGTATGTTATAAACATTTTTTATTTGTTTCTTCAGTGTTAAGTGTGTTAAGAGTAATCTTTAAAAGATGGATATAATAAAGATGGATATAATTTAGTTGTCATTCCTGCTTAAAGCTTTTTGAAAAAGCTTTAAGCAGGAATGACAAGCTGAGAAAATTTTCAAATTATTACCATACTCAAGCCGGGAGAGCCAAAGTTTTCTCGGACATAAATTTTATGCTTGGATGATAAATTCTATAATTGACTATAGAAAAAACAATTATTATAAACACATTTTTCATTTTTTAACGATTACAGATTACGAACTTATCATTTTTTGCTTTTTCTTGTTACGTTCTTTTTCCCATGCTTTTCTTATCTGCTTAGCTTCTGTAGTTTTTATTAATTCGGGATGAATCTCCCATATAAACTGGGAGGGAGTTTTTTCGATATCACCCATCCTGCGTCTTACTGAAGTCATATAAAGCTGTTTTTTGGCTCTTGTCATGCCCACATAGCAAAGTCTGCGTTCCTCTTCCATGTCCTCCTCTGTTTGTCCCAGGCCTGTAATGGGGAAATTTCCCTGCTCCATGCCTATCATTATTACCACGTTAAACTCTTTGCCCTTGGCGGAATGAACCGTCATCATAGTTACTTTATCCTCGTCCTCTTCTGAGGTATCGCTGCTGGTAAGGAGTTTTGCGTAGCTTAAAAATGCACTCAAGGATTTGTCGTAGCTTCCATGTTCAAAATCCAGGACTATGTTTTGAAATTTAGCCTTTGTCATGTTCCAATCCATATCATTCCTGGTATCGGTAGGATTGGCATTTTTTACCTGATCCAGAAATCCTATGGCTTCCTCTTCTTGGGGAGCTTCCAAATGAGATATAGGCAGTAATTCAATCGCACCTTCGTCGGGCCTTCTGTGGCGCATGTGTCGTGCAGCGGCGTTGTAAAAGGCAGCGTTCTCCGGTTCTATGGCGGCGTCTTTCTCCAGTATACCAATGGCTACCAGAGGTAGAACTTCGGGTAATGCGAGTTTTTCACTCCGGGTCAGGTCTTCCCGACGAAGGGAACGGAAAATTTTTTCTGTGATCTCTACATCGGCTTCGGCATGATGTAATTCATCGTGAGACAGGTTGAATTTGTCAGCAAGGGCTTCCAGTCGGTAATTTTCCAGGGGATAAAGTCTTTTTGCCACATTTAGAGTATCATAAGACCTGTTCGGAAATTCAACCATCCCCATACCGGATTTCAACATACACCGGGAGATGACTTTGTTGTCAAATTCCTTAATATTATGACCTACCAAAACGCTGTCATCTATGAAACGCAGGAACATAGGCAGGACTTTTTCTATTGAAGGCTTATTCTCAACATCCTGATTTTTTATTCCGTGAATATCTGTGCTGGATTTGGGAATATTTTTTCTTGGGTTTACCAGTTGATGAAAACGGCTATCCTCATTCCTTGAACCTATTTTTTTCGCACCTATTTCCAGTATGGTGGCAAATTTTGGATTATTGCCTATGGTTTCCAGATCATATACTACAAGCCCCTGGGTGTTATCACCTTCGTATGAACTTAATAATCTCTGACATAGCTTTAAAGCTGTTGTAGATACAACGCCGCCGGGACCTGCGGGTAAGTTTGCCAGACATATTATATCATCGGGTCCTATTACTATAGCATTTTTGATAATGTGGTCTGGTATTCTTTCTATGGGGCCAATTATTATATTGAGGGAGTTTTCTTCTGATACCTGGATATCCTCTATTTTTTTAATCGGTTGTTCAAATCCCGGCAAACCGGCTTGAATGTCAGATTGATTTAAGAAATGACAATTTAGCTTTTCACCTACATCCAGGTAATCCTGTAACACATAAGAAATAATACCTGCGGCGGAATAATTATCTATGCCATATTCAGTAATTATGTTTATTTTATGTTCCTGCTGTACCGCGTTATACAGGGAATTTACAGCCATCCATAGACCGCCGGACTGGGGAGAATTTTCCAGGGCTTTCAGGTCATCTCTGTGATATGGGTTTCTTCGGGATTCCAGAAATTCAAAAAGGTCTCTTACTATCTGGCTTATGGATTTATCACCGGGGATTTCTTTGACTACGTTAATAGCATCATTAAAATATTTTATTCGCTTTCGGGTTAATGGGCCGACATATTCATTGTAATTTTCATCCAAGGCGATCTTTTTCATTAAGTCACCGAATTCCAGATTTTCCCGCTTCGCCAGTCTTTCCAGTTGAAGCTGAGTCAGTTCATCCATAACCATGTTGGGGTAATTAACAATACGACGTATATACAAATCAGGATCCCAACACATAAGGCTTAGATAATCAACTATAGCTTTTACATGAGGATCGTCAAAGAAGCTTTCCCGGCGTATTCGATTGACTTCGATTTTATGCTCCAGGAGATATTGTTCCATCTTGTCGGCTAATTTATGAGTGCGGTAAAATATGGCTATCTGGCCCGGTGAGTAGTGCTTTTCTTTTCTGAGTTTATTTATTAGCCACACTACAAGACGCATTTCTTCATCCAGATTATCCAGCTTGTAGTGATATATGGGGTTACCCCTGTCGTTATCTGTTATCAGAACACCTTTTTTGCGTCGGGTATTTTTTCCTATTAAGCTCTGAGATGCCCTTAATAGATTCTGAGTAGACCTGAAATGCTCTGTAAGCTGTATTATCCTGGGGTTGTAATCTTCCTTGAATTTATCAATAAAAGTGGGGTCAGAGCCGCGCCAGCTATATATGGACTGGTCGTCATCGGCTACCACCATCAGATTTTTCTCTGAGTTGCATAGATGCTTTATAAGCTGATACTGGGAGACGTTTATGTCCTGGTATTCGTCTACCATAATGAATTTAAAGCGCTGACGGAGTTCCTTTTTTACATCAGGGCATAAAGAAAGGAGAGAAACGGTCTGGGATACCAGATCATCAAAGTCCAGGGCATCGTGTTTCTTTAAATAATCCTGATATTGAACCGTTACTGCCAGCATATCATTCAGGGTAACTATGGACTCTTCGTCCTCAAACTGCTGATTCAGGCGTTGCGTTTCATGGGGTTCTGTTGGGTCTTCCATCCTGATCTTGGCTGATGATATGAAATCCCGGACAAGCCATACCTGATTTTCGGATATGGTGGGAGCAAAATCCCTTATGCACTGGGCTATTATTTCGTCCTGGGCATCCTGATCTATGACTGCGAAATTGGAACTTAATCCGATCTCATCACAAAATTCCCTTAGTATGCGCACACAGGCGGCATGGAAAGTGTGTATCCAAACTTCCATTCCTATAGTTTCTCCCAGCAAGTCATCAGAATGTAATCTGGCAAGCATTTCCTGGGCGGCTTTGTTTGTAAAGGTAACGGCCATAATGCTATCCGGGGATGCACCATGATTCCTTATGAGGTATGAAACGCGGTAAGTTATTACGCGGGTTTTACCGCTTCCGGGACCTGCAAGCACCAGGGCCGGGCCCTTGTAATGATGTACTGCCTGGGATTGTTGTTTGTTTAAGTCTCTGGTGAAATTCAGGGTGAAAAACCTCTCTTTATAATGTTTTTAAAGTCAGATAAGATTTTTGGTTCTTCCGGGTTTAGTGTGGTAATAATTGAAAATTCCCTCAGCCTGTCATTTGCTAGTGTCTCTTTAAGCACTGCAACATCTAGTTTTAGTTAATTTTAGAAATATCAGGACTTGTAAAATTGCTTAATAATATTTTCTTTGGGATGTTAATTAAAAATATTTAACAAACTGCCAGTAAATTATAGCATTTATGTTGTGTAGAGGTCAATGTTTTTGGAATTGATCAGCTTTCATTCCACTTTTGCAGGATTTTCTGGATTATGTCATGCCGGGAGATATTTGATATGTTTATCCACTGTATGCGTTTGTCTTTTCTGAACCATGTCAACTGGCGTTTTGCATATCTTCGGGTGTTTTGCTTCAATAATCTTATGGATTCATCCAGTGGGCATTTACCGTCTATATATTCGAACAACTCTTTATATCCAAAGCAGTTCATGGCTCGCAGGTTTCTGCTGTATCGGGAAAGGGATTTCACTTCCTCCAATAAACCATTTTCCATCATCTGATCAACCCTTTTTTCTATACGCTGATATAATTCATCCCTGGGACGATTAAGGCCGATTATTACAGATTCATATCTATCTTTACTATTTTCCCACTGTTTCTGTAGTTGAGATATAGGCTTTCCGGTCTTTTCGTATACCTCTAAAGCCCTTATAATTCTTAAGAGATCGTTAGGATGTATTCTTTCTGCGGCTTCAGGATCAACAGATTTCATACGGTGGTAAAGATTATATATACCTGTTTTATCGGCTTCTTTTTTTAGCTTTTCGCGAAATTTGCGATCGGCGGATGGGCCGTCAAATAAACCATCTATAACAGCTCTGAAATACATACCCGAACCACCTACAAGTATTGGTGTTTTTCCTTTACGGGCAATTTCTTCTATTGCTTCATCCGCGCCTTCCTGGTAATCTGCAACGGAGAAATCTTGATCAGGTAAAACACAATCAACCATATGATGGGGAACTTCCTGCATTTGCTCTGGTGTTGGTTTGGCTGTGCCTATGTCCATGTATTTGTAAATCTGTCGGGAGTCCACTGATACTATTTCACCGTTTATAATTTTTGCCAGTTGAATGGATAAATCTGTTTTGCCAACGGCGGTTGGGCCGATTATACAGAGGAGTTGCAATTTACTAAACCTTCCTTGGGGATTTTTGTTGCGAAAATGATAAATATATGTTTTAATTTTGCCATAGATAGCTGTAAACCTCAAGATATTTTTGTCGTTCCAGATTTAAGGTTTGATCGCTAATTTACTTGTTTTACTATGAGTGAAAGCATAGATATATAGAAAACCAGAAAGACCTAATGTATTATTCACTGTTTTTCTGTGAATAAATTTTAAAATTAATGGTTCTTCCGGGTTTAGTGTGGTAATAATTGAAAATTCCCTCAGCCTGTCATTCCTGCTTCAAGCTTTTTCAAAAAGCTTGAAGCAGGAATGACAGCATAAAAAGTTTCTTGTCTTTACCACATTAAACCCAGATGAAACAAATTATTTATTTTAGATTTATGAATCATTGAGGAGAAAGGAGGATCGGTTGTTCTCGATTTGAAAGGAATATACCGTTAATATTTATGGGACAAGGTGTAATGATTATCAATGAAAAGGTGAAAGAAGCCAGTTCCTTTGTCCAGGATCTGGTAAGGGAAATTGAAAAAGTTATTGTGGGTCAGAAGTACCTCATTGAAAGACTACTGGTGGGATTGCTGGCTAACGGTCATGTTTTGCTGGAGGGTGTTCCCGGGCTGGCAAAAACCCTTTCGGTCAGCACTTTATCCAGAACTATTAACACCAAGTTCCAGCGGATACAGTTTACACCGGATCTGCTCCCGGCTGATCTGGTGGGAACTTTGATATATGAACCTGATAAAGGCACTTTCACCACCAAGAAAGGTCCTATTTTTGCCAATATAATCCTGGCTGACGAGATCAACCGGGCCCCGGCAAAGGTGCAAAGCGCGCTGCTGGAGGCCATGCAGGAACGACAGGTTACAATCGGAGAACAAACTTTCCCCCTGGAAGATCCATTTCTTGTATTGGCGACTCAAAACCCAATTGAGCAGGAAGGAACTTACCCGCTTCCTGAAGCTCAGGTTGATCGCTTCATGCTGAAATTAAAAATAGATTATCCCTCAAAATCAGAGGAACGGGAGATTATGAACCGGATGGCTTTTACTGATAAGATAATTAACGTCAGTCCGGTTATATCACCCAGGGATATAATGAAAACCCGGGGTATAGTTGATGAAGTTTACATGGACGATAAGGTGAAGGACTATATCGTAGACCTGGTTTTTGCTACCCGTAATCCTGATGAATATAATCTGGACATAAAGCGATATATTGAATATGGAGCATCACCCCGGGCTACTATTTGCCTGGCCCTGGCCTCTAAAGCCTATGCCTTTATCCAGGGACGAGGTTATGTTACTCCCCAGGATGTTAAGTCAATCGGGATGGATGTACTCAGGCACAGAGTTATTATAACTTACGAAGCTGAAGCGGAAGATATGACTTCTGAGGATGTCATTCAGCGGATATTTGATGAGGTGGAAGTACCATAAATAGTAATCTGTAATCCGTTATCAGTAAACAGTTATGGTTCTTCCGGATTTAGTGTGGTTATAATTGAAAATTCTCTCAGCTTGTCATTCCTGCTTCAAGCTTTTTCAAAAAGCTTGAAGCAGGAATGACGGCATAAAGAAGTTTCTTATCCTTAACAAACCAAACCCGGAAGAACCACAGTTATTTTGATTTGTAAATGATAGAGTGTGAAAATGTCTGCTGCTATACCGGAAGAAATATTTAAGAAAGTCCGTCAAATTCATATTCGTACAAGCCATATTGTTACCGATGTATTGGCCGGTCAGTATGAGAGTGTTTTTAAAGGTCAAGGGATCGAGTTTGAAGATGTTCGGGAGTATCAGCCGGGAGATGATGTGCGGAATATTGACTGGAACGTTACAGCCCGTACCGGCAGGCCATTTATCAAGAAGTTCGTGGAAGAACGGGAATTGACGGTTATGCTTATGGTAGATATAAGCGGATCTCAGCATTTTGGAACGCGTACACGACCTAAAGACGAACTGGCGGCTGAGCTTTGCGCTGTTATTGCCTTTTCGGCTATCGCTAATAACGACAAGGTAGGACTAATTGTCTTTACGGATCGTATAGAACATTTTATACTTCCCAAGAAAGGTCGGAAACATGTGCTGAGGGTAATCAGAGATGTCTTGTTTTATGCCTCCGAAGAACGTGCCAATGATATTAAAGACCGGGGAACTGATATCTGCACTGCCCTTGAATATCTGAATAAGGTTACTACCAGGAGAACCGTTTCATTTCTTGTATCGGATTTTATGGAAAAGCCGGGGCAGGATTTTGAAAGTGCTCTGCGTATTGCTAACAAACGTCATGATATTATCGCTGTTAATATTTCGGATCCCAGAGAAAAGGAACTGCCAAAAATTGGCATAATCGAGCTTCAGGATGCGGAAACTGGGGAAACTGTTATACTGGATACTTCCAGTTCATATGTCCGGGAGAAGTACCAGAAACTTTCAGAAGAAAGGGTTGAAGCCAGGAACACCTTGTTTAGATCCGCCGGTGTGGATTCTATAGATATTAATACCGATAAGCCTTATGTCAATGAACTGCTGAAGTTTTTCCGTATGCGGGAGAGAAGGTTTGGATGATCGGTGATGGATAAACCTTAATCTTTGCGGTTTTTCCGACTTAAGTGTGGAAATTTAAAAAACATTATCTAATTAAAAATAATATACTCTTTTTATCATTCCTGCGAAAGCAGAAATACGGTCTTTATGCGGATCTGCTGGATTCCTGCTTCAAGCTTTTTGAAAAAGGCTTGAGCAAAAAGGAATAAGAGTTTCGCAGGAATGACAGCATAAAGAAGTTTCTTATCTTTACCACACTGAACCCGGAAGAACCTAAAATCTTAAGGAGACTTAGTTTTTATGGGTACAGAACTTAATTCTCTTGTCAAACGAAAGCAAAAGCTTTTTGATGGTAAAACTATACTCATTCTTTGTGTCCTTATTATGTCCTTTGGTATAATGGTATTTTTGATTTTAACCAGAAATCCGTCTCAAAATGGAACCTCTGCCAGTCCATATTGGACATGGGAAAAGCAGTTCAAGTATGCAAATACATTGCTATCAAAAGGTTTGAAGCGGCAGGCTTTGACAGAATATGAAGAATGTTTTGAAATGGGTGAAGCTTTACCTGATGACAGGGCAAAGGTGGCTTATCAGATGGGAGATATTTACATGGAACTGGGTGAATATGAGAAGGCTCTGGCAAGCTTTTACCGGGTTGATATGGAAACGCCGGATTCGGAGATCTCGTCTCAGACAGATGCTAAAGTTGTGGAATGTTTAGAGCGATTAGGAATGACAGAGCAGGCCCGATATGAGTTGGAATCACGAACGACTATTGGCAAAAACAAGCAAAAAGAAGATGTAACAGGGCTTGGCCCGGTTATTGCTAGGATAGACGATGAAGAAGTGCATATGAGCGAAATTACCCATGCTCTAAACCAAATGCCGGACTGGATGAAAAAACAATATGAATCAGATGAGGCCAGGCTGGATTTTGTGAGGCAGTACCTGGCAACGGAATTACTGTATCGAAAAGCCAAAAGACTCGGTCATGAGGATGATCCTGATGTTCGGGTAAAAGTCAGAGATGTGATAAAACAGGTACTTGTCCAGAAAATGCTAATGGATGAAATAGGAAAGATAATTGTTGATCCTAGAGATGTAAAGCTTTATTACGATGCCTACAAAGACAGGTATGCTGAGAAAGCCAGATATAAGCTGTCTATGATCCAGTTTGAAAGCCGGGAAAAAGCCGAAAATATATTGAATAAGCTAAAATCCGGAGGAGATTTTAAAGAGCTGGCCAGGACAGAATCAACCCATGAGCAGACTAAAGCCAACGGCGGTGAAATAAAAGTTCCCGTTGTAAGAGGGGCATATATTACCGATAGTATAGGTAATTCACCCCGGGCCTGGGAAGCTATTGATAAAATATCCAAAGGTGTTACTGACGTTGTAGAAATCAATAACCAATACTATATTTTTCTGGTGCATGATAAAACTCCTGAACGGCAGAGAAGTTTTTCCGAGGTTAAAGATATGGTGGAATCGGACTATAGCCGGGAAAGACAGGAACAGGCCATGCAGGACTTGCTGAATCGCACTCTGGAAGAGCGAGAAGTTGAAATATATACTGATAGTATTTTAAAATTTGATTAGAAAGCACCAGGAGGTGTTGTTATGGATAATTACATTGTGAGTTTTGTTATGGCTGGCGGCAAAGGTACGCGGCTTGAAGTTTTAACCCGGGATAGGAGTAAACCGGCGGTTGGTGTACTTGGACACTACAGAATATTCGATTTTGTTGCGACTAACGTGGCAAATTCCGGTATATCAACAATGCTTGTAGCTACTCAATTTGAGCCAAATTCCCTGAGTGCTCATATAGGTGCAGGGGCCATATGGGGTTTTGATGGCATTGATAAACGGGTTATTATGCTGCATCCTTACGAGGATGGAAAAAAGATCGTTACTTTTGAAGGAACTGCCGATTGTGTAAGAAAAAGCGCCAGCAGGATCGGTACATGTGACCCAAAGGTTTTGCTTATTCTCGGCGGCGACCATATATACACCATGACTTATAACGAAGCGATAAATCAGCATCTGAAGAGTAATGCTGATATAACGATTATGACAAATGTGGTTCCTGACCACAAGGTAAGTCAGCTTGGTATTGTGCGGATAGATGATTCAGGACGTATTGTTGAATTTGCTGAGAAACCTACAGAAAAAGACTTAATCGAGAGCTTTAGATTATCTCCAAAGATGAAGGAAAAACTGGGGATACGGAATCCGGAGCTTAATTTTCTTGCATCTATGGGCAACTATATCTTCTTCTGGGATAGATTAGAGAAATTTCTGGGTTATCCGGGGATAGATTTTGGTAATGACATAATACCGGCTATAAAGGAAAACGATTACAGGCTTTACGCATATGTCTTTGATGGTTACTGGCGCGATGTTGGACTTATACAGGACTATTTTGACTGTAATATGGAGTTTGTAAAGGGAAAACCGCCTATAAATCTACTTGAAAACCGGATAAGAACCTATGAAAGACATTTACCCGGTCCATGGATATCCGGTGATTCCTCTGTTCAGGGCACGATCCTTAGTTCTGGTTGTATGATTCGCCATAACAGCCGGGTGAAAAGTTCTGTATTGGGATACCAGGTGGATATTGAAGAGGAATGTAAACTGGATCGCTGTATTTTGCTGGGAGCCAGCAGAAATGAATTTTATAAGAATGAAATCAGAAGACTTTATACCACGCGTATTGGACGAGGATCGAAGCTAAAAGATGTTATATTGGATAGAAATACCTGGACTGGCGAAGGGGTGGATATTGGCCCGCACAATGGAACCATTGAGGAAAGAACTAAAATACTTCAGAACATTGGCTTAAGACCTTACAGGGAACTTCCTGATGGAACTGTTGATGGTGAATTTTGCTTTGAACCTGATTCGGGAATACTGGTTATAGGTAAGCAGTATGAAGCTGATCCTAAAAAGCCGATTTTGCCTGATGGTTTGAAATGCTGACCAGTGAACAGTAATTCATGATATGATGAAGATGATAAATAAGTCATTTATATTATATACAATAATTCTGGTTTTGATTTTACTGGTGTTTTCTTCGTGTGATGACAGGGAAGAATTAATACCTGAAGAAAAGATTGAAGAGCCTGTTATGGTTATAGCTGAAGCTAATGTTGATGAAGCCACTATTGGTGATAAAATCAGATACAATATTAGCGTGTTATCAAATCCGGGTGTTGATGTTAAAATGCCGGAGTTTGGCGAAAATCTTGGCGGATTTGGTATTAAAGATTTCGGTGATATTCCTGTAAAAAGCTATAAAGATAAACAACTGCGGCAAAAATGGTATCTCCTTGATACATATATAACCGGAAGCTATAATATTCCCGCACCTGTGGTGACTTATACTGGCTTAGATGGTGAGGAAAAAGAGGTACAGGGGAACGAGGTTGTAATAGAAGTCAAAAGCGTCATAGCCGATGGTGAAGAACCACAGGATATTAAAGACATCGAAGAACCTGTAGAGCTTCCTGTGGATTACAGCCCTTATATCTGGATCGGGGTTATTGTTTTTCTT
Organism: Candidatus Poribacteria bacterium; assembly: GCA_014730235.1. Classification (GTDB taxonomy): domain Bacteria; phylum Poribacteria; class DTPJ01; order DTPJ01; family WJIO01; genus WJIO01. Next base: position 19,542 of record WJIO01000329.1, read on the forward strand.
GTTGCTGGAGGAATTACAGCCACTGTTATTTTGCTCAGAAGACGGGAAAAGCTTAAGGAAGAAGCTCCACCCAGACCAGCCCATGAGATAGCTTATGAACAGCTTCAAACAATCGCTGATTCAAACATGGTTGAAAATAAAGAAACAGATAAATACTATGTTCTATTATCCTCGGTGGTTCGGCATTACCTGGAAAATCGTTTCGGTCTGCATGCCCCGGAGATGACGACGGAGGAGTTTTTGCATGCTGTTGTCAATTCTCAGGATAAAGATACAATTCACCTCTACAGCGATCTCCTGAGGGATTTTCTTGTGGAGTGTGATCTGGTTAAGTTTGCCCGTTATGGCCCTAATGAAAAGCAGATGCAGTCGGCTTTTGAATCGGCCAAGCGATTTGTGGATGAAACCCGGTTTGACAGGATGGATGCAGAGGAAGTGGAAGTTTTAGATAGCTAGAAAATTTTTGGCTCTTCCGGGTTTAGTGTGGTTATAATTGAAACTTCTTTACCGCAATAAAACCGAAAGAGCCAAATTTTCTAAAGTCAGTGACACCCCTCTTAATCTGATTTCTTAATGCTGCCCCAGGTGCTGAAGAGTTTTTCAGCAGGGGTAACAGGGGTTTCACCTACAATTGTCACAGCATAATCACTCATACCTTGAGTACCTGCAAAGTTTGTCTCTGTTGCGGTTGTCTGACCGTTAATGGGTATTGAATTCTGAGTTGCTTCATCCCCCCAGATGTAATTTAAAACATATTCACCATCGGTAATCTGGATATTATCCACATAGACCCTGAAAACACCATTCATATGCTCATTGCTGTCTGTGGCTATCATAACACCATCTATAGTCTTACCGACCAGAGGCTCCAGCGATATTTTGCGGTGATACCACATATCCCTGGCATACTGGCTTAAATCTGTGGCCGGATGTGCGCTCAGATCGTTCTGGTCAACAGCCCCTGAATCTCTGAGACTACTGCCGTCGCTGGTGTGCAAGTCTACAGTTCCTTTGAATGTGGGATTTCCTGAGAACATGGCAACCTGGAATTCCAGGAACATTCCGCTTTCAACCACTATTTCACCTGTCCATATGTCAATATAAGTGTGGCCGTGAACGTTGGCCTGGTCGTATGAAGCCTGAAGGGCAAGCATAGCATCCCCGGGTGTATGCTCTTTCACAACTTCCGGACCTGCTGGGGTGACGACTTCAACACTGGCGACATTGACCAAAGGGGGCCCACCGTCAAGACCACCGTGCTGTTGAATACCATTAACAATAACCTTTTGATCGATAAACTGATCCAGCTCTAGTGTTGAGCTTTCCAGGGCATAGGCCAGAGCACCATCAACTATAAGACCATGAGTTCCATACATAAAGGTTGTGAGCTCAAACTTGGTTAAAGTTCCTGTAGCTGATACAGCCGGGCCGTTGATTTTAATCATGGCTCCTGATGTATTAACAGGTATATTATTAACGTCTTCATCTTCATCATATAAATCCGCTGATTCAAACGTAATTTCAGTATCATCTGTCATTCCCTGGACAGCAGTGAAGCTGATGTTGAATATTGCCCCGCTTCCAGCATCTGCACCAGTTACACTGGCCATTGATATGGATATACGACCCGGTTCACTGTCGTTAATAACAGGTGTTCCCGGGAGAAGGCCTGTAGCTGTAACCTCGACAACTGATAACATATTTTCACCATAAAGAATAACAAGGTCTGCGCCGGTAACTCCTTCAGCTTCGTCAATATCCACAGTAACGGTGAATTGATCTCCGGCATTTACAGTGGCATCGCTTATTGTGAGATTTTTTGGCTCTGGAGCGGCAGAGGTAACAGTAACGCTTCCGTCTACTGTGGTTACATCAATATCGTCTATATTTTCATCAAACAGGAAAACATCTGAAAAAGCCAATTCGCTTGTTCCAGCAGCATCGGCCTTTACCTGAAAATCAAATTCAAACATAGTTCCACTGCCCGGGTCCAGACCTGCACTTCCGGCCATGGCGGCGCTGATTTCTCCTGGTATGCCTGTGTTCCATTGTACCAGCAATCCTGTCATTAGGTTAGTTGCTCTGGGATCTCCAACCAACTCCAGTATAGCTGGATCATAATTTATGGACAAATCTCCCCCGGCAATCCCTTCTGCTTCATCTATAACCATTTCTACAACCAAAGCATCACCGGGGGCAGCCTCTAGTGTCGGCAAGCTAATTTCTACTGCATTGGTGCTCATGCAGGATACTATAATAAAAATTACAGCAAGACTAAAATGTAATTTCATTTTTTCCTCCTTAAAAACTCATTAACTATTATTGACAGATAAAATATAATCTGTTACGATTGTTACACATTGAATTATACTTGATTTATGGCATTTTTTCCAGCCATTTCCTTTGAATATAGGCATTTAAAATAATAGTAAGCGGGTGATGTTGTGAATGGTTACCAGAGAATGATGACTGCTCTCAGAAAGGAACAGCCAGATCGGGTTCCTGTATGGGAACTTATTGTGAATGAACCTGTGATAAAAGCTCTTTACGGTGATATATCCTACGAAGACTTTGTAGAAAAAGAAGACCTGGATGGTATAACGGTATTTGAGAAACAAAAGGTTACACAAAAACTCAGCGTAACCCAATACAGGGATGAATGGAGCATCTTGTGGACTGTGGAAGAGAACGGCATTGCATACCCATCGGGAGGCCCTATTAAAAATCTGGATGATCTGAATTCATATACACCACCAGATCCCGAAGCCGACTACAGACTTGATCCTCTGAAAGAAGCTGTAAAACGCTTTAAGGGTGAAAAGGCTATAGTTTTCCTTACCCATGATGCCTTTGAATTTTCACATTATCTCTACGGTATGGATAATCTGCTCATGGCTTATATCACCGATCCGGATATACCAAAACGCCTGGCCCGGATAATCATAGACTACAAGAAGCGCGTGGCTGAATTGGCCATAGAGGAAGGCGCGGATGTTATCTTGACAGGTGATGACTATGCTTATCGAAACGCTCCTATAATGTCACCTGATATATTCAGGAAATTTGTTTTGCCTTATTTGCAGGAAATGGTTGACCTGGCAAAAGAAAAGGATGTGCCGTTTATAAAACACACCGACGGCAATATCTGGTCCATCATTGACATGATCGTGGATACAGGCATAGATGCTCTTGATCCCCTCGAACCAATAGCAGGTATGGATATAGGCGATGTAAAGGAAAAATACGGGAACAGAATTGCCCTTATAGGTAACATTGACTGCACAGAGCTTCTTACTCATGGATCACCGGATGAAGTAACAGAAGCGGTAAAAGAAACAATAGCAAAAGCCGGTATCGGCGGCGGTTACATACTGGCTTCCAGCAACAGTATTCATCCCGGTGTAAAGCCGGAAAATTATAAAGCTATGGTGGATGCGGCAAGGAAATATGGCCGTTATCCTCTGGATGCTGGTATTGTTAAAGAATATTCTAGCAAAAATTATATATCGCGTTATGTTTAGATTAATATTTCTTTCTTAAGAAATATACTTTCGCACTTTTTAAAAGACATAGTATTTATAAGCTTGTAGGAACCCCTATGAAATCTATATTTACCGTTTTGATATATAAAAAGTGCAAAAGTATAGTAAGAAGGGTAATCGTTAAAAAATAAATATAATTTAGTTGTCATTCCTGCTTCCGCAGGAATGACAAATTCTACAATTGACCATAAAAAAAAGCGACTATTGCAAACACATTTTTTATTTTTTAACAGTTACAGAAAGGAAAAACTTATGAAGATCGGATTGGATTTTATCCCTTTGATGCAGTTGCTTGAGCTTGATATACTGGGATTCATGGAAAAAGCCAATGAATTAGGTTATGAAGGGGTTATGCTGCCTTCTGGTAAACTTATAGCAGATGACGATTATCGGCAGGAAGTTATTAAAAAGAAAAACGAGCTTGGGCTATACGTAGAGATGGGAGGTTCAGGAATTGATGCTTCTATGTCCGGGAGAAAGCCGGAAGAGTTGGCCGAGTCATGGAAGGCCTTTTTTGATGCAGCCCTTGAAATGGATGTTAATGTGCTTCTTACTGGTCTTGGGACATGGCCCTGGGAGGGCAGGATAATCTCAAAGCCGGGGAAGTCGTTAAGGAACCAGATTGAAGGTGGTATTGCTACCCTGAAACAAGTCAGTAAAATGGCCGAAGATAACCATATTGCTGTTACTATCCACACTGCATTTTTTACAGCCGATGAATACGTGGAGATAATGGAAGCCGTTGATTCACCTTTTGTTGGTCTTTGTCTGGATACAGCCAATTCGTTTCTGGTAATGGAAGATCCTGTAGAATTTGCCCGAAAGACAGCACCCTGGGTTAAAAGCACCCATCTTAAAGACTCCTGCATCTACATGCATGGCGATAAAATGCACTGGATGGGGGGATGTCCATTAGGTCGGGGAACTGTTGATCTGCCGGTAATTCTGGATATGCTATACAAGGCTAATCCAGACTTAAATCTATCTATTGAAGACCACTGGGGGCGAAGCCCTGTGCCGATTTATAATGAGGAATACATGAACAGCTTTGCCAATTGGAATGGTTTAAGAATAATCAATCTGCTCAAGCACCTTCAGAAGGGTGAAAGTCTGATTAAAGCAGGAATGCACCTTACTGACGATAGAATAAATAGTTTAGACTGGAAAAGGGTTATGCCTGAAAGAGCTGTTTATAACAGGATATACCTGAAAAAACTGCGGGATGAAATTGAGTCAGATTGTTATCCCTGCAAAAGCAAGGATACAAAACCTTAACAGGAGGTAAAACATGAAGGTAAATATTAGTTTACGAATCTCTTTTATTTTGTTTCTCATTTTTTTACTGGTTAATACTTCTATAGCTCAGGAAATGGTAACTGATGGTCTGGTTAGCTTCTGGACAATGGATCAATCCGATACAACCGGTAATACTGCGAGGGACATGTGGGGAAGTAATCATGGGTCAATAGAAGGGAGTCCTGAAGTTGTTCCGGGTAAAATTGATGAGGCTTTGCTTTTCAACGGCGAAGATGATTTCATCGAAATTGACCACAGCGAAAGCCTTAATCTTGTTGATGCTATAACTATTGAATTCTGGTTCGTCCTTAAAGGTGACAGTCTGGAAAACGATTACCCACGCGTGGTAAGTAAAGGTCAATCAACCACTGATAATGGTGCTTACAGCGTTTGGGTCGGGGATGTTACTCTGGGAAATGACATCGGTTTCAGGTCTGTTACCCTGGCTCCCAATGACATTCGTTCCCAGGCTCTTCCCAATTATAATGACGATGCCTGGCATCATGTTGTTATTACTTATGACGGAAGTCAGGGAAGGCTTTACCTGGATGGCGTAATGCACGTTGATATACCTGTCAGCGGCGATATAGCTGAGACAGATGAACCGCTTCATATTGGTGATGGTAACAATGAGAGGCATTTCAACGGCATAATTGATGAGGTGCGCATATATAACAAAGCTTTAACTGAAGATGAAGTTATGCAGAATTTTAACGTCCAGTCAAACCTTCTGGCTGTGGATGCTGAGGGGAAATTGTCTACCACCTGGGCCAGAATTAAAAATTAACAAAATCAATGTAGAATTTCTGGTTCTTCCGGGTTTAGTGTAGTAATAAGAAAATTCTACTGATTAAATAAGAGCATATCTAGTTCAACAAGTCATTCCTGCTTTCGCAGGAATGACAATATTTTTATATTTATTTTTTAACGATTACGATATATAAAAAGTGCGAAAGTATAGATAAAGAATAGAGGTCAGTATGTATGTAGAGATAATTTTTAGTATATTATTAACTATTCCAACGACAGTCTCTGATGAAATTCAACTAACTGAAGGTGGATATTCCTATTCACCTTCAATATCTCGATCTCAAAATGGAACTGTATGGTTGGCATGGAAAAATTTCAACCCGGAAACCAGAAAGACATCAATAAATACAGCGTCTTATAAGGATGGGAGTATATTAGAGAAGATTGAAGTTACCAGGACATCCGGTGATATACTATTTCCTGAGATTATCTCAACAGGAGATGATTCCATCCGGGTATTCTGGTCAGAATTTCGTAATGAAAAGTGGAATATATACAGCAAGGAAATAATCAACAGTCAAATTACAGAAGAAACACAGATTACTAAAGATGGTAAAAGCTTTAATCATGCCGCCGCTGTGGATAAAAAAGGTGATTTATATGTTGTTTACCAGTCAAAAAAAGATGGTAATTTTAAAATATATATGAAGCGATATTCCAGCGGTGAATGGCAGCAGGAAGAATGTATATCTGAGAATAAAAGCTCAAACCGGTCTCCGGCTATTGCCGTAGACAGCAAAAACCGGGTATGGGTAGCATGGGATACTTTTAGAAACGGTAATTACGATATATACATGAGGTTTTTTCATGAAACCTGGTCTGATCCCATTCGGCTTACATACAACATGCGATATGATATGACTCCATCTCTGGCTGTTGACAGCGAAGACGGAATATGGATAGCATGGGTAAGGTCTCCACTCTGGGGTAAAGAAAGGTACAGGTTAAATGTAGGTAAAAGATTGATGATTCGTAAATATGAGCCTGATACAGGCAAATTCCTGCAACCTGAAGTTATGCGGCGGGATCTGGACAGCATGGTTCTAATACCTGTTGATCCTCAGGAGCGAGTAATTTCATTAACCCCAAAGGTTATAATTGGTAAAGATGATATGATTCATGTATTGTATCGTCAATTCAGAGATAAAGGCAGTAATGACTGGGGCTGGAACGTGGAATTAATAAGTTATTCCGGGAATGAATGGTCAGAACCCAAGATAATATCTACAGAACCCGGATACCCTATTAGTAAAATTGATTCAATCAGGGATAATTCAGGAAATCTATGGTTGATATATCAGGCCTGTGACAATCCCGGTGGGAGAAAACCTCTTATTGACAGTGATAGTAATATATACCTGCATCAGTTATCTTTTGATACGTTTGAAAAACCCAAACTCGCGGCATCAATATTACCCCATAATAAACATATAGAAGAATTCAACATCCCAAGACCTGATCCTGATAAACATAAACATATAAAACTGGAAGGTCAGGAATATAAACTGCTCTGGGGTGATTTACACCGTCACAGCACCCTCTCTAAATGTATACCGGAGAGAGACGGCACTCTCTGGGATCATTACAGATGGGCCCAGGATGTGGCTGAACTGGATTTTTATTCCATCACCGACCATACCGAACAAACTAGCGATTATGAAGCAGTTAAAGGACGTATATGGTGCGATCTTTTCAATAGTGAGTCAGATTTTGCGGGTATTTTTGGATATGAGCAGAATTTCCGGGATACGGAACACACTAATTTCTTTTATATTGACAGAAGTGCAGGACAAACAGTTCGGGAGATCAGGCTTGCAAACGCAAAACTAACCGACGCCATCAAAATGATGGATGAAAAAGGATTAAAGGATAAAGTTTTGATTGTCAGGCATTTTCATGGCGACGGTTTTGGAAAGAAATATGAGACATCACCGCCAATTAATCCCGACTATGAATGGGTGATTGAAGCTGTCCAGACCAGAGGTTTTTCACCTGTTACTGTTGCACATTATCTGTCTATAGGTGCAAAAGTAGGTCTTATAGGAAGCTCAGATCATTCCCGCTATCCCGGCGGACATGGTGGGCCCTGGGTATATCCTTATGCCATTACTGGATTATGGGCAAAAGATATAACCCGAGAATCTATCTTTAAAGCTCTTAAAAATCGCAGATGTTATGCCACCAACGGCAAGAAGATGAGCGTTGAATTTTATGCCGATAACCATTTTATGGGTGATGAATATGAAACTGCTAAAGTACCAGTATTAAAGGTTAAGGCCCAGGGAACAACAAATATAGCCAGAATAGATATAATTCGCAATGGCAAAGTTATAGTATCAAGAGAAAACATGTCGAATTTTGAATACAGGGATGATGAAATAAAAAAGGGTTTAAATTATTACTATATAAGTGTAGTTCAGGAGCGAGAAGGTGACGATAACTACACAGGTAAGGCTGTATCTTCACCTATTTGGATTATGTATCATCAATAATGACAATCAAAGTAAGTTTTACTCCAAGCATAAATCTTACATCCCTGTGTTATTGCGAAGAACGAAGAACCAAATAAATTCCGAAATTACCGCATTTTCTGATTTTTTGAAGTGTAGAAATGTCTAGTTTTCAGTGTTGACAGAACGGAGGTATATCAAGCGATGAAATGGCCGTTTTTGGGATTCATGATAGGAGCATCAATTATTTCTGTGGCTCCGGTTTCAGGCGATAATGGTTCAGAGCAAATACGATCCATGCGTTTTGATGCTAAATCACCGGGACAAGCCCGTATGTGGCAGGAAAAAGCCAGGGTTAAGCTCTATCAATTGATGATGAATGGAAGCAAACCGGAGAAATGTCCTGCCAACCCAAGGGTTATAAATCGGGAAGAAGTTGCAGATGCAGGTTATGTAATTGAAGAGTTGGAGTTAAACAGCCTTCCGGACCGTAAAGTTCATGCTTGGATAGTTACACCCGGACACGTCCCTGAAGGTGGTTTACCAGGAGTTCTGGCTCTTCATGGCCACAGTGGAACAGGGGAACAAATTGTCCGGGGAGAGGAGATATACTGGTATGGTAAAGCCTTTGCTGAACGCGGTTATGTGGTGGCTTCCCTGGATATAGGCCAGCACGAAATTCAGCATGAGGGATGGTCTATGATGGGCGAAAGGGTATGGGATGCCCTTACTGTGTTGGATTATATGTGCGATCGCCCCGAAGTGGATGAAAGCCGGGTTGGTACGGCTGGTTTATCCCTGGGTGGCGAATCTGTGATGTATGTGGCAGCATTGGATGAAAGGTTGAAAATAGCTGTCAGTAGTGGATGGCTAACAACCATTGAAAATATGAAAACCGGGCACTGTCCTTGCTGGAATTTCCCCGGATTAGAAGAGCATTTTGATTTCAGTGACATATTTGCATGTGTCGCGCCCCGTTACCTTATTACCCAGATTGGCCGTAAGGAAAAAGCCCCCGGAGGTTTTCCCCTGGATATTGCTCAGAAGGCCTTTAAGGAGATTCAAAAAGCTTACAAAGTGTTTAACGCGGAAGAAAACTGTTACCTGGATGTCCATGACAGTGGTCATGAGTTTATAGGAGAAGTACCATTTAAGTGGTTTGACAGGGTTCTTAAAAAATAAGATTTTTCCGAATTGAGTGTGGAAATAATTTAAAAACTTTCTAAGCATGTCATTCCTGCTTTCCCAGGAATAACAGCATAAAGAAGTTTATTATCTTTACCACACTAAACCCGGAAGAACCAAAAATAATAATTCTATAGGAGAAGTAAATTATGGATAAAGTTCGTTTTGGAATAGTCGGTGTAGGCGGTATGGGTTCAGGACATGCCAATACTATACAAAATATAGAGGAATGTGAATTAGTTGCCGTATGCGATATTGATCCTGAAGTGGTAAAGCAGATATCAGAAAAGCATAATGTGAAAAGCTTTACAGATTATAAGGAATTGATTGACAGTGGAATGGCTGATGCCGTTATTGTTGCAACACCCCATTATTATCATCCAATAGTGGGTATGTATGCAATGGACAAAGGACTGGCCGTGTTATCAGAAAAGCCTATGGCTGTTACAGTCAAATCTGCCGATGCCATGATCGAAAAAGTCAAAGAGACGGGTGTGCCGTTTACCATTATGTATCAGTCCAGAGCATCAGGGGTAAATCAGGCTGCCCGTAAATTGATAGCAGAGGGTAAACTAGGGGAAATATATCGCACATGCCTTATAAGTTCCGGTTTCCGCAGCCAGGCCTATTATAATTCAGCCCCCTGGAGAGGTACGTGGAAAGAAGAAGGCGGTGGAGTTCTGATAAATCAAGCTCCGCATCCTTTAGACCTCTTCTCATGGATAGGAGGTCTTCCATCAAAGGTTACAGCTCGAACAGCCAATCGCAGACATGAAATGGAATGTGAAGACGAAGCTTCGGCCATGCTGGAATATGAAAACGGTGCAATAGGATTTTTGCATGTCTCAACCTCCGAATCACCGGGAACCAGTCTTATGGAGTTTTGCGGCGAAAAGGGTAAATTAACTATACGCGGCGGGAGTCTGGATTTCCGCGTGCTGGAAATGCCCCTACAGGAGTTCAACGACACCACAGAAAATATGTGGGGAAGCCCGAAATGCGAAAAGGTAGAAGTTGAGATAGAAGATCGGGAAACAGGACATGGTGCTATTATACGCAACCTGGCCCGGAATATACTTCACGGTGAACCCCTGATAGTTCCCGGGGAGGAAGGTGTAAACAGCATGGAACTTATCAACTCGGTGATACTTTCAGGCCATAAGGGTGAGCCGGTGGATGTACCTCTGGACAGAGATGAATATGAGAGGTTTATTGAGGAAATGAAAAAGACATCCAAAGTTGATAAATCAGCAAAGGTTCAGCGGGTTACAGATCCTAACCATGTTAAATAAATTCTAATATTGACGGATTCTGGTATACCAGAATCCGTCAATACTCCAAAAGAGGGAATCCATGTTAGAACTCCTGTTACTGTTATACGGTCTATCCGAACAAAACAAAGCTGAAATTAGTAATCTTAATGACATCCATCTCAGGGATCCTTTTATACTTCCTGTTCCGGAAGAAAAAATGTATTACCTCTTTGGCACAGGGTGGAGTCTTCCCGATGGCCCAGGATTTATGGTATACAGGAGTAAAGATTTAAAAACATGGAAAGGTCCATCCGTAGCATTTCAGTATTACGAGGGCTTCTGGTCTAATAAAGAATACTGGGCACCGGAAGTGCATAAGTATAAAGACAAATATTACATGTTCGCCTCTTTTAATGCAGATGGAAAATCCAGGGGAACTCAGATCCTTGTTTCAGAAAATCCCCAAGGGGCGTATAAACCCCTTACGGAAAAGCCTGTAACTCCAGAAAATTGGGAGTGCCTCGATGGAACGCTATTTGTTGATGAAAACCAGAAACCCTGGATAGTCTTTTGCCATGAGTGGACACAGATAATTGATGGAACTATAGCGGCGCTACCGCTGAGTGATGATTTAACCAAGTCCATTGACGAACCTTTAACGCTTTTTAAAGCCTCTGATGCCGGATGGGTTGTGGGAATAGGAAAAGAAGGGAATGGAAAGGTAACTGATGGCCCATTCCTGTATAGACTTTCCCATGGTTCCCTTGCCATGTTATGGTCAAGTTTTGGAAAAACCGGTTACTGTCAGACTGTAGCCATATCCAGATCGGGCAGTCTAACCGGCCCATGGGAGCATCCTGAAAACACTATTTGCAGCGAAAATGGTGGTCATGGTATGCTTTTTCATACCTTCGATAATCATCTTAAGCTTATTTTACACAAACCAAACAGCGGCGCACCTCCAATACCTACGATATTTGATGTGGAAATTAAATGACAAGCTGAGAGAATTTTCAATTATAACCACACTAAACCCGGAAGAGCCAAAACAGTTAATACTGATTAGATAATTTTTTTACATTCCTACACTCAAGTCGTAAGAATTATCAGGAAAATCTACTATGATTTCCTGCTTAATCCGGCATCTCCAAGTTTTTCACCGAAACCCCAGTAGCTGTTCATGGCAAAAATTAAGCCTTTTTCGGGATTAACCTGCCCTCTTTCTTCATTAAGCAGTATATCCTTTTCCGCGTGCATCATAACCACATCGCCGATAAAAAGGTCATGAGAACCTAAAGACAGCACACCTACAACCTTACATTCCAGGTTTACCGGACATTCCTTGATCAACGGTGGTTTGACATGTACGGCTGGCTCAGGGGTAAGGCCTGTTTCTACAAATTTATCCACGTTTCGGCCTGATCGGGTTCCGCAGAAATCCACTTCTCTAACCATATCCGCATTGGCAAAATTTACAACAAACTCACCGCTGTTTTTTACTAACCCATTTGAGTATGTTGCAGGTCGCATCCCTACACTGACGCGAGTTGGTTTCAGAGATACCATGGCCACTTCACCAAGGGTAATAATGTTGGGTTTTCCGTCACTGTCAATGCTGGTTACAAGAGCGGCTGGTGTGGGATATACCGGGCGATAACATCTAGGTATCTGTATTTTACTCATATCTTTATCCTTAAATGAATAATCCCCGACTTTCTTTGAAAGTCGGGGATTATTCCGTTTATATATTTAAATCCATTATACGGGAAAGGGCTTCTTCTAGAACTTCATCCGGATATGTGAGGGATATACGGAAATATCCTTCTCCCCACTGACCATAACCAAGTCCGGGAGTTACCACAACACCAGTTTTTTCCAGCAGATCTGTGGCAAAGTCTCCGCTTAAACCTTTGTATTTCTCAGGAACTGGGGCCCAGACATAAATAGTGCCTTTGGGTTTTTCTATGTTCCAGCCATTTTTGTTAAGAACGTCAACCACCATATCCCTGCGCTTTCGGTAAACTTCATTAATAGGAGGTATGATTTCCTCAGCAAGGGAAAGGGCTTTAGCAGCAGCGAACTGTATCGCTCTTAGCGAACCGTTGTCAATATTTTCCTTAACCGTTCTCAGTAGGCCTACAGCAGATTTATTGCCAATAACAAAACCGGCCCGCCAGCCTGTCATGTTAAAGGCCTTACTCAGGGAGAAAAATTCTACAGCCACTTCGTCAGCACCATCAACCTGTAGAATACTTGGGGCTTTGTAACCTTCGTAGGTGTTCTCACCGTAGGCATTATCATGGGCTATGAGTATATCATTCTCTCGGGCAAAGTCAACAGCTTTCTGGAAGAAGTCCAGGTCAGCAACCGCTGTTGTTGGGTTGTTGGGATAATTAAGCCACATGATCTTGGCCAATCGCTTAACTTCCCCAGGGATAGCATCAAAATCCACCAGAAAGTCATTTTCTTTCAGCAGTGGAACCTGATAAGTTACCGCGCTGGCGAAGACATGTCCGATGTTGTATGTGGGATATCCGGGAACTGGTGCTATGCCAACATCGCCGGGGTTCATAATGCCCATGCAAAATTTGACGATAGAGTCTTTGCTTCCCATGGTGGTTACTATCTGATCATCGTCAAGATCAACATCGTGTCGTCTTTTATAGAAGCTTTTAACAGCTTCGGGAAAATCCGGCACCGGTACATCACAGCCATAACGCTGACGGTGTATGTCCGAAGTATCGTTTATAGCCCGGCAAAGCTCCTGGACAACAGGATCAGGTGTGGGTTTATCCGGGTCACCAATACCCAGGCTTATTACTTTAACGCCCTTTTCTCTGGCGGTATTCATCTTACGTCGCAAATCGGCAAAAAGATATGGCGGCAGTTTTTTCAACCGTTCAGCCATCTGCATTTCCATGCTGTTTTCCTCCTGATCATCTGTTTATCATTCCTGCGAAAGCAGGAATCTAGTCATCATATTAATCTTCCAGAAATTCTGGCCAGGCGCTACAGTAATCCATCAGTGGACAACCCTTACATTCTGGATTTCGCGCATGACATCTTGTGCGCCCGAACCGTATCAGATTTATGTGAAATGAAAAGGCCTTTCCCTCTGGGAACAAACGACCCATTATCTCATGTGCTTTATCCGCTGTTGCCTTTTCCGGTACAATATCTAAACGCTTGGTGATACGAAATATATGGGTATCCACCGGAAAGACATCCCTGCCACAGGCAAAGGCCAAAACCACATTCATGGTCTTTAATCCCACGCCTTTAAGCTGTGAAAATAGCTCAATGGCTTCCTGTGGTTCCATATCACAGATAAAATCTATATTTAGTTCTCCGTAATTCTCCTTTATCCATTCAAGCACACCTTTAATCCTGACGCTTTTCTGGTTGGCCAGACCGCCAACGCGAATGGCATCTGCGATATCTTCCGCATCAGCCGCCAGGACATCCTCCCATTTGGGGAATTGCTGGCGTAAATTATTATAGGCTTTGTCTCGATTGACGTCATTAGTATTTTGTGAAAGGATAGTGTTAATAAGGCTGTCAAGGGGATCCCTATCCATCTTGTTTAAGTCTTTTTCCAGTTGGGGGATGCCGAACTCCTCTTCAAGGATATCGTTTATCTCCTTAACTTTTTTTCTCAGGGCTTTTTCGTTTTTCATGTTAAAACTCGTCTATCACGCATTTATTATTACACTCTTTTCCGCAGGCATAAATTATCAACTCTATGTCTTTAAGGGCTTTTTTATATCAATCAAGATAAACCGGCTCTCCCTTTTTGCTGGATTCCTGTATGGCTGATATGATCCGGGTAGCTTCCAGGCCGTCTTTACCATTTACCATTGGTTCTTTATCATTTACGACGCAGTCTATAAAATGGCGTATGCTCTCTATGGCAAAGCCTGTGGGCTTTCCGTGTATGCTGGGATAAACCAGCGTATCAGGATAGCTTGCCTCATTTTTGGTGTATTTCTGGTTTACACCGTTACTGCTCAGGTCCATATACATGGCCCCTTCACTGCCGATAACCTGGCACTTGAAGTCAATAACCGTAGGCAGGCTATCAGGAAGTATCCAGCAGTTTTCCACCGTTGCCACGCCGCCGTTTTTAAATTCCAGAATGGCCTCGTAAAAATCAGGAGTATCAACCCCCCTGCTTTTAAGTACTTCAGACCTGGAAACGGCGTATACCTTGCATACTTCATCGTCAAAAAGCCATCGGGTCAAATCCACTGCATGAGAACCCACGAACCAGGCTACTTCAGATTTGGAAGCCCAACTCAGCATCTCTGTAGGCACAAATATGGTATCATTTAACCTGACATACATCAGCATAGGCTTGCCCAATTCGCCGCCATCTATGGCCGTCCTGGCATTTACAAAGGGAGGATTCCAGCGGTTGTGGAAGTCCACCATGAATTTTATATCTCCAGCATCTTTAACGGCAGAGAGGATCTTCTCACAGTCCTCAACCGATGTGGCCAGGGGTTTTTCTATGAGTATATGCTTGCCGGCTTTGGCT
This sequence comes from Candidatus Poribacteria bacterium, assembly GCA_014730235.1. Lineage (GTDB taxonomy): Bacteria > Poribacteria > DTPJ01 > DTPJ01 > WJIO01 > WJIO01. The sequence continues at coordinate 34,615 of WJIO01000329.1, forward strand.
GCGGATACGGCCAGTTCCGTATGGGCAAAATCCGGTGTGGCGATGGCTACAGCTTCTATATCATCCCTGCTTAGTAATTCGTTATGATCTGTATAATAGTCCTTTACACCGTATTTTCCGGCAATTTTCTTTGCCCTGTCCACATTTAGATCGCATATAGCTTTTAAATCAACATCTCTCGAACCAACGTAAGTCCTGGCGTGATTTTCACCCCATAGACCTGTTCCAATAAGTCCGAAACCGACTTTATCCATAAAGCGTCACCTCCGCTTGATATTTTCGGCTTTTCAGAGTTAAGTGTGGTAATAACGAGAAAACTTTACATATTGTCATTCCTGTCTTCGCAGAAATGACATAGAACTATATTCTTTGAGCATTTTCATCTGTTTCTTCATGCTGAATTCTTATAAACATTGGTTTTAGAAATTTTTTAGAATTCTCAGTATATAATTTCCTAGCTGATGAAAATTATAACACGATATATAGAAACCTGCAAACTCTTTTATTGAAATCCAAATTAGACAAAAGAACCCGGTCAATGGTATACCATTGACCGGGTTCAATTTATATCTATAGTCCAGCGTCTTTAGTCTAACTCAAGCATCACCTTTTACACTTTTTGAAACACCAGCTTCACCAAAGGATGCCATCTCATTAAGGATTTTCACCCCGGCCTCGATCAGATCCATAGCTAAAACGGCACCTGTGCCCTCTCCCAGGCACATCTGCATGTCCAGTATAGGTTGTACCTCGATCCGGTTTAAAATGGCTGTATGGCCAATTTCGACAGATTTATGGGCTGCGAATATGTATTCCTTAACTTCCGGTTTGATTTCCACAGCTATCAAAGCCGCTGCGCTGGATATAAAACCATCTATTACAACCGGTATACTGTTGGCAGCAGCAGCCAGAGTCACACCGGCTAATCCACCTATTTCAAACCCACCGACTTTTGACAATACGTCTATTGGATCTGATGGGTCGGGTTTATTAATCGATATAGCTTTTTCTATGACTTTTACCTTGTTAAGATAAGCATTGTCGTCAATACCAGTTCCTCGACCTGTAACGTCAGATACCGTTAATCCTGTGAAAACTGCGGTTATGGCACTGCTGGGGGTGGTGTTACCTATGCCCATTTCACCTGTTCCCAAGATGTGAAGTTTTTTTGGACGGTGGTTTATAAGCTCCTCCACAACTTCGATCCCCGCTTCTATGGATTCAACTGCCTGCTCTCTTGTCATAGACGGACCTTTGGCAAAATTCTTCGTTCCTCTGGCAACTTTCTTTATTACTAAATTCTGATGATATTCAAATTCACCGGCAACACCCATATCAACCACCACAACATCAGCACCTACATGCCGTGAAAGCACGTTAATCCCCGCTCCGCCGTTCAGGAAGTTGTATACCATCTGAGCCGTAACCTCTTGTGGATAAGCGCTCACACCTTCCTGTGTTACGCCGTGATCCCCGGCCATGGTGATGATTACTTTTTCCGACAGATCCGGGTTTTCCTTGCCTGTGATGCTGACAATTTTTTTGGCAAAATCTTCTAATTTTCCCAGGCTTCCCCTGGGTTTTGTGAGGTTGTCCAACCGGGATTGCGTCGGCTGTAGTAGTGATTTGTCTGTTGGTTTTATCTTATCTATTGTATTTTTAAGCTTTTCCATTTAATCTCCTGAGCTTTTTCCAAAATTACCATCCTTCGGCAACAATTTCCATACCCGATAGCACCGGCGGTTTTGATCCATTGGAGTTTTTCAGGTTTATCCTGAGATCACCATCCACCATAACACCCTTAAATTCCTTTATCACAGGCTGACCAATTACGCCTTTAGTTTCCTTGACTATATCAAAACCATCCAGAACTTTTTCATCCTGAAGCAATACGCTAAACTTTCGCTGACCGGTTTTTATATCTTCAAATTCAGCAAAATAAAGACGCACTGTATAAGGACGCTCCTGGACGAAATCAGCTTCGGCCAGTTTTATGGATATTGAAGATGCCCCCATAATGCCTGAAGAAGCCACCCAGGGATAGGCTTTTTGGTTATTCTTGTCAGGAACAACCTTTGCCGAATGGTGATAGAATGTCTGGTAATCCTCCGGTTCGATGGCTACAGCAACAGTTGGCGATGGCCCGCCTGAAATTGGATATTCCAGCCATAAAATACCATCATCAGCCCGACGGTCACCGGGTGCACCCAGGTTGATTCCTACCGACTTGATTAATTCTCTGCCGCCCAGAAGAGTCTGGATTCCCTCACCTTCATTGATAGCAGAATCCAGCTTAGTCATAATTTTATCCAGCTTATCACTCTCATCGGCTTTTGCAAACATGAGCATAATATTTTCAGGATCACCGTTTTGACCCATGATTACCTTTGCTGATAGATATGTCTCTATTGATGGACCATCTTTTCTGCCCATAACAACTTTACCCGACCATTCTCCGCTGCTCTGTAATCCCTGAATTAAAGACACTGATTCTCTTCCCATCTGCCATACCTCAGGAACTGTTTTCCCAAGAATTTCCTCTGAATCTTCAAATTCCCACATTTTAAGTAGGGCTTTGTTAGCATAAGTTACTGAGCCGCTGGTACTGACCAGGGCCAGGGGTTCATTTGTCAACTGGACATCCGATGGACGGTTTTCCTCAAAGTAGTCCGTCCATATCTCAATATCCGGCATGTGGATCATGGCCAGGGAAGATTGGTTCTGATAACTACATGAGCATGTACGGGTATAATCCGGGGCGTTCAGCAGGCCGTTTGCCACTATAAGGTTGGATGTGCAACTGGATTTAAATCCGCCGAAGTTCCCTGTGCCGCCATCCCGCATCAGGTCGTAAAATCCGGCAGCGGCAGAGCGGAAAGTAAGTAAGTATTCGCTGGCTATAGCATAGTTGCATCCATAGTTTCGCTGGAATATCCATGGTTCTTCCTCGCCGGTCAGAGGATCAACGCGCATGATCTGTTTGCCATCCAGAAGGCTGTAAGCGTGACGGTCTGTGATGATAGTATCGCCATGAAGCATATAAGGGCCTCCTTCCGATGCTGTGTTACTCCACAACACATCACCGGTTTTGCCCCTGTATGCGATGATGCCCTTTTCCGGCTCTCCCCGCATCATATCCCTGGATTTTCTGCCTGATTGAAGCAGTATATCGTGTTCCTCTGAGTAGCTCAACCATGTTCCAAAAATATCTTTATTGGTGCTCCATACAACATCGCCGCTTTTAACGTCCAGGGCAAGGATTTTGTCGGGGTCAAAACGATACCTGCTGGGTCTTCTTTGCAGTGCTTCCTTTATGGGAATTGGCAGTGTATCGAGGCAGAATATCTTGCCATCACCGGCTATTACACCGTTATGCCTGAACCCCAGATCAGACTTGTGCGTCCATTTTACATCACCGGTATGACGATCCATTACAACCAGGTATTTGCTGGATGTTATATCGAAATCATAAAAGGGATGGTTCCTGCCTTTAAGATTAGGCGCGCCTATTTCATCCGGTTCCACCAGATCAAGGAAGCTGACGAAATCCGCACCAGCTATAAGGTAATCCCTGTATATGCCGATATAACCCCAATCGGGATCTTCTCCGGTATCTGGATCTTTTGGCAGCCAGAATTCATCAATTGTCTTTCCTGTTGCAGGATCGAGAACCAGACAGCTTTTGCTCTTGGCGATATATAGCTTGTCTTTTGTGGCCACAAAGTTCGTACCCCTGGCATTTGCACCCGGAATATGCACCTGGTTGTATGCCGGACTGAGCGGCGTATCCGCATACGTTTCATCGTAATAGACATTATATATGTCCATATCAGTGATTTCCCGTTTCCACAGCACCCGTCCTGTATATACATCTCTGGCGCTGAAAACGTCTATACCTTCAATGAATAAACGCCCACCAATTATCTGTTCTGGTGGTCCGTGACCATGTCGGGGTAAAACGTCAGTGTTGGAGCTTCCGCCAAACCAGAGCAGGCCCAACGGCAGTTTCACCAGCTTATCGTCGGATTTTACTGTGTTAGCAATATCGCCGTATTGATGTGTCCAATCGGCTGATCCGGGAAGAGGGCCTTCTCTTTTAATGAGCATATAAGGTTCTGATGCTGTTGATTTTTCTATGACTAATTGAGCCAGTTTCATGGATTTCAACTGTTTTTCCAGCTTTGCAGAACTGCTTCCGTCAACGGATATGTAAACTATACCGCCGTAAGGCCTTACGCTTTTGTATATTTTCTTGAAAAATTCATCATCCTGCTCCCTGACTTTATCCCCAAATACTGTCAAAGATGCCATGTATTCAGGAGTGGGGAAAGTTGCTGGATCGCCAACAAAAACGCTTAATCGCTTTCCATACAAACCCGACTGGATGTAGCGATTGCGAAGTTTTTTAACCCTTTCAGGATCAGAGTCAACAGCGATAACCCGCAGGTCAGATTCTGAAACCAGGGCTTCAGCAATATTACCGTCTCCAAGACCATACAAAAGGCAGTAACCGTCTTTTATCCCTGTTGTTTCCAGAATGGATTTTGCCTTTGACATCGCCTCTTGGCTGATGTCGATTTTTTCCGGTTTGTATGCGTAAAATTTGGATTCTGTTTTATCAGCCCCAAAGGTGTAAATGTAGCCTTCAAGGGTAACTACAAACAGCTTGTTATCGGCGGCTATAAGTCTGGATGCTGTACCATCTATTTTTACCTGCCACTTTACCTCTGGTTTGCCTTTGCCTGCTGGGATTTCAATGGCTGAGACAATACCTCTGCCACCGGCATAGAGCATTTTACCTGATTTTATCAGATCACCTGTTGCATCTACATTACATGACCACAACTCGTCAATTACCGTCCTTTTCTCCAAGACAGTCTTGGCTTTACCCTCTTTTTTGTCTACAACCAGACGTTTATTTTTTTCCTCAGTCTTTATGCTTTCCAGATCATAGGCTTTAACCTCGTCCCCTATAGAATATAACATGTCGTTTGTCATTACCGGAACTTTACCAAATCGGGAAATCACAATATCCCCTGTAGCGATGTCATATATACTGGTTACATAATCCCTATGGTAATTGATGAAATATTTGTCCGAAGCACACACAAAGGCGCCGCCTGTTTTATTGTATCTGGAAAGGTGGTAATACAAAAGTTCGCCTGTATTAACATCGAAACATGCGGGAACAGATCTGCCGCATGGTATAAGCAGCTTATCACCGGAAATTACGAAAGTTCCCTGAGGAGCTACACCGGCATAAGAAGGCGAGTTATGGGGTTGTTTCATGTATATAGGTCCTGTGCTGTCATTTTCCCAAACTATATCACCTGTTTCAGCATCCAGGGCATAAATAAATATTCCCATGAAGGGCCATATGCCTGCGGCAAAGTAGATAACACCGTCTTTCAGAACAGGACCGCCCCTGGCAGGCCATGTAGAAACAAGTCTTTCATTACCAAGTATTTTACGGTCGCTGGGGCCTCCTTGGAATTTCCAGACAAGTTCGCCATTCTGGGCATTCAGGCAATATAAATGACCATCATCACTTACAAAGTAAACCCTATTGTTATGAGCTACGGCTGGAAAACGAACGGGGCCGGATGCGCAGTATGACCATTTTTCTTCACCTGTGTCAGTGTTTATGGCCACAAAGCGGTCGTTGGCGCTGGAACCCATAAACATAGTCTTACCCATAACAATCGGCTCGTTAACCCTGTCAAACTGCATTAAATCCCGGTTAAGGGGATTTTCCCATGCCTGGACAGACGCGGGATATTCCCGGACCCATTGTAGATGTAGTTCTTCGGGAAGTTCCTGAGGTGATGCCGCGCTGCGGTTGGTATCATACCTCCACATGGGCCAATCATCGGCAATACACAATGTATTTAAAATAAACAAGGAAAATACTATAAACGCCAGTAAAAAGCTTTTCATATTTATACTCCTAGATTTTCACATTATAAAGTCTTAAGTCGTGCTAAAAATCCCCTTAACCCCCTTATTAAGGGGGAAAAGGCTTCGCCTATTAAGTGAAGGGTTGAATAGATTTTCTTGAAATTGCTTAAATAGTATTCAGGGAGAACTTAGAGGCTCTTTTCTCAAAATTCCATTAAGTCTGTGACACTTCCTCTTAAAACCAAAATAAACTCGATATTACCAACTAATCCCTTTGAATCCTGCGTCTTACGACGAAAACGGCAATAACAGCGATAACCAGAACCTGTATTGCCACAGCTATCATTATGTTGCGTGTAAAATTACTGGAAACCTTTTCTTCGGTTAAATCTGTTTCGGTGTATGTCTCGGTAAAAAGTCGTGTTTCTGCATATACATCATCGTTTATAGCCCTATCCCAATCCACCGACATGAGCATATCAACACCTGGATTCTGATCCTTGATGATACATGAACACCAGTTAATTAAAAACAGACATGCCGACTCGATATTGCTCTGTCTTATACCTTCTCCTACCAGGGCGTAAAGCACCCTTCCCCTTCCAAATACAGGGAAAGCTATGGGTTTTGAAAATGTTTTAAGATCCCACTCTGTATTTAAGAGCATCTCCACAAAGAGCTTTTCCCGGGGATTTTCTCGGGAAAGCCTTATCATGGAAAAACTAACTTTTAATGATTCCTCGTCAATCTGATCGGCTGTTCCCGGCGGTGCTGAAACTCTGAGTAAATCAGATAATCTGCGTAACTCCTGTTCCAGCAACTGAGCTGCCTGATCATCAAGCTCTTTATTCCCGCTTTCCAGCAGCAACCATACACCAGCTTCGCCTTTGATTATACGCCTGATTATCTCCCTGCGCATGGGTGAATCCAGCAGAAGGTTTAGATCGCTGGAATCCAACTCTCCTGACCATATTTCAGTTTGAATACCTGTGGTTCTTGGGTATTTTACAATAACCCAGGGAAGCTGGGTATTTTCCTGGGATTCCCAAAGCTTTTGCATTATGATATCGGTGGAATTATCCAGATCCACCATACGCAATGTTATATTTGCCAGGTTTTCGGCCTTCCACGAAGCTTCCTGTAATTTCGTGGCAATGTCCTGATGTTTTGATGATAACTGACCGCGATGGAATATGGTTATTTCATATGGATCAGAATCCCAATAGGCAAGGGAATATTGATATACAGGAATTGTGCATGTTAATGCTATAGCAGGAAATAATAAACAGGTAAAGATAGATATAAATAGTCTACTCAGCTTTTTTTCAGTAGATAAATATCCCATTATAAGCCCTCTTTCTTTAAAGATACTGATGTTTTATAAAAATGAATTTCAGATGATTGAGGGAAACTTCAGATTGATTTGAGGATTTTATGAAATATCAATATGAGACTATCAGATATTTCGGATTGTGTCAATAGCTTACGCAGAACTTAGTGTAAAATTTACTTTTTCGTAATTATAAATTTTTTATGCAGATTTTCTGGCTTCCTGCTTCAAGCTTTTTGAAAAAGCTTGAGCAAAAAGGAATAAGAGTTTCGCAGACCGGGTTAAGTGTGGTTATAATTGAAAATTATAACCACACTTAACCCGGAAGAGCCATAATTTTAAAGCTTGTTTTGGGAGAAATGTTATAGAAAGTTTTTTTCATGCCAATAGTTTTTTCTGGACTATCCATATCAATTTTCCTGAACTACCAGTGAACTGGTAGTAAGCGCATAAACAATAACGTTTACACCCAATTTCATATACAAATCATATTCCGCATCCTGTCCGTTTTTCCAGGCTGCTCCGTATCCATAATCTTCATAGACTACATTAATTCTACCATCTGATTTAACCCCCCACAAGTTTAGATCATCCGGTAGATCAAAGAAAACACCGTATATGTTGCTTTCACCGTCAATTTCAACCAGGTTATAGGAACTACCAGTCAAAACCTTCCACAGCTCGAATTTTATGGATTTTTCCACCCCTTGCTTGTCGCTTGGAGATTTGGCTGTGTTGGAAAACAACAGGAATCCCCCGTTTTCCATGTATTTCCCGAGATTTTCCCGTTCCTGTTCAGAGAATGAAAATGGACGCTGGGAGGTAATGTATATCATGGGCACTTCCAGTAGTTCCGGTCCATCCAGATTTATTGGCTCTTTAATGACCTTTGTCTTTACTTTTGTCCATCGGTTCATGGCCCCTGCCAGTTGTTTCAGGGCATCTGTGCTGACAGTATCCGAAGTGTCCTCGTATCTAACCAGGGATATGTTGTAATAACCCCTTAGATCATCCCCTGAACCTGTAAGACCTGCTTTTGGCTGGCGAGGAACGATGTTTCTGCTTACGTTTGAATTACCGCTCCTGCGGGTGCTGGGACGACCAGTTTGAGATGCCCCTGCGCCTATAGGTTGGCCATCAAATTTATCCTGCTGTGGGCCGGAAATCCTGGGCATGCGGGAAACCACCGGCGATTTCGATGCAGCCTGACCTGTCCGGGCAATACTAACCGGAAGATTGGAATCTGTCTCCGCAAATTCGATATCTTTCGTAATCTTCAGGTTCATCCGGGGAGATGATGTATCCCTTTGTGGGCTGGAACTGGACGATCTGGGCAGCTTAACCATAGAGCGACGCTGAGGCTTGGCCTCCGGGATTTTGGAAAACTCCACATCTATGGATTCCTTAGTATCAGGAACATAATTTTCCCTGATCACTGATAGAACCATCAATAAAGCTAGATTCAGCAGTAATGATATTAGAAATGAATTGAAAGATATTGATCTTGACATTATAAAAGTAACCCGCGCATGCTATTACTAAATTTGAGGACGACCAGCATAACTTTCAGTCCTGAAGGTAGTCCACAGCTCTGATATGGTATCATAGCGGCACACCCCGCCGGAGAATGTGCCGAACCATACGTATTTACCGTCAATAGCTATAGCTCTGACGTTATCATCAGCCAGACCGTCCCTGCTGGTGAAAATATCCCATATACCACCGGATTTGTCGTATCTGCTGACACCTCGATTTGAGCTTCCCACCCATATATATTTTTCATCAACGGTTATACAGCTTATATAATCGCTGGTCAACCCTTTGTCCTGATCGAAGAAATCCCACGTGCCGCTTTCGGTGTTATAACGATAAAGCCCTTTCCTTGTTCCTATCCAGATGTTTTTATTATCCGAAACCAACGCTGTGATCTTTTTCTCAGCCAGTTCCGCTGGAATATCTGTAAAATCAGCCACTTTCTTGTTTTTCACGCTGTATATACTCAGGCCCTTTTCCCTACCAAGCCACACGTTATCACCATCAACCAGGGCTGCTGTGATATTCGTCAGCCCAATTCCCTCATTAAATTCTTCTTCTTTCTTATTGAAATAACCACCATCAGACGTTACTTCTTCCACGATCCCGGTATCTGATATGAGAGTCCAGGAGTTAAACGATCCTCCCCGATCAAATATTCCTATCCGGTCATCTGAAATGATCCAGGCTTTGTTCTCATGAACGTATATAGTTTTGATGTTGGTTATATTCCCGCTGTACCATACCAGTTCATCTCCCCCCATGTCATAGAAGTAAAGCCCCAGATCAGTACCAAGCCACAGGAAATTGCCCATAAGTGACATACTTCTCAACACAGGATTTGTTGTAGCTGGCATCTGGCTTTCGGTGTTTATATCCCCGGTTTCGCTCTGTGTGGCAAGATTTCCCAGTATGTTCTGGATGTTAGAGTTAAGGTTACTTCTCTCCTGGAATATAGTCATACCATCAGGATTAGGCATACCAAGATGTATCTGCGTCCATTCTCCGTTTATCTTATCGTATCGGGAAAGCCCCTTTCGCGTTCCTACCCACAGGTAGTTTTCACTGGCGGCTAAGGATTTGATGTTGTAGCTGACAAGACCGGAGGTTTGCTCTTCGCTTCGGGCTGTAAGGGCTTTGCCATAGCTGATCCACTCTTTATTTACCGTGTCATACCGGGAAACCCCTGAATCTGTGCCGAACCACACATACTGCCCATCGATTTTTACATCCTGAACCTTATCACTGGCCAGTCCGTCTTCCTGGGTGTAATTTTCCGCTGTATCTGTTACTATGTCATAATGGGTCGTTCCGCCGTAAGTTCCGATCCATATTTCCTGTTCCAGCTTAACAGCATTTTTATCTAAAGTTACAATGTCAGAGCCTACTGCGGTAGAGGTATTGCCTGCCAGACCTTCTGCAATAGAAAAAGGTGTAAATGATCCCAGTTCCCTGTCGTAGATTGTAGTGCCGTTGGTTGTGTTAAAGAATATATATTTATCCTCAAAACCTACGGATAATACCACGTTACTGGTCAATCCATCGCCTCTTTTGTATATGAGCCATATATCTTTTTCCGGTGTGTATCTGGCCACGCCGTTGTTTGTGGCAAACCACATGTGGCCGTTATCAACGGCAATATCCCAAACATGGTCATCCGGCAGGCCATTCAACATGGTGATCTTGTCCCATTTACCATCTTCCAGAAAGGTTGCACCGCTGTGAGTTCCCGCCCATATCTTACCATTAATTTTAATTAATGAAAATACTTTATTGGACGGCAAACCATCCTGACGGGTGTAGTTTGTCCATGTGTCTGATACCGTATCATATACGCTTATGCCGCTTTGTGTGGCTATCCACAGGTCAGGCCCGTCCAGCATCAAATCCCGCACATCAGGCCCTACAAGACCGTCATCAATGGTGTAGCTTAACCAGTTGTTGGTAAGCCTGTCATACCTGCTGATCCCGCCGCCTGTGCCGAAGTATATAAAATCCCTGTCACCTGCGATGGCATGCACGTTGCCATCCACCAGGGTGTCTGTGCTTCCCCTGCTTCTTGTGGGAGAATACACCCACCATGTACCGTCTGCCTTGTTGTACCTGTAAACGCCGCCATCTGTGGCAAACCACACATATTCAGGAGTATTCTTAATACCGTATATGTTGACCCTTGTTATACCTTCTGCATCCGATTCATCAAAGGTCTTGCTGTTTCCGTTTACTGCGTTATAAAGACTGATTTCACCTCTGCCACCAAGCCATACATCGTCGCCATCTACAGCTATTGAGTAAAGCAGTTTATTCGTGTGGCTTTCCCAGACTTTGGTTTTACGATCCATAACGTTAAGACCAAGCCTTGTGCCTACCCAGATTTTTTTATCATCTAAATCTATGGAGTTAATTACGTTATTGCTTAATCCCTCTGCTGTTGTGTAACCATTCCATTTGCCTGTGGATTTGTCGTACCTGTTTAGACCTGCATTTGTGCCCACCCACACATAACCCGGATCTGCTGCTAAGGCATTGATGCGGTTGTCCAGCAGGCCAAAGCTTGTGGAAAACGTCTCCCATACACCTGTGGTGTCGTCATACCTGTTTAGCCCTTCGTTTGTGCCCACCCAGACGTATTTACCGTCTACAAGTATGCATTTTATGAGATTTGATGCCAGGTTTGACTTGACTGTATTGAAGTTATCCCATCCTTTTGTGGTTTTATTAAGTCTTGATACACCTTCGTCTGTGCCAAACCATACAAAATTCCCCACAACAGCTATGCTGAATACGTTGTTTCCGGCCAGACCTTCGTTACGTGTGTAGGTTTTCCAGCGTTCATTCTGTGGATTGAACCTGCTTACGGCCCCCCTTGTGCCGAACCATACACCGTCTATGTCTTCGGCTAAAGCTGTGACATAGCTGGATGGAAGGGCTTTTTCCATCTTAAAGCTTTTCCAGTTTCGCGTGTAGAGGTTGTAAGTTCCAAGACCGTGGGCCGTTCCAGCCCAGACTTCGCTTCCGATGGTGGCGATTGTTGTAACTTCATCGTCAATAAGACCGTTTTCCTTTGTGAAAATCTGTCTTTCGCCTACCCATGAGTCAAAGCGGAGCAAACCTTTGTTGGTGGCAACCCATGTCTCACCGGACCGGGATTTTACATCCAAGAAATTGTCGGTAACCTGGAATTTCTTAGCCCCCATGAGTTTCATGATGCTTATATGCCGCCAGCCCATGCCTTCCCATGCGTCACTTCTATCCCTGGCCATTTGCAGTAACGAGCTGGCCCTGGTTCCCCTATAATTAAATCGAGAGGTACGCGCAGTTCTGCGGGCCCTCCCTAATTTTCGATAGGCATTGCGCTCTGTCTGATAGCTTAATGATACACGACTGTCAAATTCTGCAAGAGCGCCTTTTGTGGCGATGTAAACGTATCTGCCATCACCATCTATAGCGTTGATCCTGTCGTCGGGTATAGGCGAATCGTCGGTTTCTCTGGGGCCGCCTTCCGGGCTTAGCCATCGACTTCCGATCCCTCTTATGTTGGTAAAATATTCCCATTTCTTGTACCTGTAGTTATAGCGTATAAGACCTTCGTATGTGCCGATCCATGCATAAGATGCCTGATGGTATACAGCAGTAACCACAGTTGTTTTTATCTTTGGGAACTTTGTGTAAGTCTGCCATTTATTATCTTTCTTGTCATACACACTGACGCCTTTGTCTGTGCCGATCCACACGTCGTTACCCCGGGCTGATATGCAGTTTATCCTGTTGTATATCAGACCGTCTTTTTTGGTGTAACTTTTCCATGAATCAGTGGACTTGGTATAAACTGACACCCCTGAATCAGTACCGAACCATACCTCATCGCCTGTGGTTGTGGTCAACAGCCCTTCGACTCTTTCCGGTGCAATGCAGTTTACCTGGTTGTTGATCAAACCATCGGATATGGTATAAAATTTCCACTGGTCGTTGTTACGATCATACCTGTTTACGCCTTTATCGGTGGCTATCCAGACATAATCCTCATCCATTGCGATGTCCCACAGTTGGTTGCCAATGAGTATTTCTTTTGCTTCGTCCTCCTCTGCTTTGGATGTCTGGCAGAAGAATGATAAAGCTATGGTAAATGTAAGAATGAATACAGCAATTTTTTGTATTGGCATTGCATCTCCCCCTCTAATTGGTAATGTTATATATATGATTTAAATATAAGATTATTTGATTCATTTGTGGATTTATAATGTAAGCTCCGGCAGGAGCGGAATGTTTATAGCGTTTGGATAATTAAAATAGTTTTCTATAAACATTCCGCTCCTACCGGAGCTAGGTTTTTAATATCCGCGAAAATCCTTTTAATCCGGGTCATCCGAGTGCTATTATTCAATTTCCACATCCCATATCCCCACAGTACCGTCGTCACTGCTGGAAACCAGCGTCATGTCGTCATTGCTAAAGGATACTGATGTCACCTTTCCGCTGTGTCCCCTGATAGTAGCAACACATTTCTGGTCAGAAACGTTCCACAGCTTAATGTTTCCTTCTGATCCTCCGGCGGCTATGAGGTTTCCTTCGTGGCTGAAGTTTATGGAGTTAATGGGTTCATTGTAACCCTTCAGGTCGGCTATGGGCTTACCGTCGGGTATTTGCCAGAGTTTTATTATTTTGTCATCACTACCAGAGGCCAGGATTTTCCCATCAGGACTGAAGGCAACGGAATGGACAAAGCCATCATGACCTTTCAGGACTGCCAGATTCTTTTTTTCGTATACATCCCATAACCTTACGGTTTTGTCTTCGCTTCCTGAAGCTATTAACGTTCCATCGGGGCTAAAGGTTACAGACAGCACATTACCCCGGATACCCCACCAGCCTATATCCCGGTGTCCTTTCAGGGTGGCAAGACATTCGCCGGAGGATACGGCCCATATTTTTACAGTCCGGTCTTTGCTTCCCGATGCTATCAGCGATCCGTCAGGGCTGAAAACTGCCGAATAGACAAAACCACCATGTCCGGTCAAAGCGGAGAATATCTTTCCGGTTTGCGTATTCCAGAGCTTTATGGACATATCGTTACTGGCTGATGCCATGATTGAGCCATCGTAGTTGTAAGCAACGGAATTGACTTCATCGGTGTGTCCCATGAGTATGGAAACCTGTTTCCTGCTCTGGAAATCCCATAATCGGATGCTTTTATCCCATCCGGTAGATGCTATTACAGAACCGTCAGGACTGATAGCAGATGAATTTACACGATTTTTGTGTCCGCCCAATATGAGAAACTGACTTTCAGATGGCACATTCCACAGCTTAAGTGTTCCGTCAGCTGCGCCTGTAACCAGCATTTTACCATCGGGACTGAAGGCAATAGCGCTTGTAAAAAGCCACATATGCGTCTGTCCTTTAAGAACTGCCTCAGTTTTACCGTCTTCCAGGCTTTTTATTGCTATCCGACCTGACCTGTATGGAATAAGGGCTATCCGGGATAAATCAGGGCTTACGTCGGAGTATCTGCCTTCTATACCGTCCAGTATGGAAACACAGCTTCCGGTAAAAACATCCCATTTCCTTACCTGATGTTCACCCACAGTGATAAATGTTGATCCATCCTGACTGAATTTAACATGCCATATCAGTGAGCCAATATCATTAATGGTTGATATACATTCACCGCTCTTTACATCCCATATTTTTATGCAATTATTCATATATTTTCTGTTGCCTGTTCCTTTTGAAACTGCGGAAACAATATTAGAACCGTCAGGACTAAAAGCCAAAGCCCGAATGCTGTTATGAAAATGCCATTTACTTACTATGACGCCGCAGATTGGGGAAAATTGTCAAAAAAATATTTGAGATGCTATAATCATAATAACAAAGCAGTCTTGATTTTTACATGAGAAAATGACAAAATAGATAAAGTAAATTTGATTACATCAATATAGTAATCGTTAAAAAATGAAAAATGTGTTTAGAAAATACCTTTATAATGATGGTAAATTACAAAATTTGTCATTCCTGCGAAAGCAGGAATGACAACTAAATTATATACATTTTTTAACGATTACATATAGAAAGGAAACAAAATATGGAAAAACCCACAGATGGACTAAGTAAAGCAGATATAGAAATCAGGCCCCATCATCTACTCAGCACTGTATGCACGCTAGGAGGAGTGGAGTGTCCGTTATTGGACAGAGAAAGGATAGATTATATACTGGAACAGGTGGGGAGTAATGCAACACTTCGTATAAAATTAGTCTCAGATGCCGACGAAATATCATATTTCAGGAATATCAGCCCGGAAGATTATGAAAATATGGTTACCCAGGAGATATTTAACCGCAAGCGAGACTTGGATATATTGCAAAAATTAGGTCTGCTTCCGGGAGATATTCGAAGAGCCCGTTATCTTTATGATTTCCTCTTTCAGCAGATTGAAACACCCTGGAATATCTGCGCCTACGACACAGAGGAATGGGAAGGATGTCCTCACGCCAAAAGCGGAGCTTATGAGAAAATACGATCCCGGGGTTGGTCGGCTGTTGTATACAAGCGGGATGATGAAGATAAAAATAAATACAGAAAAACATCCATCCAGGATATATACAGTGGAGAACCACTGTATATAAGGTCTCATCACCTTATGTGTATGGCATGCAGCTACAACGGTGGAGCTTTAAACTCACCCCGCCCGGAAGATACTATATATGAAGCTATACTGCGAATTCAGGAGAACCCAGATATTGAGATAACCCTGGTGGAGGGATGCTGCGTCCTGTGTGACCCATGCGATGGTTATGACACAAAGACAACCCGATGCGTTCACGGAGGAGGGCTTATCAGAGACTATAAAAAAGACCTGGATATATTTCAGAAGCTGGGTTTGATGCCGGGGGCAACCATGAAGGCCAGAGAGATATTTGACCTTTTATTCGAAAAAATACCCTCTACCAGAGATGTCTGCGCTTATGGCGATGGTATTGTTACAGCCAACGAATGGAGAATATGCGGTTCACCGGAAGGTAATGAGGCTTACAGACGAACTATAGAGAGCGGTATGTTTCCTGAATAAATTATGGGCATGCTAATGCATGCCCATAAATAACTATTTATTCTTGATTTCCGACCATTTTGTCGCCAGCTTATCCAAAGCTGATACGGGATTCAGGCCATAATCCAGACCCTGATTCATTATTTGTTGAATTTCTTTAGCGGACAGGGCTTTGTTGAATATCCCTACTTCGTCCAAAATCCCCAGCATGGGGTGTGCGCTTTCCATGTCACCGAAGGTCATGGGTTTGTCAACTGCATCGGGTGGACCATCATATTGGCTTTCATTTTCCATATTGCCATCTACATAAATCCTCAGGTTTTCCAGATCATAAGTTCCCGCTATATGATGCCATTTTTCATCGGTGATTTTTGTGGTGGCATCAATCCCTCTCCACTGGGAAGCGCCCTGAGTGAAATATAAACTGACACTACCACCGTTAGCCGGGGTTTGAAAATCGAAATTCCTGATAGAACCACCGGCTTTCGCCACTGGGATCTGCCAACCAGCAGTTGTTCCCATCTTGCACCAGTAGACAATAGTGAAAATTCCAAGATTAAGGTCCTGGTGATGTGGAACTTTGACATAATTTCCGGATACTCCGGGAAATTCCAATCCTTTGCCAAATTTCCCTTCAACCCATTTCACATCACCTATGACTTCACCGTGATGTTCATTTCCGGAAAAGTCCTCAGCTATATCCGCGTCCTCTTCCTCAAAAAGCCATATACCTATAACGGTATCCGGATTTATGATGGCATAAGCTGGAACTGTAAATAATATGGTAATAAAAATTAAGAATACTATGAACAAAAATCTCATAACGCAACTCCTTTATAAAATGTGGCTTTTCCGGGTTTGGTGTGTTTATAATTGAAAATTCCCACAGCTTGTCATTCCTGCTCAAGCTTTTTGAAAAAGCTTGAGCAAAAAGGAATAAGAGTTTCGCAGCAATGACAAGCTGAGAGATTTTTCATTTGCTAGTGTCGCTTTAAGCACTGCAACATCTGGTTTTAGTTAATTTTAGAAATGTCAGGTTATAATATTAATTTTATCTTATAATCAGGCGCAAATCTTGGGAATACTTCTTTACCCATTAACGCCAAACCTGGTTCAGCTTCGACTACCTGGGGGATAGCATTAACCAGGGATGATGCCGTTGCCAATCCACCTGCTGTTCCATTATTTATTACTACATCCATATCAGGAATACCAAATATTTTCACAGCATCATGGGGTTCTTCTGCACCGGCGGATATTTGAAGGATCAGTTTTATCAATTCGTTGCCATCCTTCTTTCCTATACCAATTTGTCTTATACCTGTGACATGGCCTTTTTTAATATCCAGATTATCCATATCTTTCTCAGCGACCACTGGCATTATAACCTCATCCAGTTCATCAAGATCCCATCCCATTCCTACAGCTACCAGGGCCAGGGATTCCAGAAGTCCTACATGTCCAAATTTACCTGTGGCCAGCTTTTCATTAAAATCATCAACAGTCAGACCTGCACCAACCTTGCGTTGCAAAGCCGGTCTTCTTGTTGACACATCAACAACCCGTTCTGCCTCAACTCGGTCTATTTTCTGGCATACGCCAGATAAAACCATAGCCAGGGCATCCATAACAAATCCCGGGTTTACGCCTGTTCCCAATACCGTTACGTTATTGGTTCTGGCCATATCATCAATTTTATCTGCCAGATCAGGGTTTCTCAGATATGGATAAAGAAGTTCTTCAGCAGATGAAATAACGTTGCATCCTGCTGAAGTCAATTCCTGAAGCTGTGGATATATCTGATTTATATATGAACCTGTGGTCTGAAGGACAACATCTGGTTTTCCAGAAGCTGAAATTACTTCAGAAAGAGTCTGGCTTATTTTAATATCAGTATTTTTTGTATTGCCAAGTAAATCCCCCAGGGGTCTACCTGCTTTATTTTCGTCAATGTCAACTGCACCTATCATATCAAGATTACTTCTGTTTAACACAAGCTCGGTTGTTCCAATACCTATATCACCCAGACCGAACACAACTACCTTGTAAGTTTCTACTGGTTTACATTCGATTTTTAGCATGTTATTACTATCTCCGTTTTAATAAATGGTTCTTCCGGGTTCAGTGTGGTAAAGATAAGAAACTTCTTTACCACACTGAACCCGGGAGAACTATAAATTTTGAATATTATTGTCATTTACTATTATTATAAATGTATTACTCTAAACACATGTTTCATTTTTAGCGATTAAAAGGTTTTAATTATATTAGCAAATAAAATTACCCGGTGTCAATTTGTAATTCAGAAAACCGAGCATAAATTTCTTGTCCGTAGAATTTCTTAAGCGGCTTTTTATCTATTTGCAGTTAAGAAAAAATATCCTCCATTTGTCATTTCTGCGAAAGCTGGAATGCAGAATCATCAGC
>WJIO01000330.1 GCA_014730235.1 Candidatus Poribacteria bacterium
AAGTAAGTTTTTCTTTATTAACACACTAAACCCGGAAGAACCTAAAGTTTTTTACAACAGGCTGGGAACACACATTCAAGGTGCAACGGTAAACAGAGTCGCAGAATCCATAAGGAATTGTGCTGTTAAATTGCTGTATCAGGTTTTACAGTGACCATGTTCAAGCTCTTCAAAAACTATCTTTCCGTTCTGTTTGGTCGTGGTATTGGTCAGGGATTTACCTTCTTGACCTTTTTATACTTAGCCCGTATGTTGGGCCCCACAAACTATGGTATCATCGGCTTCTTATCTTCATACACTTCATTCTTTATGCTTTTTGCTGGTTTAGGGATCCCCTTTTATGGAACAAGGGAGCTGGCGTTAATAGATGATCCTGCCCGAAAAGCCCGATTCTCCGGTTACTGGATTCGTTTAAACCTGATTCTTGCCATTGCCGCATATCTTCTGTTTAATATATCCCTCTGGATTATGGGAGTAAGTCAAACTACAAGGCATTTCGGCGCAGTATGGGGGTTGAGAATAATCATCTCCGGAGCATCATGCTACTGGATATTCCAGGCCCATGAGAAAATGAATATAATAGGTCTGCGGGATTTTTTTAAAGGATTGCTTTTTCTTGTATCCGTCCTTCTATTGATTAAGAGTCCTAATCAGATTGTGGCTTCAGCATGGATTAATATATTATCAGTTACAGCCGGTGAATTTATCCTGATTATACTTCTATTTGTTGGCTTTCTGAAATTTATCCCCAGTTTAAAAGCCCGTAATAAACAAAAAGATTTGGGATTTACTCGACCTGTCCTGCGAATTGGTTTCACCCTTTTTATGGTTCAGATATATTACCGCGTGGACATCCTGATAATCCAGGCTTTTAGGGGCAGTCATCATGTTGGCCTTTATTCTGCTGTATA
This sequence comes from Candidatus Poribacteria bacterium, assembly GCA_014730235.1. Lineage (GTDB taxonomy): Bacteria > Poribacteria > DTPJ01 > DTPJ01 > WJIO01 > WJIO01. The sequence goes on from WJIO01000330.1 coordinate 912, forward strand.
CCAGGTGGTTTTTGTGTGTGAATCCGTGGCTGTGTTATATTTTTCTACTATACTTCCGCGCATTTCATCCCTATGGAAAAGAGACAAATTTGAACTTGAAAAATTACTTGGTTTTTCTCTTTCAATATTTACTGTATTTGGAGTATTGATTGGTATACTGGGAACGCTTTTTTCCGGAAACATTATAAAACTTGTGTATGGAAACAGCTATATTCCTGCACATAAAGCATTAATCATACTTTCATGGAGCATAGCATTAACTTATATTGCCCTAACACCAGCCTATTTTCTGCTGGGTACTCAATACCAGAAAGAGTGTTCCCATGCCACCACAATTGCAGCATTAACAAACCTTGTTCTTAATTTTCCATTGATCATCAAATATGGAATAACCGGAGCGGCAATGTCCACATTGATTTCTAAACTTGTAGAGCTATCATATCTTTACATTAGAACCCGGGATAAGGTAAAATTAAGCTGGGGATTCCGCAAAATAAAAAAAGGGTGGTTCTTCCGGTTTTAGTGTGTTAATAATTTGAAAATTCCCTCAGCCTGTCATTCCTGCGAAAGCAGAAATCTAGGAAATCCGCATAAAGACTGGATTCCTGCTTTCGCAGGAATGACCAAAAGATGAGATTTTTTCTTATTTCCATACTCAAGTCGGAAGAACCAAAAGGCTTTAATCATGAAAAACAACAAAACAACAAGTAATTGTCCTCTGGTAACAGTTAATATATTGACCTGGAATAGAAAAGCCGATCTGGAAAAGTTATTAAACATTCTGTGGAAACAATCTTACCATAATCTTGAGATAATCGTTGTGGATAACGCATCCGAAGATGGAACAGCACAGATGATAGAACAGTGTTTCCCCGAAGTAAGATTATTTAAACTGTCGCAGAATATAGGAATTCAGGGCTGGAACGTGGGTTTTGAAAAAGCAAAAGGTGACTATGTATTAACGTTGGATGACGATTGCTTTCCTGAAGCTGATTCCATACGGAAAATGGTGGGTAGATTCCAGCATCAACCAGAGACGGGTATTATAGCCTTCAGGATTCTGGATAGAGATACAGGCGAAAACTGGAACTCCATGTATACACCGGCTGCGGATGCAGAAATAGAATGGTTCACTTTCGCTGGATGCGCTGTGGGTTTCAGGACTCATCTAATAAAGCAGGTGCTTTTTCCCAACATATTCCTTTATGAACACGAACTGGAACCTAGCATACGAATTTTGGACATGGGTTACAGAATAAAGCTTTGTCCTGATATTAAGGCCTATCACAAAATGCCTGAAATCTCAAGACAAAGCTGGAAAAGCGCGTATTACAGCACACGAAACGATCTGATCTTCGCATGGAAATGTCTGCCTTTTATTACATGCCTGAAGTTATCTTTAGGTATAATCATCCTGCATGGATGCATAGCAATAAAGCACCGCAGATTATCAGCTTATATCAGAGCCCTGTTCTATGCGGCAAAAATGCTACCTCAGACTATCAGTGAAAGGGAAGTCGTTGGTGAAAGCGCAGTTAAAAGCTTTAAACCCTTTATACAATCAAAAAAGCTCTTTACCGGGATAAGAAAACGTGTCAGAACAGGTTAAAGAACACAATTCAAAAATCAGGTTAATACCATATATAATCTTTTCCGTAAGTTTTCTGGGATGGGAAATCATAAAGCGCACACCCGTCTTTATAAGTGCCACCATATCTCAACAAGCCCTCAGAATATACGGACTTTTCTCCGGCATTATTCTATTGATATTCACAGCTTTTTTATTTGGTCGTTTTTGCCTTAAAGGAAAGCACATCTTCCGTTTTTATCCCTTTGATAAATACATAATCATCCTGCTTTTGCTGGACTTTACAGCTTTAATGGTGGGATTAATCCGCCGCAATGATATGATATTTTTGATAGGAGACACCTACAAGTTTCTGGTTATTCCCCTGGCTTATTTCTGCACAACTCAATCCCTGAAGTCAAAAGACGCTGTTAAGCTGTTTCTGTTTATAATAATATTGGAAACTGTTACCACTATGGGCAGCTTTGCCTATTACCTTTTAAGATTAGTATCAGGAAGCTACCAGAGATCGCCCATCCATTCCATAAGCGTATTGGCCTTCGTGTTTTTCATGGTTTCCCTCACGTCAAAAAAGAGTATTTCTTATTTATTTTTAACGGTGGTAATAGGAATTACGGCTTTATTGTCAGGAGCAAGAACTCTATGGATTCAGTTGCTGCTATGTCCGTTGGTTATATTCCTGGTGATGCGTAAAATCGTAATTGTAAAAGTGCTATTCAGGCAGGCTTTTGTAGTCATGCTTATAACAGCATTGATTTCCCTGGCATACGGTCATATTCTCAAAGATATAGCTGGTGAAGTGACTTATCGCATTACAAAGACCATGAATCTGTTAGAAACAGATCAGTCAATCAATCCGACAATTTCCAGCGACCGACGCGTGGTGGAGGTAAAGGCATCTCTGGGAACTATGTTTGATTCTCCCAATATACTCAATGTGCTGTTAGGATTTGGAAACGGAGCTGAATTTTACGCTCCTTCAGCAGCTCTGGGAATGGGTTCTGCTCCCGGATATAAACATCATATCCATAACGGTTATGTCAGTTTACTTTTTAGAATGGGATTAATAGGTCTGCTTATCTTTCTTATATTCTCATTTTCCATTATTAATTCCATCAGCAAAAAAATATCTTCACCTGTCGCGCTTCACCCGTTAAGTTTTAACGTAGCAACCTCAATCCTGGTATATTTTATGTTAACCCTGATAGAATTCCTGACCATATATAACCTGATAGGTGAGATCAAATGGGGGATTTTACTGGGGATATTTCGTGTAATAGCAGATGGATCGATAAGCCATGAAAATAGCTATTAACGCCCTGTCCGCAAGATTCGGCGGGGGATTATCATACATAAAGAATCTCCTGGAAAACCTGTCAAAAATTGATTCCACCAATGATTACATAATATTCATGAATCCCGAAAATTGCGGAAAAATAAAACTGGAATCGCAAAATTTCAAAATCGTCGTTCCCAACTTCCCCGGTAAAGCTGTTATACGAAGGACATTGTGGGAACAAATCATACTCCCCGTTTTACTGAAGCGTTATGGCGTAGATATTCTGTTCTCGCCGGGATGTATATCTCCCCTGTTTATGCCGAAAAAATGCAGTCTTGTGGTAATGGCCCAGAACATGGCCCCTTTTTCCCCGGAACTGCTGGAATTGTATCCATTCAGTCTCAGAAAGCTGCGGTTTTGTATTTTGAGGATACTCTATCCAGTGTTTGTCAGAAAAGCCGATATGTTTATCGCTATTTCGTGGGAAAACCTGGAAAAATTACCGCACCAACCAGAAAAATACATGATTGTATATCATGGCAGAGATGAGTTATTCAGAGCAGTTAATAGGAAATTAGCCCGGAAGTTTCTGTTTTTGCATTATGAAATTGACAATAAATTCATATTGTATGTGTCCAACATAGCCAAATACAAAAAACAGGTAGAAGTTATAGAAGCCTATAAAATGGCTCTGGACAGGGGCGATCTAGATTCAGTGGATCTGCTTCTGGCAGGAATAAAAATAGAGTCTGATTATTATCAGGAAGTTATGAATACAATCCATGAGTTAGAGCTTGAAAAACATGTCAGGTATTTAGGGCAGGTACCGCAGATGGATTTACCCTTTTTCTATTCGGCTGCATCTTTGTTTGTCTTTGCGTCTATATGTGAAAACTGTCCCAATATACTTATTGAAGCTCTGGCCTTTAATGCGCCTATATTATCATCAGACCGACCGCCAATGCCGGAGATATGCGGTAGTGCTGCATATTATTTCGATCCTGATGATCCCCGGGAGTTGGCAGATGCAATAAGACAAGGACTGAGGGATAAGAATCTACGGTATGGACTTTACCTTATGTCTCAGGACAATTCCCGGCAATTTTCATGGGAGATTACAGCAAAAGAGACTTTAGGAGCTTTTGAGGAAGTTTATAAAGATTTGGTGAATTCATAAGCCGTATCAGCCACTTTGTATCCATAATTGGTATAGAATAACCGGGCTCTGTAATTTATCATATTTGCGCTTATAATAGAATTTTTATATCCTATTCGCTTCATTTCCCATAGAGTTTTCTGCAATAAATACTTCCCCCAACCCTTGCGCCATTCCTGTTCAGCCACCCCAAGCCATTTGATGAAGAACCAATTTTGCGCTTCATCAGATTGGCTATGTTCACCTACAGAAAAAGATTTACATATACCTACCTCGTATTCACCCTTTACAGCCCTGACATTTAAACCCGGCAATGTTCCATTCCCCGGATTTTCCTCTATCAGAATTTCCACAGCCTTATTGGGAATTTCCGGTTCTGTTATCTGATAATGTGGCCGTTCCATAAAAACCTCGCCGCCGGTTATTTCATAGCCGTTTATGAGAAAAAGCGGCGGTATATGTCCTGCACGATCAGATACAAGACCAAAACCAAGATGATAAAATTGATAATGGGTATCATGAGCGTAGCTGATCCTGAAAGCTTTTATTGTATCCATCCCCATTCCTTTAAGATATTCTTCTGACTTTTCCAGCAAAGCCTGCCCTGCGTTTCTACATCCTGACTTGTATGTTAAAAAACGAATAAGGCCTTCCTGATTTTCTGTTCCATTCTTCTGGAATTCCACAATCGCCGCATGGGAAAAACCTGTAATCTGTCCATTTTCATCACTTGTGAAAATCACTTCTGATTTTAATTCAGCTGATTCGTTCCGGGAAATAATGCCTGTTTTAAATTCTCCAGGGCTTAACGGATAGCAATGGGGAATATCAGCAACCTGCTGATTATAAATATCGGACAATTTACCAGCCTGATCCATACTCATTTCTGAAATTTTCAATTCACACCTCACTTTAACCTAAAAATTTTCAAGGCTTTCTCCTTTTTTGATTCTTCAGAGGTTTTCCAATGCCTTCATAGTATTTTACATCCATATCCTCCAGCCGTTTTTCGGCAGCCTTCTGCATATCTTCATCAAGCCAGCTAACGGTCTCCAGGTATAACTGTATCCAGTATTTTTCCCAGTATTTTCGGGGCATGGATTTACCCATCCGTATAATCTGGGGGCCGTCTAACTTGGGCAGTATAGGGAAATCGTAGTCCTTTCCGCACCATTCCACAACCATTGCCTTTGCGTCTTTCATTACATCCGCGTATCGGCCTTCGGTGAAGGTGGTAATATGCTCATAGTTATGCCGGTGGGTTATAATATACTGGGCTATGCGTTCCGATAGAATTGGTTTTATGTATTCATACTGGCTCTGGTTAAAATGTTTAACGCCGCCGCCCCGGACATTGGCCGGATACATATCCTCAAGCTCATAGGGAACAGGCCCCATCTTACTGGCCATAACTACTACGTGAACAGGACACTGGCGAAAATCCTTACTGGGGCTGGGATCGTAACCTGTAGCAATCCTGATAGCCCTTCGCATAGAACCATGAGACGGCGAAGCCGAAAAAGGTCGTCTTACAGAACATTGCAGAAAAACCAGATATTTCTTATCCTCCGGCGGTTTGTATTCTTCAATTATATGTCGGTAAAATTCCAGGACAGGTTTGCTGTCGATGTTTAGCTTTCGTTCAGAGAGCTTTTCCCTTGTTCCATAAGCTGAGCGGAGTTCTTTTTTCGTTTTACTTTCCCTCTTTTCAACTCTTTGCTCCCAACGCGTTCCCCAGCAGTATTGGGGTGATGGTTTTTCCGGTATCAAATCACCTGTTACCACCAGGGAGTTATCCACCAGGTCTTGCAGCACAGGTTCTACCTCCTGCTTGCCAACCTGGATCTCTTTAAGAAGTTCGTCAAGGGTTATGGGATCACTTGATTGCAGCAGTGTGGATATTATCTTATAGCGCAATTCGCTGGAATTCATCTCAACTCCACCCCGCTTTGGCCTTGCGTTCAAACTGCTTTAAATACAGCTTTTCCAGTTGGCTGATAGTGTCTGCCTGTTCAGGTGATTTATCCTCCCGGAAGCCGGTAATTCTGGCGAATCTAAGGGCATAGCCGGACTTATAGTGGGGGCTTTTCTGAATCTCATTATAGGCTATCTCGGCCACGATATGAGGCTTTACATAAACTGTTGCGTCATCTTCGGAAATCTTCAGAGATTGAAGTCTTTCAGTCATTTCCAGGAACTGCTGGTCCGTTAAACCTTTAAAAGTCTTACCCACCAGCATATACTCCCCGGTTTCCTCGTTTCTCACAGCCAGATGATAGTTAGAAAGCCATCCCTGCCTTCTCCCATGTCCCCATTCTCCGGCGATGATAACCACATCCAGGGTTTCCGATGGCTTTATCTTGAACCACTTTTTCCCCCTTGCCCCTGGTGCATAATTGCTGGTTAATGATTTTGCCATTAAACCCTCATGTCCCGAATCCATAGCACTCTGTAGAAAAGCCTTAGCTTCTGCCGGATCTTCCGTTATTATTCGTTCTGCCATAAAATTTCCGCCGCTTATCTCTTTTAGCATACCCCATCGTTGTTGGTATGGTGAGTCTATAAGGGATTCCCCATTCAGATAGATCAGATCGAAAAGATAAAGCTTAACCGGAACTTCCTTCATGACACTTTCGATCTCATGAACCCTCTTGAAACGCCGCATCAATTCCTGGAATGGCATAGGTTTATCTCCTTCACCCACAGCAACCACTTCACCGTCCAGAATGGCCGTATCCGCTGAGATTGAATTTCTGGTTAGTTCCACTATTTCCGGCAGACTTCCTGTAACATCACTTCTCTGACGGCTGAATACAGCCACTTCGTCGCCATTTTTATGTATCTGCACCCTTGCTCCGTCATATTTATATTCCAGAACCGTCTTTCCGCTGTATTCAGCGAAAACCTCGTCAACGCTTTTAGCCAGTTGGGCCAGCATAGGCTCTACAGCACCCATAAGCCGTAAATCTACAGCTAATAAAGCCTCTTTGCCTTCTACTATAGCAATTCTGGCTAACTCGCCTATATCCCCCAGGAACATGGCAGCCCTCTGAGTTTTCCTCAGGCCAGCATCAACAGCTTCGGATATAGCTTTAATCATTACACCATCAGCCACGCCGTGACGCATTTCACCGGCGATCATCTTCATCAGGTATTCCACTTCCTGAGGGTTAGAAAGGATGAATAGCTCTGTCAATAGATCGTCAATGCGCTTTCGCGAACCTTTGCCCGAAGTAGAGGCAATTTCAGCAAAATATTTATGAACGTCAATTATAGAAAGCGGGGGCCTATCTTCCAACTCACTTGATTCTTTTTCATCGGCAATACGCTTCATAACCCGATTTATGGTAGCACCACTTACATTTAGGGTTCTGGAATCGGTAGATGAAAAAATTTTACCCAATATCAACAAAACCGCCGTAGCTATTTCTTCTTCTATTAGTGTATTTAGAAATTCCCCTATAAATTGAGATTTTTCGTTTTTCTTATTTGTTCCCTCTAATTTAACGCATAGTTCCACCAGCTTTGAAAATTCGGTCATTTAATTATCCTCACAAATTTCCTTTGGTCTGATTTCCGGTATTTCTTCTCCGGCTTTAACCATACATTTTTTCAATCTCTCTTCCATTTCCAAACGTATATCCCTGTATGCAGGATCTGCAACCAGGTTATTGCGTTCATGCGGATCAGCATCCAGATCATAGAGGTAATCTTCTATATACAGTTCGCTGTTGGGATCACTGCCTTTTTTGTGGGGTGCTCTTACCGAATATTTCCAATTTTTTGTGCGTATTGCCCGTCCACATTGGCTCTCACTTATCTGTAAAAATACATCATCAGGCCAATCCTGCGCTGTATCATCCAGCAGACCCTGAAGAGGATTTCCTTTCATGGTTCCCGGTTTATCCAAACCTCCAGCAGTCATGATAGTCGGGGGTAAATCTATGAGGCTGACCATATCGTCAACAACCTTACCGCCGGTAAATCCAGGGCCACAGATCACCATAGGAACATGTATGCAGGCATCATGACATGAGCGTTTATACTCACCATTTCGTGTCCTGAAATGTGACCCGTGATCGCTGGTAAATATAAGTAATGTGTTATCAGCGATGCCAAGTTCATCCAATTTTGCCCTGATTCTTCCCAGATTGCTGTCAAGACTGTTACAACATCCAAGGTAATCCGGGAAATTTTCCCGCCAGTCACCTTCAGTGCCTACCAAATCCCCCGGAATCTTATAATCTGCCCATCTTTCCTTTGAACCTTTAGGGCCTTCGTAACGGTTATGGTCGTTTTGATGGTGGGGTTCTATAAATGAAAGGAACAGGAAAAACGGCTTTCCCCCGCTTCTGGTATCCAGATATTCAAGGGTCCAGTCGCCCAGCACATCAGCCCGATAACGTCCTTCAGGAAAATCACGACGTTCTATATCACCGGTAAACATGTGGCCATCGTAGCTGTGGCTCGTAAACTCCAACACATCTGAAGCCAACCAATAGTCTTTATAACCACCACGCCTCTCCGGTGGAACAGGTTTTGTTCGGAAATCATCAGGCCCATCTTTCGGCCCGCAAGAAGCCAGATGCCATTTGCCTATATAACTTGTCTCATAACCCGATTCACCCAGCCACTTGGGAACAGTGGGTTCATCAAGAGGAAGAAGCCTATTATTTGTGTAAACACCTATCTCTTCGGCATATTTACCTGTTTGCAGGCACGCCCTGGCCGGACCGCAGACCGGTTGACATGTAAAAGCCTTATCAAATTTTACCCCATCATCTGCCATCTTATCCAGATTCGGCGTTATAGGAAGTTCCTGACCATAACAGCCGCATGTATCCCATCGTTGTTGGTCAGTGAAAAAGAAAAGTATATTTGGTCTTTTATCCGTATCAGGCATTTTTACTCCCTTCTTATTTCAAATTATGCCATAGTAGCAAGCATATCATGTGTTACTTCGTATGTCAGGGGTTTACCCTGTTCCCAGGCCTGGAATTCTTCGATTGCATAATCTGCCATACGAACTACTTCAGCCCCCATAGAACCCGCTATATGGGAAGTCAGGTTTACATTGGGCATGGTATATAAAGGTGAACCTTCCTCCGGCGGTTCCGGATATGTGACATCCAGAAGAGCGGTTAAATCTTCCCTTTCCTGGAATACACTGATAAGATCTTTTTCTACAATTGTAGCTCCCCGGCCTGTATTGATAAAAGTAGCGTTTGGGCGCATGACTGAAAAATGCTTTCCGGTAATTAAACCGACAGTTTCCGGCACGTTGGCCAGATGGTTAGTAACCACAAAGCCTCTCTGAAAGGCTTCTTTTAAAGTTGATACTTTTTCAACGCCCATTTTGTCAGCATCTTCTGGGCTGAGAAAAGGATCCCATACAATGATATCTAAAACAAAATTTGACAGTAATTTGATAAGAGTTTTACCGATCATTCCGGCTCCGAGTATTGCTACCGTTTCACCAAAATTACCAGGCCCACGATAAGCATGGTGACGCTCTTCCCGGGAGGTATGAGCGCGGGTGTTTTTGAAATATCCCTTATTGGATAACAATATCTGGGCCAGGGCAAATTCTGCCACAGGTACTCCATTGGCCCCCCAGCCGCTCATAACTATAATATTTCTGTCCAACAGTGGGCCAGCAAAGCCTTTTACTGAACCTGCTGCATAAAACACAGCCTTTAATCCGGGAAGTATATTCAGTTGTTCGTCTGAAAGTTTGGGCATTCCCCATGTGGAAAACACCGCTTCGACATCCTTTAATCTTTCCTTATGCTGATTTATATTTTCGGATGTTATGATATGTGGATACAGGTGTGATATTTCTGCAATTTTTTCTTTCCTGCCCTTATCATAAACCCGATTGATAGTATCAGGATTATTGCATATAAAAGCTGTCTTTTTCATTTTTTATTATCCCCATCAGGTATTTAAAAAATTCAATATACTTTTGATTTACAACAGTTTAACAAATATCCTGTTATTGTCAATTAGAATTTGTTATTTTTCGTTGAATCCTTGACATAGTGTAATATTGAGTTTAAAATAACTATATCCCACAAATTTTAGGTGTCCAGGTTAAGATCATTTCAAGCGCGATTGTAATAAATGAAAGGTAAAAAAATGATTAAAACAAACGTTGATAAGCTGGTCAGGGTTTCGGTTGCCGGTGAAATATCCAGCCCTAAAACTTCCCCATACAGAATTAGTGCTGATGGTCAACCATTAGTATTACCGGGTACTGGTGGAATAACATATAATATCAGGGTTGGCGATTTGGCCACAGGCTGGCAGGCGGATCATGTTGAACCGTCGGTCAGCATGAAAAGCAAAGATGGGGGTCAGAACTCCGGTTTAAATACTCTGGCATGTGTGGGCAATGAAGCAGTTTTAGTTTCAGGGGATGCAAAAGGAGAAAAAGGTACAGTTACAGCCAAACATGGTGGTATAGAGCACATCCTGGTGGACTTTAAACCTGAAATTATGGAAAAGCTTCTAATAGGCGATAAAATACAAGTCAAAGCCTTTGGCGTCGGACTTAAACTGCTGGATTTTCCTGAAATTAAGATAATGAATTTGTCACCGGAATTTCTGGAGAAAATTAATCCAGAAGTGCAGAATGATAAGCTGATTGTTCCGGTTACCCATAAAGTTCCAGCTAAGATTATGGGGTCTGGTCTTGGTGGTAATTCTGCTGACAGAGGTGATTATGATATTCAGTTGTTTGATGATGATTCTGTAAAAGAATATGGTCTGGATGACCTTCGATTTGGTGATCTGGTAGCGATTATGGATGCCGATAATTCCTACGGTGCAATATACAGAAAAGGCGCAGTTACTATAGGTATTATCGCTCATAGCGACTGTGTAACAGCAGGTCACGGCCCGGGTGTAACCAGGTTATTCACATGCAAAACCGGAAAACTTTTACCAAAGATAGACCCGAATGCAAATATAGCTAAAATAATGGAACTTAGAGACGATATATAGAGGGAGATAGATATGCCTCATTTTGATGCAGAACGGCAGGTTGAAGGTCGACAGATAAATGACAGACTAAAAGAAATACAATCAACTATATACAGCAGTCGTGTCCCCATTAACAACTGGGAGGCTGTTGTAACAGGAAAAAAACAGGGTCCAAGCGCGCCTCCGGAAACAGGCTGGAAACCTTTTGAAATCGGGTCATCATGGGGCGGCAAAGACGTTACCATGTGGTTTAAATCTGAGGTAGTTATACCTGAAGATATGGCCAGAAAAAAGGTGGCTTTGGTAGTGAGACCCGGCGGCGAATCCCTCATTTATGTCAATGGTAAGCCATGTCAGGGTTTGGATAGAAACAGGGAAGAAGTAGTTCTGCTGGAAAAAGCCGAAGGTAGTGAAAAATTTGAAATCCTGGTAGAATCCTACAGCAGTGCCCGATTTGACGAAAAGCATAATTTCCGACATGCAGATATAGTTACCATAAATCCCAATATATGGGAATTTTACTGGAATGCAAAGGTTGTCTTTGATGTAATACAGGTTTTGGAAAACGGCTCAGGACCTCAACTTCGTATGCTGGATTTGCTGAATAACTGTATTAAACATGTGGACATTGACCATAAGGACAGGGAAAGCTACATGGAAACTATGGCCGAGACCAACAGAATGCTGGAAGAAGGAATAAAAGAATTTCAGCACAGCTTTGGTTTTGGTTCGTTGCTTCTCTGCGGTCACTCCCATATTGATACCGCATGGCTATGGCCTTTAAGAGAAACCCATCGTAAATGTGGACGTACATTCTCCACAGTGCTTAATTACATGAAAGAATATCCCTATTATCATTTCAGCCAGAGTCAACCCCAGCTTTACGAATTCACTAAGAAATACTATCCCGATGTATATGAGGAAATTAGAAAGCGCGTAAACGAAGGCCTGTGGGAACCAGTAGGCGCAACATGGGTAGAACAGGATAGCAACGTGTCATCAGGCGAATCCCTGGTACGACAGGTTCTCTATGGCAACAGGTTTTTCAGAAAGGAATTTGGCATCCATTCCCGAACATGCTGGCTGCCCGATGCCTTTGGTTTCTGCTGGTCGCTTCCGCAAATACTTAAAAAAGCTGGTGTTGATTTCTTTGCCACCACAAAAATTGACTGGAGTCAATACAGCAAATTTCCATACAGCTTGTTTAACTGGCAGGGAATTGATGGTACTGAAATTCTTTCCATAATGCCGCCCCTCAACTACAACGGAAGTCTATCAGTAAAGGACTGCATAGCCCAGTGGGATCAGTTCAGACAGAAAGACCAGTGCGATGAAGTGCTTTACAGCTTCGGTTATGGTGACGGCGGCGGCGGGCCTACAAAGGAAATGCTGGAAACGGGAATAAGGTTGGAAAATATGGTGGGAGTTCCCAAATGTACCTTTGGTAAAATACAGGACTACTTTGACCGCATAGAAAAAGCTGTAGATGACGATAAACTACCGGTCTGGAACGGTGAACTTTATCTCGAATATCACAGGGCATGTCAGACTACTCAGGCAAGAACTAAGCGAAATAACCGTAAGAGCGAACTGCTTTATAGAAATGCCGAATTTCTTTCAGCTATGGCCATGCTGACGGGTGGGGATTATCCCCAGGAAAAACTTTACGAAGGCTGGAAGGTTATTCTGTGCAACCAGTTCCACGATATTCTCCCCGGCTCTTCCATAAACGAAGTCTACAAGGATGCCGATGAGGATTATTCACAGGTTTTGAAATCCGGTGAGGAAGTTGTAACACAGGCTGTTGGTTTCATGAGTCCAAAAATTAATACAACCGGAGAAGGTAAGGCCATTATAGTAGTAAACACCCTTTCATGGGATCGGGACGATATTGCAACTGCCAAAGTTCAGTTGGAAAGCGATAAATTCCGGATTCTAGATAAAGATGGTCAGGAAGTGCCATCTCAGATTGTTGGCAAAGATGGTGATGAAACCGAGATAATCTTTGAAGCAAACAACATTCCATCCATGGGTTACAGCGTATATCATTTAGTAGAGGGTGAAAGCACTATTGAAGATGATCCAGACTTAGCTGTATTGAGCCAAAGCATGGAAAATTCCCTGTATAGAATAGAGTTAAATAAAGACGGAGAGCTTTGCCGAATATATGATAAGATGGCAGACAGGGAAGTGCTGCCGGAAGGTAGCTGTGGAAATGTCCTGCAATTCTTCGTTGATCGTCCTCACGCCCATGATGCCTGGGATATAGACTTTAACTTTGAGGAAAAACCTCTGCCACCGGCAAATCTGGAATCGGCAAAAGTCATAGAGACCGGACCTGTCCGAGCTACTGTTAGAATTATAAAAAAGACCGAAAAATCAACTATAACCCAGAATATATCAATTTACAACAAAATCCCAAGAGTTGACTTTGCCACAGATGTTGACTGGTGGGAAAAGCATGTATTGATGAAAGTGGCTTTCCCTGTAGATGTTCTTTCGCCAAGAGCCACATATGAAATACAATTCGGCACAATAGAAAGACCGACTCACTTTAACACCAGTTGGGACAGGGCCAAGTTTGAAGTTCCAGCCCAGAAATGGACAGACCTATCAGAAGGTGATTACGGCTTGAGTATCTTAAACGACTGCAAATATGGTCATGATATTCATAACAACATAATGCGTATATCTCTGCTGCGTTCTCCAACCAGCCCAGACCCAAAAGCCGACGAAGGCAAACACCAATTTGTTTACTCCCTGCATCCCCACAAAGGTGATTGGCGGAAAGCCGAAACCGTGCAGAGAGCTTATGAAATCAACAGCCCATTACTCACTTTAATAAGTGAACCCAGATACGGTGAATTACCAAAATCGGCTTCCTTTGTCTGTGTTGATAAAAAGCATGTGGTAATTGACACTATAAAGAAGGCTGAAGATAATGATGATATTATCTTACGCCTTTACGAGGCCTATGGACAGCGAGGGGAAATAAATATGGAATTTATCGCACCTCCCAAGGAAGTCGCAGAATGCAACCTTATGGAAGAGGGTGATGAGAAAATGAAAATAAGCGGAAGTAATGTCTCATTCTACATAAAACCCTATGAAATAAGGACTTTCAAGGTTAAATTTGGATCGTAAATACCTTGAATAAAGATTGGGCATGCTAAGCATGCCCAATCCATAAATATTTATTTTTATGTAACATATTGCAACATGACACATATTAAATCGCTCTTTTGTGTCTTTCCATATAAAACCAAAAACATCTCTAATTCAGTATTTACCAGCCTTAAATCCGATCCTGCCAGATATGGCATAATGTTTGCGCTTATTAAAAATATCCTTATATAGGCGGAGAACTAAAAGTCATAATATTTTTATTTATTTTGAAATCAACAAACTAATAATTCAAGCATCCGGGCATAAATGCCGATATATTATACATGGGAATTAACTATGCTTATATTCTGCCCAGAGATTTTTTTAAGCATACATACAAAAAATCACGGTGAAATTTAATATGAGTTCCTATAACATTTTACTGGCGGACACGGAAGTAAATAATTTAAAAGCCCTGGCCAGAACTCTTAGATACGACTATAATATCTTTCCTGCTACAAACAGCGAAAGTATACCAGGTATAATGGAACAAAAAGAAATAGCAGTTATCTTATCAAACTATAAGATGCCGGGTATGGACAGCGTTAAAAATATAGAAAAAATACTACAACCTTATTCCGATACAGTATCTATAATTCTTGGGCCATATACCGAAGCTGAAAGAATGGTAAATGCTGTAAGTGAAAGTCAAATTTACAGCTATATAACCATGCCCTGGGAGCCGGAAGAGATAAAGGCCGTAGTTCAGGAGGGTATTGAAGCCTATGAATTAAACCGGGTAATGAAGAAACCTTATACCCGGGTTTTACTGGATGGCGGTGTTATAACAAGGGAACAACTGGAAGAAGCCATCAAAAGACAAAATCAGGAAGAAATACCAATAGAAACTGTTTTGCGGGAAAAGTGTCATATATCTGAAAGTCAAATAGAAAAAGCCAGGGAGATTAGTAGATACAGAAGCCGATCTATGGCCGATGCCCTTTTGGAAATAGACGCAGTTAATAAATCTGATATTGAAGAAGCTCAGAAATTACAGAAATCAAGAAGAAAAAAGCTTGTGGAAATCCTGGTTGAGTTGGGATATGCTGATGAAGAAAGCATATATTCCTGTTATGCAATACAGCTTGGAATACCTTATCTATCTCTTGACCAGGTACCAGATAAACCCGAAATGTTATCAGTTTTATCCTCTGATCTGGCTTATAAACATACTATTGTTCCAGTCGATTTAATAGGAAAAACAATTGTAGTAGCGGCTATAGAGCCGTTAAGCGATGAAACAAAAAGAGAAATTGAGCTGGAAACAGGCTATAAGCCTATGGTTATTTGTTCGTCTTATAAAGATATACATATTGCACTGGATCGATATTGTTCTATAGAGGAAATCCCTCAGCA
>WJIO01000331.1 GCA_014730235.1 Candidatus Poribacteria bacterium
GACTAAAAACTTTCTTTGTTACTCCGTTCTTCGCAATAACACAGAGATGTAAAATTTATGCTTGGAGATATCTGAAAGCATTTGACATATCAGCGAAAATTGGTTTATAATTTACCTATAAAAACTTGTGGTTTTGACAGTCAAAATCTCAAATACTTACTGATAATTCTATAGACAATATTTTTAACATAAGTAGTTTTCAATAAATCTTTCCAACTTTCTCCTAATGGGCAAAGCCAGTTATTCCCCTTTTATAAGGGGACGAGGGGAATTTTTAGCGCGACTGAAAACCGAAAAATCATTATTGAAAACCACTTACAAGTCTTACAAGAAAGGGATGCTTTGTGGATTTCGGTTCGTTTACAGATATTATTATTCGGCTGGGATTAGGTTTTGGTATTGGTATAACAATAGGTCTGACAGGTATAGGGATAGTTCTGGTCATGCCATCACTTTTGTATATTTTAAATTTATCTCCTGTAGCAGCAGTAGGTACAGGGCTTTTGTATTCTGTTTTAACTAGATCTATTGGAGCTTTTGAGCATTTCAGATTGGGAACAGTGCGTAAAAGGACTGCACTTTATATTATTATTGGTGGTGTTCCTGCGGTTATTTTAACTTCATATGTGATAAACCATTTTTCAAAAGCCTATGGTAGTGGAATTGATTATATTATGAAAATAATAATCACTATTGCTATTCTGGCCACATGGATGTTGATGTTATATAACCTTATAAAAGGGCGTAAGAATACAGAGGAAAACTACTACACGCCAGCAGAAAAATTCCCCTTTAGTCGAAAGTTATATGGATTTTTTGCCGGTACAGGTGTTGGAACGTTGATTGGTGCTACATCCATAGGCGGCGGGGTAATGATAGTTCCTATTCTGGGGTCAGTTTTTCAACTTTCGCCCAATAACACAGTGGGAACAAGCGTCTTTATAGGAATAGTGATGTCCGTTGTTGGTTCTTTCGCGTATCTTTTGGGTGGGAGTATGGATGTGGTTGTTGCTGTTACCATGTTTATAGGTTCGCTTCCAGGAGTATTTATAGGATCAAGGATATCAGTTAAAATACCTCATAAGGTCTTATCAATCATTTTATTCATTGTTATAACAGCAAGCGTTGTTGCCATGTTTGCCGGTATAAGACGTTAAAACCATTCATAAGGAAGGGAGATAGCATGAAACTCTTGATAAAAGCTTTTATATTAATAATGTTTCTCGCTTATTTGACCTTTACCCTTGGTGATATTCAAACCCTTAATGCTGGTCTCCGGGAAGATTTGGGTTTAATAGCTTTATGGACTCTTGATGAGGAAACCATAAAAGGGAATATTGTAGAAGACGAATCCGGCGATTTTCCGGGAACTATAACCGGTAATCCAAAAGTTATACCCGGAGCAATCGGAGATGCTCTTAGCTTTGATGGACAGATGGATTTGATCAGGATGACCAACGACATATTCTTTCCTGCTGTTAGTATGGAAGCTATCATCAAACCAGTATTAGGAACGCGAAACCCAATTTACGATAAATATAATTATGGAATCCAACTTCTGGATAGCGATCAGGTGGGAATTTGGATACGGGCAGATACACAGGATACTGCCAAACAGTGGATTTCCGCCTATACGCCTTTCCCAAAAGACAGACAATGGCATCACGTTGTTGGAATTGCTGAAGATCAGAAAAACGTCAGGATATATTTGGATGGCAAATTAAAAGCCACAACACCAGCCCCTGACTCCATAAGCATGGCCTACGGAGCACAAGTAAAACCGTCTATTGCGTATACTCAACATATGAATGGTATATGGTACGAGGGCGATATAGACGAAGTTGCTATATATGAAGGGGCATTAAGCGACGATGATGTAAATCGTCTTTATGCCGGAGCTTTAACTGTCCAGCCAAAATCAAAGCTAGCTAATCTATGGGGTAAAATTAAACAAGCCAAAACGCAATAAAAAAATGTCTGTTATTATAAGCAAAATGACGAATCTCAGGCATATTCTTCAGCAAGCTGCATAGCAATCTCAGTCCATTCCGTCAATCTGTGAGGTTCATTTCTAACAGTATGCAAATCCTGGAAATTCACTTCCAGAACGTTATTCCGGGTTTTCTCAAATGCGTCTTTAAGTTCATTATAGGCCAGGTCAGGATGCCACTCCACCATGCTGATCATGGTTGGGTTAGGCTTGTGAGTATATACATAATCCTTGCCCACAGCCTCAGATGCGACCTCAACATCAACCCATGGACTCATGGACACCCGGCGCAGGTTCTTTATTTTTCTTACATAATCCATTTTATTATGCAATGGCTCACAGCATCCATAAGTGGCCAGGCCAAAACACTCCAGAATCCGTTTTTCATACTGGATAGCAAATTCGTCGTGCATCTCCGGTGATATACCCTCAGTGAAAATCTGGGTAGCACATCTTCCCCAGATGTCCTTTAACCTTACGTGTTCGCCATCAAAATCAGGCTGAGGTAGCTGATCTGTCCATGCATATCCACCCGAACCAAGACTGGATCTGCTGTTCCCGGGATATAAAACGCCCAATTTTTCTATTTGCTTAATACTTCGGATGTGGCCTATGGTGATTCTCTCCAGGGCTTCATGTACCCATTTGGGACGTTCTATAAGGTCAACAAACATCTGGGGGATACTGCGCCACATGATGAATTGATCCATAACTGTCAGCCAAAAGAAACTAGGACCCCGCTTTTCAACCTTTAAAATACTGTCATATAATTCACAGAGCCTTTGATAGTGATTCTCCGTATTTTCCCAGTCAACGTAAACTTCCGGTTCTGTATTAATCTTCTCTATATCTCTTTCTGACTCTATAGTTTGTTTAATCAACCCGGCGCCGAATTTCATATCAGGGCGTTCCATATTAACTTTCATGCCAAAGCCGGTGCTTCGGCAGTCACCCCAGATCATAATAGGAGAAACCACAACGTCATCCACCACTCGGTCATCCCGGAAGTTTTCCCAGCAGTAGATAATCTTTCGCAGGTACATCTCCTGCCCTCGACAGAAGGGGTCTTTCGTCTGAAGCTCATTATCCGGTATCAGTTCCACCCATATACTGGCATCAATAGCCTGGACATGGATAGTGGGTCTGACCCGTTCAAGACGGTTAATCCTGATCCACAGTTCCTTTTTCTCCTGTTGAACAGGCAAGCTGGCGATATCCGCTACCTTCTTGGCCAAATCACGAATTATAGATTCGTCTTTATTTGAAATAGACACTTTTAAAACCCCTTTTGATTTACTTAACTGCTACCCACTTTATCCCACGTTGAAGCACAGTCTGAAAATTATCATTTTCCCAAGTTCTGTTATCGTGCCCGGATTCACAGCAGAACACCCTGGATTTTTTGTGTTGTCGAGCCCATGCTATGGTTTTCATGCTTTTGGGATGATCTGTGGTGAGTAATATTTCGTTGTCATCATCTGCATCATTCATTACATAGGTTTCGTCTATCATTTCCCAATCGGAAAGGCCTTTGGTGATAGGATGTTCTGAATTTGCTACATGAATATTCATCTTTTCGCCTATGTGGAAACTTCCCAGCTTTCTGTCTTCTATAC
>WJIO01000332.1 GCA_014730235.1 Candidatus Poribacteria bacterium
ACTCACTCCCCGGGAACTGACGATCACCTGGTCTATATCCATGAGGGGATATTCGTCATTTGTCTTTTCCTTATCCCGATATTTGACTACCAGCCTCTCGCTGTGCTTGCCCAGATATGTGCCGTATTCGGAGACGATGATGGGTTCCATAATAAATCTCCCTGCTTTGTGCAAATTCAACACATCTATAGTATTTTGTTCTTCAGATAAAATTCAGGGATGCTAAACGAATACCCATACTTCCTAATATGGGCGTTTTCAAATGTCCAATGTGGTTCTGCATTTCGCAATTCTCCTTTTATGAGCATATAGCGCGCAGTCGCTGCCAAAACCTCGAAATTTGCAAATGTCTTAATATCCAATGGAGATACCTGAATATATGGTGTCTGACAGATATCCACTGAATACTTACCAGAAAGAACCTGAGAAAGCTGAATAATCTGGAACATTGTCTGCTTCTTTCCCATCATGAATATCTGATTGACCCGAAAACATTCCAGTTCTTCCACGTCGGGAGACATTGCCCAGGTAAACATCCAATGATTTGGCAGAATAGCTTCAATGGTTCCATAAGTTGGACAGTAGTATCCGCGACTTTTCCCATCCGGTCGCGTTCCACCAGTGCTCGGATAATCTTCATCTACAACATTAAAGTTGCTTTTATCTACTACCTTTTTTTGCTTTTGAAGCGGCTTTAAATTCCTATCTACGAATACTCCTGGTGTAAACCAGAGTGGCTTTTCATTAACTGCATAGTCACAGAAGAAGTAATCCGCGCTCAGGCTTTTCTCTGCGTCTGATTTCAGATCAATAAATTTGCTTTCGTGCTTCCATGTTGCCCCTCTGGTCAGACTGGCATAAAGGGCCTCGCTTGTAACAAAAGTATGAGTGTGATATTGAGACCCAAAATCGGAGCTTATATGCGTAAATCGCCCGCAATTACGCATTATGAAAGAGCGTGCATATAACATAAATATCCTCCTGGGGGTCATGGTTTGTATACGTTCTTAAGCCATATATTTTTCCTATGTCCCTTCAGCCGGATTTAATACCTTCATATAAGATTGGAATGCTTCATTTAATTTGCCTTGTATTAGCTCGATTTCATCATCCAGTATGGTGACAGGTTCATTCAAAGCCGATTCAAATTTCAGATTGGCTTTAAGCTGCGAATTGTCATCAGCTTCTGCCCATTTCAGCATATCCAGCACAGAAAACATGGGGTAACCGGTGGATACGGCGAGGAATTGGGTTGTAAATTTTCCATGATTTGCGGAATATTTGCCATAACCATGCTGATCTGCCAGCTTTACACTCATCAGATATCCGGCCACATCCAGTAAAGTCGGGCTTTCTATTATTGTAATAAAAGGAAATCGCGTTCCTGCTTTGACATATTCATAGCGATGAAAAGACGCTTCACTGCGTTCTACACTCAGGTCCTCGCCAACTGTGTTCCCGATTGCCATTTGCTCGGGTGAGTCATCGGTCTGGATACATGTAGCGGAGTCTTCAACTGAAAAAGTGTCGAAATATCGGATGCGTGAAAACGTGGCTCCTTTACCAGGTTCCAGGCCGCCAAATAATGAGCAATTCCAACATGCAATGCACAGATTATCAGGTATCATACATTCTTTTCCGAAATTATTCTCAAAAAACTGACGCCATTCTGTCTTGTTTTCTGACTCAATCATCTCTCGGAACAATGTCATGTGTGCTCTGCGTTCAATGCCTTTAAGCTTCCGCCCGATGAACTCAGCGCGATCTCTACCCAGAAGCTCATACACCTTATCTACATAAGTTTCATTTGAGTAACCTTCGTGAGAAACAGGGAGAAAGCGTCCTGTTGTTGTTTTTATTCCCACTATAGTTGCAATATTTCGGGTGTAAATAGCCTTGGCAATCTTTTTCTTTTTTACATCCCTCGGAACCAGTGTTTCTACATCACACAACTGATTCACAAAAGCATCGAATCTTTCTGAGTTATTCATTATTCTCCCCCTCAGTTTCATAATTGGTTAGCTCTTCTTCTTCGGAAGTAGAAACTTCCGAGCCACGTATAACTTTCTCGTAGTATGCCCTATTTGCTAACAGATTGCGTTTAGCGTCAGCGACAATAACGTCCCATTCATTCTTATAAGTTTCCTGAACCTTCTTTACTGCATCTTCAATTATATCAGTAAATTCTTGAGTTAAGGACTCTTCATCAAGCGCATCCTGGCTGCCACATTTCTTAACACAGTAGGCATTCGCAAGTATACGTCTTGGGTAGACATAATTGAAAATTCTTGAATAGAGGCTTGTATATAGATGCTGGATATTTGATCTCTCAGCAAATATGTCCTGATTCTCCACCATCCACTGTCGGAGTTTTTCAAGCTCCAAATACATTTTTTCCTTTCTGTAGGGCGAAGCGCGCAATACCCGGCTCTCCCATTCTCTGAATCCAGCTTCTACATCGCTATAGCGCCGAATACTGCCCAGTAAAAGACGAGGATATTTTTCAAACTCATTGGGCTTGGCTGACAACTGATTTGGTAATAGACCGAAGTCATCAATTACCTGGAATAATTGACGACAAAATGTATCCAGTTTTTCTCTGTCAACTTTAAGTGCCATTGGATTCGCCTCCTGAATTGTTGAGAGTTTTTGTATGAACCGCGCGTATTCTGTCAAATCTTGAGCTTTCCAATCCTGGCGATATTCTGATTTTAGTAATTTATAATTACCTTCTTTTTTGCCAAGTATTGGACTATCGCGCATAACGGCTGAAAAAGTGCCTAATGGATCCTCAAGCAATTTCTCAGCCAGTATTACTTTACGCACAAAGCCTTTGCTTCCCTGCTGCCAGATCAGACGCCACGCTAATTGTGTAATGGCTTCATATTCCCGCTGGGCCTGTTCCACGTTTATCGGTTCATCACGTATGTAGAATCTATCCGTTTGAAAAGCGTCAGCAGTGAGTGTGGGAAGCGATTGATAATAAAATGGCCCATCGCATCCGCACAACTGGTGCAGAAAAGATAACACTGCCGATACTGTCACGCGGCTATTGGAGAAACGGCGTTGAGCGAAGTCGTGTTCTTTGGTATCATAAGGCGGACGTATTTGAGGCAGCACAAACAGGATCATACGATAGCCCTGCATACCTAATCCCAGCACATGCCGCTCTACTTTTGATTCGGACAACTGCATATTAGCGATAGTATCCAATGAGGGACTCTCTGAAGGTGAAAAAGAAGCCTGAGAGTCTTGCATAAAAGGAGGATAAGCTATAAGTATCTGTTTCTCAATATTTTTAACTTCCTCTTGAGCTTTTTGCACTTCAGACTCTTTCTGCGTCATCTCCTTTTCGTATTTTTGTTTGGTTCCTTCATTTTTTGCCTCCACAATCTTTTTTTTCAAGTCTCTGACTTTTGAATTCACTTCCCTTCTTAGCTGATCCGCGTCTTTATGCTGTCGGACCAAATTCCAGATTAGATCAATCTTTTGAACCAGTTGCTCAATCCCATTGCTGTCATGTCTTCCATAATGAAAGATCAAATTGTAGGTCTTAGGAGCTTGAGGCAGTTTTCCCGCAGCGGATATCATCTCTGTTCCTAACAGCTTCTGCGATAGATAGGAATATAAGGCACACCGAATACATATCTTCTCTGACCTTTGCCTAGCGCTTTGATTATTAAATCTGAAGGCATTAAGGCCAATCGTTACATAGCTGTCTTCGATACTCGCCTGTGTAGTATTGCAGATTCGGCACAGGAAGGAGTTTGATTTATTCTGCTCTGAAAACAGATGGTAACCTAGTTGTGTACCCCTTAATAGTAAATTGACATAATTATCTGGGGAAATGTCAATGAATTTCTCAGATTTGCGTAAGAATCCCATCATCCATTTATCTGATCCATTATCAATGCTTGACTGAAAAGCCAATGCTAAGTTGGATAATAAAGCTCTTAGTTCCTCTACAGCGTATATTTGCTTGTCAATACTTGTCTTGATGGCGTCTCTATCAGCCTCATCAACATTAAATGCCTTTATTACGCTTTCGGCAGTGAGAAGTCCGTCATAATCTTCTTCATTCACCAGATGATCTATGAAATTTCGGAAGCTCTGCGCGTCTCCTTTACCGCCGCTTGTGCGTCCGTAAAAGAAGGCTAAAGCGGCACACACTGTTTTGACATAGTGGGGAAACACATCAGATTCGAGCAGCTTACTCAGCTCTCGACGAATAGCTTTTTCAAGATCAGGTACCAGAAATTCAGGAATAGAGTATACAGGAAAAGGTTCAAAGTCGCTTTTGCGAAATGTAAACATCCTTTCTAAGTTTCCATATATACCCCGTTCTTCGTCTGTCGTTCCGAAAAATAAAGCCGGTAAACTACCCTTAATTTTATTTAGGAATGTTTTAACAATCTGTGTCATATCTGAATTAGTGCGGACAATGAAATAGTAGCTCTCCAGATC